>NZ_KV792002.1:0-216970 GCF_001808035.1 Proteus sp. HMSC14B05 | reverse complement strand
TGAGGCTGGCAATAGTTTTTTGAAAAAAAATGTTTGTTTGTTGGTTAATTAAACGAAGTGCCTATTTTTTGTGGCTTTTAAGCCATTTTGGCAAGTCGGATAAGCTATCTAGAACAAAATCTGCACAAGTTTCGGCCTCTTCTGTAATCGCTTTTCCTGTGCGAACGAGAATTTTATGCCCAACGCCAGCCGCTTTTGCTGCCAACATATCTTCTTTTTTATCTCCCACCATATAAGAAGATGCCATATCGATGTTTAATTGTGTTTTCGCATCCATAAACATACCTGTTGCAGGTTTACGACAGTCACACTCTTTTTTGTATTCTTCTATAATTGCATCTGGATGATGTGGGCAATAATAAATGCCGTCTAAATCGACGCCTCGATCAGCTAAAGACCAATCCATCCATTCAGTTAAATGTAAAAACTGATCTTCACTATAATACCCTCGACCAATACCTGACTGATTAGTCACTAGCACTAAAGCATATCCCATGGCTTTTAATTCAGCCATTGCTTCAATCACACCTTCGATAAATTCAAAGTTATCAATTTCAGATACATAACCATGATCGATATTAATCGTTCCATCGCGATCTAAAAAAATCGCAGAAATCCCCTTGCTCACAGCATTACTCCTTTTAGATATTTGCGCTTAGTATCGCATGTTTTTTCTTATATAGAGAAGCATATCCACCTTTCTTTCTTTTATTGACTATTATTACCTATTACGCTTCTGCTCTTTTTTGTTGACTTGGACGTCTAGACGCCTTAACATCTATTTTAACTCGGGCAGAATAGCGTGAATGCCCCATATTCTACTTATATAAAGAACAAGATGATTAAACTGACGAATATAAATAAAGTATTTAAGCAGGGAGCGCGTTCAATACAAGCGCTATCAAATATTAACCTGCATGTGCCACAAGGGCAGATTTTTGGTGTGATTGGGTCGTCAGGTGCAGGTAAAAGTACTCTCATACGCTGTGTAAACATGTTAGAAAAGCCGACATCAGGTGAAGTTTGGGTTGATGGTCGTGATCTAACAAAATTATCTGATAAAGAATTAACCAAAGCACGTCGTGGCATTGGCATGATTTTCCAACATTTTAATTTACTGTCCTCAAGAACGGTATTTGATAATGTTGCCTTACCTCTAGAACTTGATAACACGCCGCGTGCAGATATTAATAAACGTGTTAATGAGTTATTAGAATTAGTGGGTTTAGCAGATAAAAAAGAGTATTACCCTGCCAATTTATCAGGGGGACAAAAGCAGCGTGTTGCGATTGCTCGAGCATTAGCTAATTCACCAAACGTTTTATTGTGTGATGAGGCAACTAGTGCTCTTGATCCTGCAACGACGCGTTCTATTTTAGAACTGTTAAAAGATATTAATCGTCGTTTAGGATTAACTATTTTACTTATCACTCATGAGATGGATGTTGTAAAACGTATTTGTGACCAAGTTGCCGTGATCAGTGGTGGTCAATTAGTTGAAAGTGATGCGGTAAGTGAGGTTTTCTCTCACCCTAAAACACCCGTTTCTCAAGCATTTATTCAATCAACATTACAATTGGATATTCCTGACGATTATAAAGAACGTATGAAGCCAGAGTGGGAAGAAGGCTTATTCCCGCTGTTAAAGCTTGAATTTAATGGGTTATCTGTTGATGCGCCATTAATGTCTATTGTTGCTCGTCGTTTTGATGCTGATATTAATATTTTAAGTTCTCAAATGGACTATGCCGGTGGAGTAAAGTTTGGCGTGATGCTAGCAGAATTACACGGTAAAAATGGTAACACAGAAAAGTCTATCGCGTTTTTAGAAGAGCATCATGTGAAAGTAGAGGTTCTCGGTTATGTCTGAAGGAATGATTTATTTATTAATTAGTGGGATCTGGGAAACCTTAGTCATGACATTTGTCTCAGGCTTTTTTGGTTTTGTCATTGGATTACCATTAGGTGTCTTACTTTATGTGACTCGACCAGAGCAAATTATGGCGAACTCACCCGCTTATAAAGTAATTTCTGCTTTAGTTAATATTTTTAGGGCCATCCCTTTTATTATCTTATTAGTTTGGATGATCCCTTTTACACGTATGGTAGTAGGAACATCCATTGGTTTACAGGCGGCTATCGTTCCGTTAACTGTAGGAGCTGCACCTTTTATTGCACGTATGGTAGAAAATACCTTATTAGAAATACCTCATGGTTTAATTGAAGCTTCTCGTGCCATGGGGGCAACACCAATGCAGATAATCAAGAAAGTTTTATTACCAGAATCTTTACCAGGTTTAATTAATGCTGCAACCATTACACTCATTACATTAGTCGGTTATTCCGCAATGGGGGGCGCTGTGGGTGCCGGTGGTTTAGGTCAAATTGGTTATCAGTATGGTTATGTGGGCTATAATGCCACAGTAATGAATACCGTCATTGTACTACTTGTTATTCTTGTTTTTATCATTCAGTTTATTGGCGATCGTTTAGTTAAACTGACAACACATAAATAAATGAATTAAAGGTTTCTATTCATCTACTATCTAATCAATAAATGTAGTTTGTATGAAACCTTTTATTTAACCAGTTCAAAGAAAGGGTAAATCTATGTCATTGAAATTTAAATCACTTGCTGTAGTCAGTGCGTTAGTCGGTGCTTTAGCTTTAGCAGGTTGTGGCGAAAAAGAAAAAGATCCCAATCATATCCGTGTGGGGGTTATTTCTGGTTCTGAACAACAAGTTGCTGAAGTTGCTAAACAAGTCGCTAAAGATAAATATGGACTTAATGTTGAACTCGTCACTTTCAATGACTTTGTCATGCCGAATGAATCATTAAGCCGTGGTGATATTGATATTAATGCCTTTCAACATAAGCCTTATTTAGATCAACAAATCAAAGATCGTAATTACAAAATTACGGCTGTAGGTAATACCTTTATTTACCCTATTGCTGGTTATTCTAAAAAAATAACGGATTTAGCAGATTTACCCGATGGTGCACAAGTGGCTATCCCTAATGATCCAACCAACTTAGGTCGTTCACTGCTACTTTTAGAAAAAGTAGGATTAGTGAAATTAAAGGAAGGGGTTGGTTTATTACCGACTAAACTGGATATCATTGAAAATCCGAAAAACATACAATTAGTTGAGTTAGAAGCACCACAATTACCGCGCTCTTTAGATGATCAAAAAATCTACTTAGCGGTTATTAATACAACCTATGCGAGTCAAGTTAACTTAACTCCAGCAAAAGATGGTATTTTTGTTGAAGATAAAGATTCACCTTATGTCAATATTATTGTTGCCCGTGAGGACAATAAAGATGATGAAAATGTGAAGAAATTTATTCAATCTTATCAAACAGATGAAGTTGATAGCGCTGCGAATAAGATTTTTAACGGTGGTGCAGTAAAAGGTTGGTAATCATCTCACAACTCAACTTAATAATAAAAAAGGCGGACATTTGTTCGCCTTTCTCTTTTTTACTGGGCTAATTTGCATTAAATTAGGGCGGTTTAATTTTTGTATAGACAATAATAAAGAGGATATACCCATGCACATGCGCTTGCTACTTATTGGCATTATAGCGCTGTTTATGACCGGCTGTTCAATGCAGAAATCATCTGATGTTGATCAGTCTAAGTTTACGGATATGCGTTTAAATAAACCTGGCCAACCACAAAAGCCCAAACAGCAAACTTTATCTCCTGTTCGCATTGTTGAAAAAACAGAAGATCTTTTAGGTGCGCCTTTTAAAGATTTAGGTGTTGTTGCCGGTGAATCTTGCCGACAAACACTACAAGATCCACCCGCAAGCTTACCTGCTGCGAAAAAAAGAATGGCTATCAAAGCGGCTTATAAAAATGCGAATGCAGTTTTATTACATGAATGCCAAATAGTCACAGGAATGGGTTGCTATCAATCGGCAATCTGTGAAGGTTCAGCACTATTAATTACTCAATGAATAGCTACCAAATAACATCTATAGGGCATATTATCAGCCCTTATAAAGAGAAATTTGCCGTTCCTCGCCAACCTGGATTAGTCCAGGATGGCGTAGGCCAGCTAATACTACACACACCTTATAATCATCCCGATGCAGTAAGGGGCTTAGAACAATTTAGCCATCTTTGGTTATTATTTATTTTTCATCAAACAGCGCAACAAGGTTGGCATCCATTAGTGCGCCCACCAAGATTAGGGGGGAATAGCAAACTCGGGGTTTTCGCCACTCGCTCAACTTTTCGCCCTAATGCTATCGGCATGTCATTAGTCGAGCTAAAAGATATCATTATTGAAAAGCAATCGGTGATCTTGCAACTAGGCAGTCTAGATCTTATTGATGGAACCCCCATTATTGATATCAAGCCGTACCTTCCCTATGCTGAATCTATTGCTGGTGCAACAGCAGGCTTTGCCCAATATGCTCCTCATGAAGAGATGGAGATTCTTTTTTCTGAAGATGCCACACAGCAGTTACAATATTACTCTCATCAATATCCTCATCTTATGCGATTTATCACTCAAGTATTGCAACAAGATCCGCGTCCTGCTTATAAAAAAAGCGAACAAAGTGATAGAGTATATGCCGTGCATTTACTGGATTTTAATATTCGTTGGCAAGTCAATGGGCAGCAAACACTTGTTCTTAGTATAGAACCGCGCTAACTTGCACTTACTAACATTGAAACTTCTTGTCTTTAAGCAAATCAGATTGAAAAAAATGCTTTGCCTCTTTTGGCAAACCTAAGTCACTGGTAGACTAAAGACTTTCTCTATTTATATTGATGTAGACTGGCCTGACAGTCAGCCTAAGTATTTTTGTTCTAATGGAACCTAATAATGCGTACTAGCCACTATTTGCTCTCTACTTTGAAAGAGACGCCTGCTGATGCCGAAATTGTCAGCCATCAACTCATGCTTCGCGCAGGTATGATCCGTAAACTCGCATCTGGCCTTTATGATTGGATGCCGACCGGTGTTCGTGTCCTGAGAAAAATTGAGAAAATTGTTCGTGAAGAGATGGACAACGCAGGCTCACTTGAAATTTCAATGCCGGTTGTTCAGCCTGCTGATCTATGGCAAGAAAGTGGCCGTTGGGAACAATATGGCCCAGAATTGTTGCGTTTTACAGATCGCGGTGAGCGTCCTTTTGTTTTAGGTCCAACCCATGAAGAAGTGGTGACCGATATTGTTCGTAATGAAATCACCTCTTACAAACAACTACCACTCAACCTTTACCAAATTCAAACTAAATTCCGTGATGAAGTACGCCCGCGCTTTGGTGTTATGCGTTCACGTGAGTTTATCATGAAAGATGCCTATTCATTCCATATCTCTCAAGAGTCTCTACAAGAGACTTACGACAGAATGTATCAAGCCTATAGCAATATCTTTACTCGTATTGGTTTAGACTTCCGTCCAGTATTAGCTGATACAGGCTCTATTGGTGGTAGTGCCTCTCATGAATTCCAAGTATTAGCAGATAGCGGAGAAGATGATATCGTATTCTCAACAGCATCTGACTATGCTGCTAATATTGAATTAGCAGAAGCGGTTATGCCAGCAACACCTCGTTCACCAGCAACAGAAGAGTTACGTTTAGTAGATACACCAAACGCAAAAACTATTGCTGAATTAGTTGAACAATTTAATCTGCCTATTGAAAAAACAGTTAAAACACTTATTGTTCATGCAACTGAAGAAAGTGGTCATAAATTAGTGGCTTTATTAGTCCGTGGTGATCATGAGCTCAATGAAATAAAAGCAGAAAAATGTAGCATTGTCGCTTCACCTTTAGTTTTCGCGACTGAAGAAGAGATCCGCCAAGCTGTTAATGCAGGTCCAGGCTCTCTTGGTCCAATTAACTTGCCATTACCAATCATTATCGATCGCGCTGTATCTGTTATGAGCGATTTTGGTGCTGGTGCAAATATTGATGGTAAACACTACTTTGGTATTAACTGGGAGCGTGATTTACCTCTTGCTGAAATGGCGGATATCCGTAATGTTGTCGAAGGTGATCCAAGCCCAGATGGTAAAGGTACTTTACTTATCAAACGTGGTATTGAAGTCGGTCATATCTTCCAACTAGGTAAGAAATATTCTGAAGCATTAAAAGCGACGGTACAAAACGAAGAAGGCCATAACCAAGTTGTGACTATGGGTTGTTATGGTATTGGTATTACTCGTATCGTTGCAGCGGCAATCGAACAAAATCACGATGCTCGTGGTATTATCTGGCCTGATGCTATCGCACCTTTCCAAGTTGCCATTTTACCAATGAACATGCATCGTTCTTATCGTGTAAAAGAAGTAGCAGAGAAACTCTATGCTGACTTACGTGCACAGGGTATTGATGTATTATTTGATGATCGCAAAGAGCGCCCAGGTGTGATGTTTGCAGATATGGAGCTGATTGGTGTACCACACACCATCGTGATTGGTGATCGTAATCTGGATAACGAACAAGTTGAGTATAAAGCACGCCGTAGTGATGATAAATCGCTGGTCAATGTGAATGATGTTGTTGCCTTTATTAAAGAGCAACTGGTTTAATCCATTTAATATTGTTTAGCCCTTATGGGCTAAACTGACCAAACTTAACGACTGCTGTTACCACTTTTGTTAACGTAAAAAAAACCGCTTTATTTAAAGCGGTTTTTTTATAATGAATTAACTTCTGCTATTACGACGGCTATTGCAAGAGCCATGACGATCAAAGCGTGGTTTATTATCGGTAACCACTAATGCACGATCATACTGTCCATCTTCCATTGAAGGACGAATACTATAGTAACCTCTGACCTCTAGATAGACAGGTGTTCCGCCATCAACGCCTGTAGCAAAATAGCCTTTTTCTAATACTAATCCATCAGCGGCATAGACACGTCCAGATTGGCAATCTTTAAAGGTTCCAGCGTCAGCAAAATAGGTAAATTCACCCGCTAACTGCTTAGGTTGAACCTTTGCTAAGGTATAATTAAGACCCGAATTAATTACATTACCATCGATATCCAACATAACTAATTTATCTTCACGAGGTAAATAGTAACTCTTCTCGCCATAACTATTAGTCAAGGTCAGTTTATCTTTACTTAATGACCAAGTACCTGACTCAAAAAAACTTCGATTGTCATCAGAAGTGCCTTGGTAACTTTGCTCCATTACATAAGAGCCATCTTGATTGACAAGAATAGTCGTGTCGATACCAGAACAATCGGCACAAGGTAGAATACTGTTATATGTTTGATCAACAATTTTACCATCGAGTGACAGGCCAATATTATTCTGGCAGCCTGACATAATAAATAACCCTGCAGCAATGGCTGCAAATAAAAGTTTTTTCCCCATCATCAACTCCCTAAGTTCTGGGTACTTTCTAATTTCTCGTTTTCAATGCTAGTTTAGCATTTTTTTAAGCAAAAAGGGTGAATAAAACCCCCTTTAAGATAATTACACTACGTTTTAGTATAAATTCTTAAATCTTGTCGCAGAATGCACTATTTCAGAAAATTATCACAATAACTATTGTGATCACTTCGAATAACAGCATAATGATTTTATTCTGAATTATTCACTGGCGGCAATACCGCCACGAACGAGTGGTGAGGGAATATGTCAACAAATACAGAATATCAACCAATTAATTGTGATGATTATGAATATTTGGAGTTAGCTTGCCAACGAGGCTTAACACTCCATATTGAATTACATAATGGTGAGCAAATTGATGGTGTCGCAGATGATCTCTTTTTAAGTAAAAAAGTTGAATATCTGAAAGTAAAAACATCTGAGGGTGCAAAAGATTTACGACTGGATATTATTGCCAGTTTTTCTCATCCCGAACTTGGCACTATCATAATCAAATCTGAATAACTATTTACATAAACAACCGCCGTAATTGGCGGTTGTTTACGACGCTTGCCACTCAATTGTTATACTTTGTTCTGTTGTTGCATTTCCCTCTAAAGTCACAAAAGTATTAACCGCTGCAATTAATGTATCGTTATAATAAATCAATGGGATACGAGTTCTTTGCCATGGGGCAATATTAAGCTCTTGCCAAATTTTCTTGCTTGATCTGGCCAAATCTCGCCCAACAATACGTAAAGATGAAGCCGTTAAGCCAAAACGAACCGTCACTTTTTCATCTGCTAACGGTGCTCTGCAGATTGTTTTACCGCTATCACGACTCACCGCTAATATCCCTAACTGATTAGGCAAAATTAAAGGTTGTGATAATGACCATTCGATAACCCTATCCGTTAGTTCTTCCATAACTGGCACAAGATAGAGGCGTTGTTGATAACGCCTAACTTCATCTTGGAAAAAACGTAACCGTGGCTCTGCATCTGCTTTAGCTAAAGCAACTTCTTGCCATAGCCGCGACAATTGAGATCTTGATGGCATGCTTTTATTACATTTAGCAAACCAACGACGCAACAATGCATTACGTTTTATTTCGCTACAGCGGGACAATAAATTGATATCTAAACTCTGATGCTCATCAATCAATTGCTGCAATTCTACATCGAGTAACTCATCTAAGAGCGCTTCTTGTTCACCACACAGTGCGGCACTACGAGTAACTGCTTGAGAAAAATGTGGCCAGCGCTGAGTCAATAGAGGCATAACATGTAAACGTAAGAAATTGCGATCATAGCGATCATCTTGATTACTATCATCCTCAATCCATAATAAACCGTGCTCATGTGCATAAGCTTCGATTTGCTCACGTGTGATATTAAGTAATGGTCGTAATAAATACCCTTGTTCAAAAGGCATTTTTGCAGGCATTGAAGACAACCCAGCCGGTCCACTACCGCGTTTAAGCGCTAATAGGAAAGTTTCCGCTTGATCATCTTGATGTTGTGCCGTCACTAAAACTTGATTAGGCTGTAAATATTGGCGATAAGCTTGATAGCGCGCTTCTCTGGCACCCTGCTCAATTCCCCCTTCTTTCCCATTGACTTGTACTCTTTCACTGATAAAACTGACCTGCCAGTTGTGACAAAAATGTTCGCAATGCGTGAGCCAATCATCGGCTTTTGAGTTCAATCCATGATGAACATAAATTGCCGTTAATTCTAAAGGAAGTTGATATTTATCACGTAAGCAAACCAACCCATGCAATAAAACGGTTGAATCAACTCCACCACTAAAACCCACTAAAATATGAGAATGAGAGCCAATTTGTCGTTTAATTTCGTTAATAAGAGGACAATTTTTCAGTTCCATAGCATTATCAGTTATCGAGGAATTCAATGGGTTATGTTAAGCCTTTCCATTGCATTTTGCACGAACACAACCTTTCGCCGCAACATAATAAAAAAGAAAGCAGAATATAGCTTTTCACTTAAGCTGATAACGATACTAAGAAAATGCTGTCCTCATCGCTGTCATGGGTTTAAATTATGCCGTAAAACCACCATCAACGAGATAAGAAGCCCCTGTGACAAACGAGGCGGCATCACTTGCTAAAAAGGCAACAACATTAGCCACCTCTTCAGGTGTACCTAACCGACCAATAGGGTGTAAAGCGACGAGTTTTTGTTTGTCTAATTCACGCCCCTCTAATAAAGGAGTATCAATATAGCCTGGACAAACAGCATTAACACGAATACCTTGACTGGCATAATCAAGCGCTAACGTTTGTGTGAGTAATTTAATGCCCCCTTTAGAGGAGCAATAAGCAGGAAATGCATGCTGGCCGACAAAAGAGCAGATTGAACTACAGTTAACAATAGCGCCTGTGGTTTTAGTTTCTAACCAATGTTGAATAACCGCGCGGTTAATAAGAAATAGTCCATTAAGATTAACATCAAGCACTTTTTTCCATTGATCGTAATGTAATTTATCAGCAACGGTATCGGTTAAAACCCCCGCATTAGCAAATAAAAAATCCACTTTGCCATAATGTTTTACTACATGCTTAACCAGTTGTTGATTATCTTGCTCATTGGCGGCATCCATTTGTACAAATTCTGCGGAAAACCCTTTATCTTGCAAATACTTTTGTGCTTTTTCCCCAAGACCTGAATGACTTCCAGTAATAACAACCGATGCCCCTAGTGATAAAAATTTCTCAGCGCTAGCTAAACCGATACCACTATTACCTCCGGTGATAATGCCTACTTTGTTGCTAAATGAAATCATAACTTTTCCTTCTTTGATTAACGATAAGCCTTATCAAATCATAGGTAGGGTTACGTATTTTTTAAGCAAAGATAAACATAAATCTTATATTTGAGATCGAGTTAACATATTGATATATAATTAAAAATGAAAGTATCACAAGCTATTACTATTAATAATAGAAATAGTTTTATAAAAGAAAAATTAGCTGGAGTGATAGTGGTGTGATAATAGCCTGATCCTATTCGCCATAAAAAAAACCCCATGCTATAGCATGGGGAGTGATCTTTTTAATGGCTAGCTAAGTACCCGCTCAATCAGCAATAGCCATATTCCATTAAGCGTTGATAACGGCGGTTAGTGAGTTCTTCTGTATCAAACTCATCTAACTGCGCTAAATCAGCTTTTAGCTGTGCTTTTAGTGATGCTGCCATTTCATCATAATGACGATGAGCACCACCTAAAGGTTCAGGGATCACCGTATCAATCAATTTTAATTCTTTTAAACGATTTGCCGTGATCCCCATAGCTTCAGCAGCTAATGGTGCTTTATCAGCACTCTTCCATAGAATAGAAGCACAACCTTCTGGCGAAATAACGGAATAGGTGCTGTACTGCAACATATTCACTTTATCACCCACACCAATCGCCAAAGCACCACCAGAGCCACCTTCGCCAATAACGGTACAAATAATTGGCACACCAAAGCGAGACATTTCTCTTAAATTACGAGCAATCGCTTCTGATTGTCCACGCTCTTCAGCGCCCACCCCCGGATAAGCTCCCGGAGTATCAATAAAAGTGATAATAGGTAATTTAAAACGTTGTGCCATTTCCATTAAACGCAGCGCTTTGCGATAACCTTCAGGAGCCGGCATACCAAAATTACGACGAATTTTTTCTTTCGTTTCACGTCCTTTTTGATGACCAATGATCATCACCGGACGACCGTCTAAACGAGCAATACCACCGACAATCGCTTTATCATCAGCATAAGCGCGATCACCCGCCAACTCCTGAAAATCAGTAAAAACACGATTAATATAATCAAGGGTATAAGGTCTTAATGGATGACGAGCAAGTTGTGCCACTTGCCATGCACCAAGATCAGAGAAAATTTTTCGAGTAAGTTCTAAACTTTTTTCTCTTAAGCGTGCAACTTCTTCATCAATATTAATATCAATTTTTTCATCATGTTGGCTAACTGCGGTTAGCGAATCGATTTTCGCTTCTAACTCGGCAATTGGCTGTTCAAAATCCAGAAAATTAAGACTCATAACATTCCTATTCTAGTCAAATTCTAATTCCACCTGCTCATTACCCAGCAGAGTTCGCAGATCGGTCAAAAGCATATCAGTCGGCGTTACTCGCCATGTTGCACCAAAACGCAAACGTGCACAGGCATCATGCTTTTGAAAATAAAGATGAACCGGGATCGTGCCTGAACGATGAGGTTCTAAAACGCCGCGAAGACGATTTAATAATTGCTCATTAATTTGCCTGTCTGATAACGAGATAGCAAGCCCTCGAGCATATTTTTCACGCGCTTCGTTAATATCCATTAATTCGCGGACTGTCATTTTAAGCCCACCGTTGAAATCATCAAAGCTGACCTGCCCGGTAGCAATTAAAATCCGATCTTGTTCCAATAGATGTTGGTATTTATCTAATGCATCGGAAAATAACATAATTTCCAAACGACCAGAACGATCATCTAACGTACATATACCAATTCTATTCCCTCGTTTAGTGGTAAAGACTTTCGAAGCAAGGACTAATCCTGCCACTTTTACCATCTGACCTCGGGGGGTAGGTACTAAATCTTTTAGACGGGTTCCTGCCGCATATCGTTCAATTTCTTTTAGATAACGGGTGATGGGATGTCCCGTTAAATATAAACCGAGGGTTTCTCGCTCACCTTCTAAAACAACTTGATCTGGCCATTTAGGTACATTGGCATAAGAACGTTCCACTTGCTCTGGGGCTTCTGCCAATACACCAAACATATCGGATTGCCCAATGGCTTCCGCTTTTGCGTGTTGATCTGCCGCCTTTAAGGCATCTTCCAGCGAAGACATTAATGCTGCACGGTGAGGCCCTAATTTATCAAATGCGCCTGACATTATCAGTTTTTCCATCACTCGGCGATTCAATTTTTTGGTTTCTGTTCTCGCACAGAGATCAAAAATATCTTTAAAATGACCACCTTGTTGACGCGCTTCGACAATTGCCTCAATAGGGCCTTCTCCAACCCCTTTGATGGCCCCTATGCCATACACTATTTCGCCTTCATCATTAACATGGAAATGATAAAGCCCACTATTAATATCTGGAGGAAGGACTTTTAAACCCATTCGCCAACATTCATCCACCAGACCGACCACTTTTTCGGTATTATCCATATCGGCAGTCATGACTGCCGCCATAAACTCCGCAGGATAGTGAGCTTTTAACCAGAGCGTTTGATAAGAAACTAAGGCATAAGCCGCTGAGTGCGATTTGTTAAATCCATAACCGGCAAATTTCTCTACCAAGTCAAAGATTTTCATGGCTAATTCGCCATCAACACCATTTTTAATCGCCCCCGCTTCAAACACAGAGCGCTGTTTTGCCATCTCCTCAGGTTTTTTCTTACCCATCGCGCGTCGTAACATATCCGCGCCCCCCAAGGTATAACCGGCAAGTACCTGTGCTATCTGCATCACTTGCTCTTGATACAAGATAACACCATAAGTTGGCTCTAATACAGGCTGTAAGCTCTCATGTTGCCATTTAACATCAGGGTAAGAAATCTCTTCAACACCGTGTTTTCGGTCGATAAAGTTATCCACCATCCCCGACTGTAAAGGCCCTGGGCGAAACAGTGCAACTAACGCAATCATATCTTCGAAGCAGTCTGGTCGCAGACGCTTTATCAGATCTTTCATACCACGGGATTCCAATTGGAATACCGCGGTGGTTTCAGAGCGTTGCAACATATCGAAGCTACGCTGATCGGTTAATGAAATGGCTGATATATCAACAGGCTCAAGTGATTTTTTAGCCCGCCGAGCATTAATCATTTCTAATGCCCAGTTGATTATCGTCAGCGTTCTTAACCCTAAGAAGTCAAATTTAACAAGACCGGCATATTCAACATCATTCTTATCAAATTGTGTAACCGGGTTATTCCCTTCCGGATCGCAATAAAGTGGCGCAAAGTCGGTAATTTTGGTTGGAGAAATAACGACACCACCGGCATGCTTACCCGCATTACGGGTTACCCCTTCTAATTTACGCGCCATATCAATAAGCGATTTCACTTCTTCATCAGCTTCGTAAATTTCAGGTAACTGAGGCTCTGCGGCAAAAGCTTTTTCTAACGTCATTCCCGGATCAGGGGGAACAAGCTTGGAAATTCTATCAACGAAGCCATAAGGGTGTCCTAAAACACGCCCAACATCTCGAATAACAGCTTTGGCCGCCATAGTACCAAAGGTAATGATTTGCGATACGGCATCACGACCATACATATCCGCAACGTGATCGATAACTCTATCGCGCTTCTCCATACAGAAGTCAACGTCAAAGTCAGGCATTGATACACGTTCTGGATTAAGAAAACGTTCAAACAGTAGATCAAACTCAAGAGGATCGAGATCTGTTATCTTAAGCGAATAAGCCACCAGTGAGCCAGCACCTGAACCACGTCCTGGCCCTACAGGAACACCGTTATCTTTAGACCACTGGATAAATTCCATCACTATCAAAAAGTAACCGGGAAATCCCATCTGGTTAATAACTTTAAGTTCAATCTCAAGACGCTCATCGTATTCAGGACGTCGCTTTTCTCTCTCTTGCGGATCAGGAAATAAAAAGGCAAGGCGCTCTTCTAAGCCCTCTTTGGACTTTTTAATTAAGAAATCTTCTGTACTCATATCCCCGGTCGGGAATTGAGGAAGAAAGTATTCACCTAAACGAATGGTCACATTACAGCGTTTGGCTATTTCAACACTGTTTTCTAATGCTTCAGGAATATCAGCAAAAAGCTCACACATCTCTTCTTCTGTGCGCATATATTGCTGAGGACTGTAGTGTTTAGGACGTTTAGGATCGGATAATGTGAAACCATCATGAATAGCCACGCGAATTTCATGAGCATCAAAATCATCACTATCCAGAAAACGGACATCATTTGTCGCAACAACAGGAAGCCCTTTTTCTGATGCTAAGGCTACAGCTTCGTGTAAGTAGCTCTCTTCATCCGGACGCCCAGTACGAATAAGCTCTAAATAATAGCTATCAGGAAAGTGCGTTTGATAATATTCAAGACATTGCTCAACTAAAGCTCGATTACCGCGTAGTAGGAATTTACCAACATCTCCCATTCTACCGCCAGAAAGCAACAAGAGACCTTCTCTATATGTTGTTAACCACTCTTGTTTGATAACCGGTCCGGCAGCACCATAACCATGTTTATAAGCTTCAGAAATCAATAGTGTTAGGTTTTGATATCCCACATTATCACGGGCGAGAATGGTTAAATGCGCGTATTCATCACCTAATAGTTCCGTTTCCAGATAGACATCTGCACCAACAATAGGTTTGATACCGGCACCATGAGCCGCACCATAAAATTTCACTAACCCACATAAGTTAGTGAAATCTGTAATTGCAAAAGCAGGCATCCCCAGCGAAGCCACTTTCTTCACAAGAGGCCCTGTTTTTGCCAATCCATCGATCATTGAATAATCGCTGTGTACCCTTAGATGGATAAAACGAGGATCTGCCATATCTTATTAATTACTCTGTGGATTAGACTAAATTTAAAGCACGTTTTACAGGCGCAAAACTTTTACGATGATAAGGCGTTGCCCCTAATGAAGCCAGTTTTTCCATATGGAAGGCTGTTGGATAGCCTTTATGTTTGGCAAAGCCGTAATCAGGATAAAGTTTATCTAGCTGTTCCATTTCCCTATCACGGGTAACTTTAGCCAGTATTGACGCTGCGCTAATTTCTTGAACTAAACTATCACCTTTAATCACTGCTTGAGATGCCATTGGCAAGTTAGGACAACGGTTTCCGTCGACTAAGACCATATCAGGCGTTATGGATAATCCCGCGACAGCACGCTCCATGGCTTTCATTGTTGCCCAAAGAATATTCAGTTTATCTATCTCTTCAGGCTCAGCACGTCCAATAGCCCAACATAATGCTTTTTCTTTTATTTCATCATAAAGCGCATTGCGTTTTTTCTCGGTCAATTTTTTCGAGTCCATTAATCCTTGAATAGGATTAGCTGGATCGAGGATCACCGCAGCAGTAACTACCGCCCCCACCAATGGTCCGCGACCGACTTCATCGACGCCAGCAATTAGGTTTGCTTTAGGATAGACAAATTCCATTATTGACCTGCTAATTCTAAAACTGCATTCGCTGCTTGCTCATCAGCACGACAACGGATAGCTGAGTGTAATTGTAAAAATATCTCTTTTAAGTGTTGTGCTTTTTCCGCATCCGTTAATAGGGGGAGTAATTGTTCTGCTAGTGCTTCTGGTGTGCACTCTTCTTGCAGCAACTCTTTAATTATTTCCCGTCCCGCTAATAAATTGGGTAAAGAGACATAGGGCGTTTTAACTAATTTTTTTGCTAACCAAAAGGTAAATGGTTTCATACGATAACCCACTACCATCGGGCATTTCGTTAACATGCATTCTAAGGCGGCTGTACCAGATGCTAATAAAGTCGCATCACTGGCGGTCATCGCCTCTCTTGCTTGTCCATCTAAGAGTTGGATTTCAAGTTTTGGGGCAACACTTTGATGTATTTGTTCAAATTGTGCCCGTCGCTTCGCATTTACCAAAGGGACAACAATATGTAATGCGGGGATCTGTTGCTTTAATCGCTGCGCTGTTTTTATAAAGTCCGCACTGAGCATTTCCACTTCAGAATGCCGACTTCCTGGTAGCAGAGCTAAACAGATTGCCTCTTGATCAATACCTAGGTGTTCACGAGCCGCTTTTTTATCAGGGTGTAACGCAATTGCATCAGCCATTGTATGACCGATAAAGCGACAAGGAACCTGATATTTATCGTAAAACGCTTTTTCAAAAGGAAGGAAAGCTAAAACCAAATCCGTTGCTTTACCAATTTTAAAAACCCGTTTTTGACGCCAAGCCCATACTGATGGACTGACATAATGGATAGTTTTCAACCCTTTTTGTTTTAAGCGACCTTCAAGGGTGATATTAAAATCAGGAGCATCAATACCAACAAAAACATCTGGCTTAAGTTGTGTAAAGCGTTGAGTGAGATCTTTTCTGATCTTCAATAATCGTGGCAAACGTTCAAGTACTTCCACGATCCCCATAACCGCAAGCTCTTCCATTTCATACCAAGCTTCACAACCTTCTGCTTGCATCAAAGGACCTGCGACACCAACAAAACGAATATTGGGATGCATTTGTTTAAGAGCGCGGATTAATCCCGCGCCCAAGATATCACCGGACGTTTCACCAGCCACAAGGCCGATAACTAACGGACGCTGTTTTATAGATGATTGGCCTGACAAGGTCATATCCTAATTAGCGAATAATACCGCGGTTTGATTTTGCTGAATTTTCCAGAAAATCACTGAATATTTTTACATACTGATTATTATTGTCTGCGGCTAATTGAGCAATCTCTTCCCGCGCTTCTTCAAGCGTTTTACCATTACGATAAAGTATCTTGTAAGCGTTACGAATGGCATGCAGATCTTCTTTTGCAAAACCGCGACGTTTTAATCCTTCAATATTCAAACCATAAGGGGTGGCATGGTTTCCTTGTGCAATCACAAAAGGAGGAACATCTTGTGCTACACCGGAACAGCCGCCCACCATGACATGTGAACCAATCTGACAAAATTGGTGAACCGCACTCATACCACCGATTATCACATAATCACCTAAAGTGACATGTCCACCTAAAGTACCGTTATTTGCAATAATACAGCGATCGCCAATGATACAATCATGAGCAACATGGGTGTTGATCATCAATAAGTTATCATTGCCAATTTTAGTAATATTACCGCCTTGTGTCGTACCACGATGAATAGTGACACTTTCGCGGATAAGATTGCGATCACCAATAATGACTTGGGTCGGCTCACCACGATATTTCAGATCTTGGTTTACTTCACCGATAGAGGCAAATTGGTAAATCTGATTATCACGGCCAATGCGTGTATGGCCATTAATAACCACATGAGATTTGATATCTGTACCTTCATCAATCTCAACATGGCTACCAATAACGCAAAAAGGGCCAATGCGAACATTAGCACCAATTACCGCACCCTCTTCAATAATTGAAGAAGGGTGAATTACTGCGGATTTATCAATCATAAGCTAGACCTCACGGCGGCGAGCACACATCATCTCAGCTTCGCAGGCAATTTCTCCATCAACTTTAGCGACGCCTTTAAAGCGTGCAACGCCACGGCGTTCTTTAATGAATTCAACCTCAAGAACCATTTGGTCTCCAGGTAAGACAGGACGTTTAAAGCGAGCACCGTCAATAGCAGCAAAATAGTAAAGTTCACCGGGTTCCAGTTTTCCTACGCTTTTGAATGCTAAAATACCTGTTGCCTGCGCCATTGCTTCGAGGATCAGTACACCAGGGAAAATAGGTTTGCCCGGGAAGTGACCTTGAAAGAAAGGCTCATTAAAAGATACATTTTTTACTGCTCTTAGAAATTTCCCTTCTTCAAAATCAAGGACACGGTCAACCAATAAAAATGGGTAACGGTGTGGAAGTAAATCTAAAATTTCTTCGATTTGCAGAGTATGATTATCACTCATTGCAATACTCTTCCTGTCTAATAAAACTGAATCTAATTAAGAATGACACGACCTGCTGTGACTCAAAAAGGGAGTTAACGCGCAGGTCGCAAAATAGGTAACAACAACCGTCAAAGATGCTACTTGTTACTTGTCGCTATTTTCTACTTGACGTTCTAGCGACTTTAGCCTTTTTTGCATTTCATCAATTCGCAGCACCAGGGCTGCGGTTTTACGCCATGCTTTATTCGGTTGTAACGGAATGCCAGAAGAATAAACCCCAGGTTCAGTGATAGGACGCATAACCATCCCCATTCCTGTTACCGTAACTTTATCACAAATTTCCATGTGACCATTGATAACACTTGCTCCACCAATCATACAGTAACGCCCAATTTTCAGGCTCCCCGCCATGATGACACCACCTGCCACAGCAGTATTGTCACCAATAATGACGTTATGTGCGATTTGGCACTGGTTATCAATGATAACACCATTACCGATAACTGTGTTATCTAATGCGCCTCTATCGATGGTAGTACATGCACCAATTTCGACACGGTCACCAATGATCACTGAGCCTAACTGAGGAATTTTAATCCAATTGCCACGCTCATTGGCATAACCAAAACCATCAGAACCAATGACAGTACCAGATTGTACTAAACAATCTTTACCAATGATAACTTCATGATAAACAGAGACATTTGCCCACAAACGGCTATTATCGCCGATATGTGCTTTTTTACCAATAAAACATCCTGCACCAATAACTACGTTATTACCTAACTCAACACCTGACTCAATGACCGCATTGGCACCAATTGAGACGTTATTCCCTAATTTAGCATCAGCGGCAATAACAGCAGAAGGATGTATATCTTGTGCTGGCGCGGGCGTAGTATCCATAATCTGAGCCATTTGAGCATAAGCCAGATAAGGATTTTTCACCACCAGTGCAGCAACAGGACAAAAAGGAAGATCAGCCTCTGTTAATACCACCGCAGCGGCCTGACATTCACTTAATTTTTCACGATAGCGACTATCGGAAAGAAAGGTAATTTGTTCACCATTTGCTAAGCCCATTGAAGCAAGACCGGCGATAGTGATATCACCATCGCCGTGTAACTGTGCATTCAATTGCTGAGCAAGATCAGCTAATCGAATTGAAAACATCTATTATTTAACCTGTTTTTGAACCTGAGCAGTAATATCTTTACCGTCTGCGAAATAAGGAACAGTGTTTGCATCTAAAATCACATCATAACCTTCTTTTTTCGCTACAGCATCAACAGCGTCTAATACACGTTTCATGATTTTATTACGCTCTTCTGCTTGACGACGGCTAAAATCTTGCTCAAAAGCTTGTGCTTTTTGTGCATAAGCTTCACGTTTAGCAACCAGATCTTTTTCTGTATTAGCACGTTGTGTCGCATTCATGGTTGGTGCATCTTTTTGGTATTTCTCAACCGCAGTTTGTAATGCTTTACCTAAATTTTGCAATTCGGTATCACGTGATTTAAATTCATTTTCCAATTGTTTCTCTACCGCATCACGGTTAGGCACTTTTTGGAGAACTTGACCGATGTTCACAACACCTACTTTATCTGCAGCTTGAGCGCCTGCTGACATCGTCAATGCCATTCCTAGGGCAGCGGCACATAACAATTTTTTCACGATAGACTCCTTAAAACCCAAAATAAATTTTTTGTCAGATATGAGATGTCTTTTCTCAATATATAGAAAAGACATCAACTTTACTTACATCGCTACCACGTTCTACCAATATTAAACTGGAATTGCTCAGATTTATCGCCTTCGTAATCTTTAATTGGCTTCGCATAAGAGAAGACTAACGGACCTAAAGGTGATAACCACTGTAAAGCCACACCGGTTGAAACACGCACATCGCCAGCACGACTATAATCTGGCATACCAGCAGTCCAATTAGAGTTAGTGCTACTCCATTTAGTATCCCATACCGTACCCGCATCAACGAATACAGAGGTTCTGACTGATGAAGAGTATTTATCATCAATAAATGGCGTTGGAGTGATCAGTTCAAAGCTGGCGACTGCCATAGCATTACCACCGATAGCATCGCTAGATGGTTCACCTGGTTTTGGCTTACCATCTTTATCTAAATAAATTGCTTTAGGACCGATATTATTGGAACGGAAACCACGCACTGTACCAGAACCACCGGCATAGAAGTTTTCATAGAAGGGTAATTCTTTACCCCCTAAACCGTCACCATAACCTAAACGACCTTTGAACAAGGTGACCCAAGACTCTTTTTCATTTAGAGGGTAATAAGCCATACCGTCCCAAGTTACTTTATAGTACTTGTTATCAGAGCCCGGTATAGTAATACGCCCACTTAAATTACTTCTTGCCCCAGAGGTTGGGAAGAAACCACGGTTTAAGTTATTAAATGTCCATCCCATGCTGACAGTATAGTCATCCGCATTAAAGGATTCGCGTTTATCAAAGCCTGGGTTTTCCCCCATACTTTCAAGATAACGCCACATCGCCACTTGAGGTTCCATCCGTGACAGGCCGTTATGCGTATAGCCTAAGCCAAGACGAGCCGAGTTATATTCATTGATAGGGAAACCTAAGGTGCCGTCTAACCCATAAGATTTATTGGTATAGCCGGATAAATCTGCATCATTAGCTCGGAAATCGTTATAGAAAATACGACCCCCTAAGCTGACACCATTTACAGTAAAGTAAGGATCAGTGACTGACAATTCAGCATACGTTGAGTAATCATTTTTACTGGCATTAATCGCAACGGCATTCCCCGTTCCTAACCAGTTATCCTGTGTTACCCCAACTTGGAAGCTGACACCACTTTCTGTACCGAAACCGACACCAAAGTTAAGTGAACCCGTATTACGCTCTTTGACACGATAAACGATATCAACTTGATCAGGTGATCCCGGAATACGCTGTGTTTCCGTTTCGACTGTTTCAAAATAACCTAAACGGTTTAAACGCTCTTTACCTTGTTCAACTAAATCGCTACCTAACCAAGCCCCTTCCATTTGACGCATTTCACGACGTAAAACAGAGTCCTTGGTTATATCATTACCCGCAAAACGGATTTGACGCACATAGAAACGATTTCCTGCATCAACGTTAACATGCAGTTTTACCGTTTTATTTTCATCATTGATTTCAGGATTTGTCATCACCCGTGGATAGGCGTATCCATAGCGACCTAATAGATTTTTAATTTCATTTTCTGTTTTGGTCACTTGAGCACCGTTATACAGTGAGCCTGGTGCGATTTGGATCAGATCTTCAATCTCTTTGGTATAGCCTGCGGTATTACCATTGATTTCGGTACTTTCAACCGTGTATTTATCACCTTCTTTCAGGTTAATAGTAATATAAATACCTTTTTTATCAGGCGTTAAGCTAACGTTTGTGGATTCAATATCAAAACGTGCATAACCACGATCTAGATAAAAACTTCTTAATGTCTCTAAGTCACCAGCGAGTTTTTGTTTCTGATATTTTTCATCAGCCGCTAAGTTCCACCAAGGCACATCATCACGTAGTTGGAAGCGGTTAACTAATTCAGCAGTACTAAATGCTTTATTACCAACAATATTGATTTGTTGAATAGTAGCTGAAACACCTTCGGCAAATACCAGTTTTAAATCAACACGGTTACGAGGAAGAGGAGTCACAACAACTTTTACTGTGGCGTTATATTTACCAACACTATAGTAGAAATCTTCAAGACCTTTCTCAATATTAGCCAACATTGTTCGGTCAAGTGTTTCACCAATACGGATATTGGAAGCATCAAGATTTTGCTTAAGCATATCTTCTTTAATTGCTTTGTTACCTGAGAAAGTAATACTCGCAATTGTTGGACGCTCTTTAACTTGAACAATAAGTACATTTCCGTCACGCAGAACCCGAACATCATCGAAGTTTCCTGTCGCAAATAATGAACGGATAGTTCGACTAATATCATCATCGCTGACCGAATCTCCAACTCGGACAGGCATGTTCAGTAATGCTGCACCAACGGCGACGCGTTGAAGACCTTCAAATTGAATGTCCTGAACTACGAATCCGTCTGAACCGTATGCAGTGGCGCTGCCCAGCAGCAGCGACGCTATAAGCAACTTTTTCATCGCCATCGTTGTTTTGTGTTTTCCTAACCGGTCCCTGCTTATTTTATTATAAGCGAGAGAAATCATTGAAAAGTGCAAGTCCCATTAACAGCATCAGTGCCATAACACCGAAACGATAACAGACATCTTGTACACGCTCAGATACCGGCCCTCCCTTTATCTTCTCGATAACCAGGAAAAGCAGGTGCCCACCATCTAAGACAGGCAGGGGAAACAAATTAATGATCCCCAGATTGACACTGATAAGTGCGATAAACATCAAATAGTAAACAAAACCTGAATCTGCAGACATTCCAGCGCCTTTAGCGATAGAAACCGGTCCACTAAGGTTTGTTAACTTGACATCACCAACCACTAACTTGCCAATCATTTTGACAGTCAAACCCATTAACTGCCATGTTTTATCAGATGCTTCATATAACGCTGAAAATGGGTTGTATTGTTGCATTATCAAGTATTGCTCATCTGGCGGTAATACTTGTAGCTTCGCACCCACTTGTCCAACTTCGCTACCATCTTTCAGCGCTATTGCTGTAGGAGTAATATTTAACACCAAAGAAGCACCGTTACGTTCAACTAACAGTTCCAACGTTTTGTTGGGGCTTTGTCGAACAAAATAAGTAAATGGGTGCCAAGTATCAATTGGCTGACCATCGACTTTAACGATCCGATCCCCTGCTTGTAAACCTGCTTTTTCAGCCGCAGAGTCTGGTGTTACTTCTACAACTTTAGAGTCCAACCGTGCGCCAACAGGCATGATGCCTAGGGATACGATAGGATCTTGTCTTTCAGGATCAAAATTCCACTGTTGCAAATTCAGTATATTCTCACTCTCAGAAAGAGAGTTAGGCTGAGTTACAACGAAAGTCACCTCTTTTGCACCAATCTTACTCACTAATGCTAAACGAACAGCATTCTGATCAGGCGTTTCGATACCTGCAACGGATTTTAGTTCCATTCCTGGCGTTAATTTTGCTTGTTCTGCGATAGAATCAGGGCGAATATCTGCAATTATTGGCTTTAATGCCGGCACCCCTATCATAAAAACAAGCCAATAAGCCACAATGGCTAATAAGAAATTTGCAATAGGTCCGGCGGCAACAATAGCGGCTCTTTGCCCGACGGTTTTATTGTTAAAAGCGAGATGACGACGCTCTGGTGCAACTTCGGCGACACGCTCATCCAACATTTTTACATAGCCACCTAAAGGTATCCATGCAACGACAAATTCGGTGCCATGTTTATCTGTTTTACGCAAAATCGCTTTACCAAAACCAATAGAAAAACGCTCAACATAAACGCCACAGCGTCTTGCTACCCAAAAATGTCCAAATTCATGTACCGTAATAAGAATACCTAAAACGATAATAAACGCGGCTAGATTCCACAGGATACCCATTGCTTACCTTTACATTTGAAAGCCAGAAGAAACTAAAAACACCAATCCAGCGAAAACAGGGATCGCCGCGGTCAAACTATCAATACGATCTAGCACACCACCATGCCCAGGGATAAGCTGACTACTGTCTTTGATGCCGGAAACACGTTTAAACATACTCTCAGCCAGATCGCCGAATACGGAAACAATCACCACGATGCCCGAAATCAGTAATAGATGGTTAGGCACTTCAGTAATTGGTGCGAAACGCGTAAATAGCCATGAAACAACACCTGCAGTGATTAACCCGCCCACCAGACCTTCCAAGGTTTTACCCGGTGATACTTTCGGTGCCATTTTATGTTTACCCATTAAACGGCCAAATGCATAAGCCCCTGAGTCCGCAGCCCAAACCAATAACATGACATACAGTAACCACCAGGCCCCTGTATATGAGTTTGTACTATATCCCAACATACGTAGCGCCATCATGCCACAATAAAAAGGAACAATCGTCAATATACCGAACAATAACTTAAGAAGAACAGAATTTTTCCACATATTGGCTGAATTCGGATAACTGACAACTAATAAAATCGCCGCTACCCACCAAAAGAGCCCAGCCCATAAGCTATTCTTAATCATTGCTGTATCAAGCAGGTGATCAAAATCCGGTAACGAGGCTTGCATAAGAACTAAGAGTGCAGCAAATCCAACACCAGTAGCAATACGTTTACCTTGAGAATGCCAGCCGATAAATTGAGCCCATTCCCAACCCGCTAAGCCTGAAATGGCAATAATAACTAATCCAAATCCTGCGGGAGGAAGAAGAAATAAAGCAGCAATAACAATAGGGATTAGTATTAATGCAGTAATGACACGATACTTAAGCAAATTATCCTCCCAGATTTACAGTATCTGTTTCCGATGTAGTACCACCGAAACGTCTTTCCCGTTTAGCAAAAGCATCAAGTGCATTCTGAAAAACTTGTTCATCAAAATCAGGCCATAAAACCTGTGTAAAATATAACTCAGCATAAGCAATTTGCCAGATAAGGAAATTACTTATACGATGTTCTCCACCTGTGCGGATCACAAGATCTACAGGTGATTGATCGTGTAAACACAAGTGTGAGGATATCGCATTTTCATTAATATCTTCGACAGCTAACTCCCCTTTTGCGAGGGAACTCGCTAATTGTTGTACACTTTGTGTAATATCCCATCGTCCACCGTAATTGGCAGCAATATTTAAATTGAGTCCGGTATTATTTGCAGTCAGTGCAACAGAGTTTTTTATTCTATCTTGTAAACGACGACTAAAGCGGCTGATATCACCGATAATTGTTAATCTGACATTGTGTTTGTGTAGGCTTTTCACTTCATTATCTAATGCAAAAACAAACAACTCCATCAAAGAACTCACCTCTTGTTCAGGGCGATTCCAGTTTTCGCTGCTAAATGCATATAACGTTAGTGATTCAATTTTATGTTTGACGGAAAAGCTAACCGCATCTCGAACTGCTTTAATTCCCGCGCGATGGCCCGTAACTCGGAGTTTCCCTTGTTTTTTTGCCCAACGTCCGTTGCCATCCATAATGATGGCAACATGCTTTGGTTTTGATGCGGATGAATCGTCACTGGATAAGTTCACTCAATTTAACCCTTTGCTAATCTGATACTGATACAGACAGTCCTCTTCGGATAACCTACGCACAAAAAAACCGTGTGACTCCACGGCCTTTGGCAAAGCCTCAAAGTTGCTAAAGCGGTTGCTTTAGTAATGAACTGTTAATTTTCATTATTGTCTTTAGTGATTTGGCAACTATACCATTAGCCAGAAAGACGAACAAACACACTCTGGTAAATATCATCATCATTATACAATTTGTGCGATAATCTGCTGTGTTTGTAACCTTGCTAATTTATCAATTTCTAAAACATCGTCGATACTTTGAGGCTCAGAGAGGTCAAAATGTTCAACCACTTTGCGATTAATTTTAGCAATATCAGTGAATTTTACTTTTTCGTTTAAAAAAGCATCAACAACAACCTCATTAGCGGCATTTAATACCGTTGTTGAAGCTTGTCCCCGTTGCGAGGCTTCGATGGCAAGTGCTAAACAAGGATAGCGCTGATAGTCTGGACGGATAAATTCTAGGGCTTGTATCTCAAAAAAATCTAATGCTTTCGCACCCGATTGGGTGCGATGAGGGTATGCCATGGAATAAGCGATAGGCGTTCTCATATCTGGCTCACCAATTTGTGCGATAATGCTACCATCACGATAGCGAACCATTGAATGGATCACCGATTGGGGATGAATAATGACTTCCATCTCTGCTTCCGAGGCATTAAAGAAATAACGAGCTTCGATATATTCCAAGCCTTTATTCATCATAGTGGCTGAATCAACCGAAATTTTACGCCCCATTGACCAGTTTGGATGTGCGCAAGCTTGGTCTGGAGTCATTGCATCTAGCTCATCTAAAGGCGTATAGCGAAACGGCCCACCGGAGCCTGTGAGTAAAATACTGGTGATGCCATGGGCTTCTAAAGATGCATGACCTAAATTGTCTTGAATACCTGTAGGTAAACTTTGGTAGATAGCATTATGTTCACTATCAATAGGTAAAACCTTCGCACCATATTTAGCCACCGCATCAAAGAATAAACGACCACTCGTGATCAGGGATTCTTTATTGGCTAATAAAATTCTTTTCCCTTTTTCTATCGCAGCCAGTGTAGGCTTAAGCCCCGCCACCCCTGTAATAGCAGACATCACTTGATCGGCTTCATCCAATGCAGCAATTTCATTAACAGCATTAGAGCCTGATAATATTTCCGTTTTACACGATGTATTGGCTAATAATTGTTTCAGCTCACCGGCACTTTTTTCATCTGACATCACCGCATATTTAGGCTGAAAAGCGCGACATTGCTGCGCCATTTTAGTTGCATTTTTTCCAGCCACTAAAGCAAGCACCTGAAACTCATCAGGGTTATTTTCAATGACGGATAACGTACTTGTTCCGATAGACCCTGTTGAGCCTAATATAGTTATTTGTTTCATTATTAATCAATCAGTATATCAATAACATTTTCATTAAAAGGAATTATATCAGCATGACGAGATAAATGAGGGGAAAGATGATAACTTTAATAAATAATGTGATAAAAAGAAGATATTAGGCATTTATTTTCCAGTAAATGCTCAAAAATAATGCCACATTTCAGTGGCATTATCATAAAAAGAATAAAAATTAGAATTCCATTAACTCAGCTTCTTTCAGCGTTAATGCTTCATCAATTTTTTTAATGAACATATCAGTTAATTTCTGAATTTCATCTTGTGAACGGCGTTCATCATCTTCACTAATTTCTTTATCCTTCAGTAATGCTTTGATTTTATCATTAGCATCACGACGGATATTACGAATAGAGACACGACCTTGTTCTGCATCTCCACGCACAACTTTGATTAAGTCTTTACGACGTTCTTCAGTTAACGGAGGCAGTGGAACACGGATGATCGCGCCTGCAGATGAAGGATTTAAGCCTAAATCTGATGCCATAATCGCTTTTTCAACAGCAGGTGCTAAAGTACGATCGAACACCGTAATTGCCAATGTGCGACCATCTTCTGCCACAACGTTAGCAACTTGATTTAATGGAGTTGGTGCGCCGTAGTATTCTACAACAATACCATCTAATAGGTTTGGAGACGCACGGCCAGTACGAACTTTATTAATTTGGCTTTTTAGTGCTTCAACGCTTTTGTCCATGCGTTCTTGAGCATCTTTTTTGATTTCATTAATCACGTTATAAACCCTTGGGAACTGGTTATCTTCCAGACGATATCAAATTATGATATCGACATAAATGAATTGGCGTACTTTAAGATGTTAACGCCAAATTATACCATTGTCTCTGTGTATTAAGCGTGAGAAATCAAAGTTCCTTCACTTTCACCCATTACAACCCGACGTAATGCACCCGGTTTATTCATATTGAATACGCGGATAGGTAAATTATGATCTCGGGCTAATGTGAATGCAGCAAGATCCATGACTTTCAATTCACGTTCTAATACATCCTGATAAGTCAGCTTTTCATATAATACCGCATCAGGATCTTTGGTTGGATCGGCTGAAAATACACCGTCAACTTTTGTCGCTTTCAATACAACGTCAGCTTCAATTTCAATACCACGTAAACACGCAGCTGAGTCAGTCGTAAAGAATGGGTTGCCTGTACCTGCCGAGAAGATAACAACTCGGCCATGGCGTAATAAGCTAATAGCCTCAGCCCAACTGTAGTTATCACAAACACCATTAAGTGGAAATGCTGACATTAATCGTGCATTGACATAAGCACGATGCAATGCATCACGCATTGCTAAGCCATTCATTACTGTGGCGAGCATTCCCATGTGGTCACCCACAACACGGTTCATACCTGCAGCTGCTAGACCAGCGCCACGGAACAAGTTACCACCGCCAATTACGACACCGACTTGTATGCCCAATTCAACGAGTTCTTTAATTTCCTGAGCCATGCGATCAAGTACGCTCGCATCGATACCAAAACCTTCTGCGCCTTGCAGGGCTTCGCCACTCAGCTTTAATAAAATTCGCTGATATACGGGTTTTGCATTGGTTGCCATGGTGTTCTGTCCTAAGCAGATTAGTTAATTGGAGGTTTTAGATAGCCTTACTCTTTTCAAAGAAAAGCAAACTGTCAGTGGAGATTGTAACAAAACAGAACCGCCTTAAGGCGGTTCTATTAACGCAAAGCGTTATTATTTGCTCATTGCCGCAACTTCTGCTGCGAAATCAGCTTCAACTTTCTCAATACCTTCACCAACTTCGAAACGAACGAAGTTAATGATTTCAGCATTGTTTTCTTTCAGCAGATCGCCAACAGTTTTGCTTGGATCCATAACGAAATGCTGACCAGTCAGAGAGATCTCACCGGTGAATTTGTTCATACGACCAGTAACCATTTTTTCTGCGATTTCGCGTGGTTTACCTGATTGCATTGCGATATCCATCTGGATTTGGTGCTCATGCTCAACAACATCAGCAGGCACATCTTCAGGGCGAACATATTCTGGTTTGCTTGCAGCAACGTGCATAGCAATGTGTTTGATCAGTTCTTCGTTAGCGCCTTTAGCTGCAACTAAAACACCGATGCGAGCACCGTGCAGGTAAGTACCTAACTCTTCGCCTTCTAAAATAGCAACGCGGCGAATGTTGATGTTTTCACCAATTTTTGCAACTAATGCAGTACGAGCGTCTTCGAATTTCGCTTTCAGTGCTTCGATATCGTCAGTTTTGTCTGCTAATACTGCGGCCATAACATCTTTACCGAATGCGATGAAGCCAGCATCTTTAGCAACGAAGTCTGTTTCACAGTTCAGTTCAACCAGCGCACCGAATTTACCATCAGCAGCAACTTCTGCAAGGATGATACCTTCAGCAGCAACGCGACCTGCTTTTTTAGCCGCTTTTGCTTGACCTGATTTACGCATGTTGTCGATAGCTAATTCGATATCACCGTTAGCTTCAACCAGCGCTTTTTTACATTCCATCATGCCTGCGCCAGTACGTTCACGCAGTTCTTTTACCAATGCAGCGGTAATTCCAGACATTTGTTTCTTCCTCGACTTTTCTATGGGCGAGCCATAGATGTTCTCATAGCAGATGTGTAAAGGGGGCCTATTGAGGCCCCCTAACCAATATATAGCAATACCTGGTTAAATAAGGGCTCTTACGAGCATGCCTTATTATTCAGCTTCGACTAAGCCTTCTTCAGCCTGAACAGCCAGATCTTGAGAACGACCTTCACGAACAGCTGTTGCTGCAGCGGTCAGATATAATTTAACCGCACGGATTGCATCATCATTACCAGGGATAATGTAGTCGATACCATCTGGATCAGAGTTAGTATCAACGATAGCAAATACTGGGATACCCAGGTTGTTTGCTTCTTTGATAGCAATGTGTTCGTGCTCAGCATCGATAACAAACAGAGCGTCAGGTAAACCGCCCATGTCTTTGATACCACCCAGGCTGTTTTCTAACTTACCAAGTTCACGAGAACGCATTAACGCTTCTTTCTTGGTCAGTTTGTCAAAAGTACCGTCCTGAGATTGAGATTCTAAATCTTTCAGACGTTTGATTGACTGACGAACAGTTTTCCAGTTAGTCAGCATACCGCCTAACCAGCGGTGGTTTACATAAAACTGGTCACAGCTTTCTGCTGCTTCTTTAACAGCTTCAACGGCAGAGCGCTTTGTACCAACAAACAGGATTTTGCCTTTACGAGAAGCAATTTTGTTCAGTTCAACCAGAGCTTCATTGAACATTGGAACAGTTTTTTCCAAGTTAATGATATGAACTTTGTTACGCGCACCAAAGATGAATGGTTTCATTTTTGGATTCCAGTAACGAGTTTGGTGACCGAAGTGAACACCGGCTTGCAGCATATCGCGCATTGAAACAGTTGCCATTTTAGACCTCTATAAGTTTAAATTTGGGGTTATTTCCTCCACAAATCCCATACGACCGACTCATCAGCTGTAAAGATTAAACCTTTACATAAGAGCACCCCGGCGTATGTGTCGATTTGTGTGTGTCATTAACACAATTGAATGTTTTCAGATTTACTGCTATTTCTTAAACCTCACGCGGTGAAGTCATAGCCAATAACAGAACTCCGGCGCGCTTTATACCATAAATAACCTCAAGAAACCACTATTAGTTACGGTTTCACTGCCAATATATCGGTTAACAACAGCGAATAAAAAAGCGCAATATGTAAAGACAACAAACAATATAAGGCGTAATGTGCCTGATTATTGGCGATATCAAACAGATTACTCCTATCCTCTTTGATTGGCACACCCACTTTCTGCTGATATCATAAATGGTAATTAGAATTATTTCTCACCATCATAATTCATAGACCTGCAATACCATGCAATAATGATTGTATTGTGGCTTTTAAATCTATTAATGAAGAACTCAAATGGCTATTGTAATCAAGACTGAAGAAGATATTCAAAAAATGCGCGTCGCGGGTCGTCTTGCGGCTGAAGTCCTTGAAGTTGTCGCACCCTATGTAAAACCCGGCGTAAGTACAGCGGAATTAGATCGTATTTGTCATCAACATATTGTTGATGTTCAGCAAGCTATCCCTGCTTGCTTAAACTATCATGGCTTCCCTAAATCAGTGTGTATTTCTGTTAATGATGTTATTTGCCATGGTATTCCTAGTGAAGACAAAATCTTAAAAGACGGCGATATTGTTAATATTGATGTCACTGTCATTAAGGAGGGTTTTCATGGCGATACGTCAAAAATGTTTATCGTCGGTAAACCGACTATTCAAGGTGAGCGTCTGTGTCGGATCACCCAAGAAAGCCTCTACCTTGCAATAAAAATGGTAAAACCAGGTATTCGCTTACGTGAATTAGGTAAAGCCATTCAAAAATTCGTTGAAGGACATGATTTTTCTGTGGTACGCGAATATTGTGGACATGGTATTGGCGAAGGTTTCCACGAAGAGCCTCAAGTATTACACTATGATGCTGATGACGGTGGTGTTGTGTTACAAAAAGGCATGGCATTTACTATCGAGCCGATGGTCAATACTGGAGATTACCGTATTCGTACCATGAAAGACGGTTGGACAGTAAAAACCAAAGATCGCGGTTGGTCTGCTCAATATGAGCATACTTTAGTGGTTACCGACAATGGTTGTGAAATCATGACACTGCGTAAAGAAGAAGAGCCATTTATTTCTGCCGTATTAGTCAACGAATAAATCGCACTCTTCTAAAATGTAAAAACGACATATTTTTTCGAGGTATGTCGTTTTTTTTATTTTCAACTTTGGTAAGAAAATAGAAATGCTAGTCAGGTTACCGTTTTAACATTACTCTTAATATAATCAGCATATATGAGTGAGATGATTAACTATGATAACCTCCAATACCTTTCAAACAGCACCACCGTCCCCTTCGTTGCTGACTGAAAATACGCTAGATAGTACTTTACTAAAACACTCTATTGAACAATTTCAGTCATGGTTAACAGATGCTTTTCATCATGATGCTGATGTTGCTTTGTTACTACAAGCTCGTAGTCACTTTATCGACCAACTACTCACACAATTATGGCGTTATACTGAATTAGCGGATCACCCTGATCTCTGTATCATTGCAGTGGGGGGGTATGGTCGCCAAGAATTACACCCTCTTTCTGACATTGACTTGCTATTTTTAAGTCAACAGCCTCTTCCTCCCCAAATTGCCGAAAAAGTGAGTCAATTAATTACCTTGCTTTGGGATATCCGTTTAGAGATAGGTGTCAGTGTGAGAACGATGGAAGAGTGCCTTTTAGAAGGACTGTCTGATTTAACTATTGCCACCAATTTACTAGAAGCGCGTCTTGTTTGTGGTAATAACGCACTCTATCAACAATTAATTAAACACATTTTTAGCCAAGGTTTTTGGCCATCGCCTGATTTCTTTGCAGCTAAAATTGAAGAGCAAGAACAACGTCATCAACGCTTTCATAGCACCAGTTATAATCTAGAGCCTGATATTAAAAGTAGTCCTGGGGGACTTCGTGATATTCACACCCTTATATGGGTCGCTCACCGTCATTTTGGCGCAACATCAATATCTGAAATGGTCAACTTTGGCTTTTTAACCCCTGCCGAAGGACAAGAATTACTCGAGTGCCAATATACCTTATGGAAGATCCGTTTTGCGCTACATTTAGTCCTCAATCGTTATGACAATAGGTTACTGTTTGATCGCCAATTAAGCGTTGCCCAACTTTTAAATTATCAAGGTGAAGGCAACCAACCTGTCGAAAAAATGATGAAGGATTACTATCGCGTTACTCGCCGTGTGAGTGAGCTAAACGATATGCTACTGCAACTCTTTGATGAAGCAATCCTCGCATTACAACCCAATGTTAAACCTCGCCCTCTTGACAAAGAATTTCAATTAAGAGGTACATTAATTGATGTTATAGACGATGAATGTTTTCTTAATGATCCTATTGCCATTATGCGGTTATTTTTACGTATGGCAGAGCATGCAGAGATAACCGGAATTTATTCGACCACACTACGCCATTTGCGTTATGCCCGTCGTCATTTAGTACAACCTTTATGTGAGTACCCACTAGCTAGACAAGTATTTATGCAAATCTTACGTCATCCTAGGGCGGTTTCGGGGGCATTTGTCCCAATGCATAAACATAGTGTATTAAGTGCTTATTTCCCACAATGGAACAATATTGTCGGGCAAATGCAGTTTGATCTATTCCATGCTTATACAGTTGATGAGCATACTATCCGTGTATTACAAAAACTTGAAAGTTTCGCTGATGATGCAAATCGAAACCGACATCCTCTTTGTGTCGATATCTACCCGAAACTACCTCAAATTGAGTTATTAAGACTTGCTGCTCTATTTCACGATATTGCTAAAGGGCGACATGGTGATCACTCTTTATTAGGTGCACAGGATGTTATTAGCTTTGCTCAACAACATGGACTAAATCAACGAGAAATCGCTTTAGTTGAATGGCTTGTAAGTCATCACTTACTTATGTCTGTAACGGCACAAAGACGTGATATTCAAGATCCCGATGTTATCTTCCAATTTGCCTCTGAAGTCAAAAATGAGAGCCGTTTACGCTATTTACTCTGTCTCACTGTTGCTGATATTTGTGCAACAAACAGTAGCTTATGGAATAGTTGGAAACAAAGCTTACTGCGTGAACTATTTCTCGCTACGGCCAATCAATTACGCCAAGGGATGCATTCTATTCCAGATTTACGGGAACGTATCCGCGATCACCGTCAGCAAGCACTAACTATTTTACAACAGCAACAGGTCGATGAAGAAAAACTGCAAGCGATTTGGGCTCGTTGTCATGCGGACTATTTTTTACGTCATACTCCAGAGCAAATTGCTTGGCATGCTCAGGCACTTATTGAGCACAATAGTGCCGAGCCTATGGTATTGATTAGCCAACAAACCGAGCATGGTGGTACAGAGGTTTTTATTTGGTGTGCTGACCGACCTTCTCTATTTGCTTCTGTTGCAGGTGAGCTAGATAGACGTAATTTAAATATTCACAACGCACAAATTTTTACTAATCGCGACAATATGGCAATGGATACCTTTATCGTTTTAGAGCCTAATGGTAAACCACTGGCGATTGATCGCTATCATGCTATACGCCAAGCGCTTATTCGCGTTGTATCAGCCCCTTATAACGCCAATGCCAAAACCCGTGCTTTACCAGCTAAATTACGCCATTTTGAGGTACCCACTAAAATTAACTTTATCGCCTCTAACCATAATAAACGAACTTATATGGAATTATTTGCGCGCGATCGCCCAGGCTTATTAGCTATTATAGGTAAGGTTTTTGCCGATCTTTCTCTTTCGTTACATGGCGCCAGGATCACCACTATTGGTGAGCGTGTTGAGGATTTTTTTGTATTAACAGATAACGAAAATAATGCGTTAAACCAAAAAATGAAGGATGAAGTCGTAGAAAGGTTGACAAAAGCCCTCGTTTCAAAGGATAAAATATAGAAACCCACGACAATACATATAGGAAATACTATAGATGCAAGCATTACAATCTATTATTGATAACGCCTTTGAACAACGCGCTGAAATCACACCAGATAATGTTGAACCACAGGTACGCGATGCGATAAATAACGTTATCGCTCAACTAGACAGTGGAAAATTGCGAGTTGCTGAGAAAATTAATGGTCAGTGGGTTACTCATCAATGGCTAAAAAAAGCGGTTCTACTCTCTTTTCGTATCAGTCACAATCAAGTGATCGACGGTAGCGAAAGCCGTTATTTTGATAAAGTGCCAATGAAATTTGCAAATTACGATCAAGCTCGTTTTGAAAAAGAAGGATTTCGTGTTGTGCCACCTGCTGCCGTCAGACAAGGGGCCTATATTGCTCGTAATACGGTTCTAATGCCTTCTTATGTCAATATTGGTGCTTATGTTGATGAAGGAAGTATGGTGGATACATGGGCAACCGTTGGTTCATGTGCGCAAATTGGTAAAAATGTCCATTTATCCGGTGGCGTTGGGATCGGTGGCGTATTAGAACCTTTACAAGCTAACCCAACCATTATTGAAGATAACTGCTTTATTGGAGCACGTTCTGAAATTGTTGAAGGTGTGATTGTTGAAGAAGGCTCTGTCATTTCAATGGGTGTTTATATTGGACAAAGTACCAAAATTTATGACAGAGAAACTGGCGAAATCCATTACGGTCGTGTTCCTGCTGGTTCAGTGGTGGTTTCTGGTAATTTACCGTCAAAAGATGGTCGTTACAGTTTGTACTGTGCTGTGATTGTAAAAAAAGTCGATGCTAAAACACGCGGGAAAGTGGGTATTAATGAATTGTTAAGAACTATCGACTAATATAATAACAGCGGATAGAATGAATTCTGTTCGCTGTATCTCATTCATCTTTCTATCTGGTGCCAATATATGTACGATAATTTAAAAAATTTAGGGATCCAACATCCTGAAGATATTGATCGCTATACCCTACGTCAAGAAGCTAACAACGATATTTTAAAAATTTATTTTCGCAAAGATAAAGGTGAATTCTTTGCAAAAAGTGTAAAATTTAAATATCCACGCCAACGTAAAACAATTTCTGATACTCAATCAGGACAAGGTTTTAAAGAAGTCAATGAAATCAACACTAACTTACGTTATGTGATTGAAGAATTAGATCAAATTTGCCAGCAAGATCAAGTGGAAGTGGATTTGAAACATAAAATCCTCGATGATTTACGTCACCTTGAGCACGTTGTTGCCAATAAAATTGCTGAAATTGAAGCCGATTTAGAAAAATTGACTCGTCGTTAATTAATTGTCTCAATTTTATAAGAAACACCGCTTATAACTATTCACAACTTAATAGTAAGCGGTGCTCTTTAATAAGATAGCCATGATCCATCAATTTATTGCTCAAGTAACCGATTAATTTAATTCAATAATGTAGCCCAGTTTTCCAGCCAATTTATAGCAAATACTTCTGGCTCGGCAATATCCATACTGTCTATTTTTAATATTTCACCAATACGCTTTGCTTGATGCTCTTGTAATAACGCTTCAAATTGCATACCTGCACCACAAAAATTATCGTAACTGCTATCACCTAACGCAATTAGGCCATAATGTAAATTAGGTTGATAACCAACATTATCTCGTAGCTCATAAAATAAAGGTGCTATTGTATCGGGTAAATCGCCTTGGCCGGTTGTAGAGCTTATCACCAGTACTGTTGAATATTTTTGCCAATCGGCAAGTGTACCCTCTTCATAGATATTAGCTTGATGTTTATGCTCAAGCAAAATGCGCTGCGCTTCTTCAGCAACCGCCAATGCATTGCCATAAACAGTACCAACAAAAATGCCGATTTTAGCCATAATGTCCCCTATTTTATTTATCTATAATCATAGTAAATCACATACTATATTATTGATATATAATTTATGCTCTATATTTCTTCTCTCTTTCTCTCTACAATAAATGATCTATCTACAATAAATGATTTATAAATTTTATTCCATTCTGTGCGCTCTTTAGAGAATCGCCAAAAAATATCGTTTCTAGGCATTGATTCATTTATTATTTTAGCTACTAATTTGCAAGCCCAATCAGGTACATAATTATTTTTAAAATCTTTAGATTCAAGCAAAAAGAATAAATCCCTATCCAATATTTCTAATTTTTTAACAGCATTATCATTTATCTCTTTTTTTCTTAGGTATTTGTTTTTAAATAATAATTTATACAGTTTAAGGAAAAAACCTTTATTTTCCTTTAATGATTTATTATAAGAAGATAATTGAGAAAACATATCTTTTATATTATTAAAAAAAACCTTTTTAAAATTAACATTAATCTCGTTAACTGTAGTAAAATTAGATTCATCTGCTTCTTTATAAAAAAAATATAACTGATTAGATTTAAAACTCTCCATCTTTTTTATAATTTCATTAAGTTCTTCAATTGTTATTTTTATGTCACTTAACTCTATCTCAATATCTTTTTCAGGTAAAAACTGACTATCTTTGTTAAAGACATTACATTTTTTTACCAAAGTTTCAATAGACATTTTGAATTGGTCAATGAGGTCGGAATTACAAATGCCATTATCAGTTTTAGAACTAATTAAATTAGATAGATTATCTATATACTCTACAGTTTTTAATAACCCTTGGCTAGAAATAGCTAACAACTCATTCATTTTCTTTTTATCTTTATCAAGTTGTTCCATCAAGGCTGTTTTTTTTGATTTTTTGTTTTTTTTGGAGGAGTCTTCTTTTTTTATTTTATCAAGATTATTTTTATTATGAGAATCATCGTTTGTTATATCAGTATTCTCTGGCTCCTTAAAAATTTTATTCGAAATAGTAGTTATATGTTGATATTTAAGAGATTTATTATTATATAATGTAAATTCTGGGTTACGCATAATTTTATTTGCTATCTTTTCTATGTCATCAGAAATCTTTTTTTCTTTTTTAGAGATAAAACTATTAATTATAGTATTTTTATTACTAAATATTTTATTAAAAAGTGTACTAGAATCATCTTTATTCTTTAGCAAAGAGGAAAATAATACATTTATATCATTAGCATCTTTTATTTCTGATACAATTACCTTATTATCAAGTATTTTTATTTTATCAGTTAATCTTTCTTTTTCAAGAATATCTTTTAATTTCTTCAGCCTATCTTTTTTTTTATTTTTTCCAAATATGTATTTTTCCAGAGCACATTTCAACTCTAATGTAAATTTAAGAAATAAAACTTCTTTATCTTTATTAACAATCATAAAGTCTCTATTACTATTACTTATAAGTAAAGATAAATCTTTTCTTCCTAAAGAAATATCATATTCTCCCAAAGAGATGTTTTTTTTATTCCCTATAGAGAGCACAAAAGTTTTATATTCATCATCTTTTCCAAATAATTTCATTGTCATTTAATCTCTTAAACTCTGTTTATGTTCTAAAATAATTACATAATTAACACCTATATTATTTCAATAAAAAAACACTCTTAGCTGATGCATAAGAGTGTTTTCTAATTTAGTCAAAAATAATTTATTTTTCAGTTGTACCTATAGACCGAATATATTCATCCATTTCAGTTTTTAAATTATCAGACTTAGGGCCAAAAATTGCTTGAATACCGGATCCAACCACCACAACACCAGCCGCTCCCAGTCTTTTCAGCTCATCACGATCGACCTTATCAATCTCTTTTACACCAATACGCAAGCGTGTAATACAAGCATCTAAGCTACTGATATTATCTTTACCACCGAAAGCAGCGACTAAAGATTGTCCCATCGCACTTTTATCCGCTTGTTTCGCATTTTTATCTTCTACTTCTCGCCCTGGGGTTTTCAGGTTTAGTTTCACGATTAAGAAACGGAAAATAGAGTAATAAGTTATCGCATAAAGTATGCCAATAATTGGGAATAGATACAGTTTACTGCTATTGCCACTCAATACGATAAAGTCGATTAAACCATGAGAAAAACTTGTACCGTCACGCATACCTAACAAGATACAAATAACAAATGCTAAACCGGCAAGAATGGCATGAATAACATAAAGAATAGGTGCTACGAACATAAATGAGAATTCAATTGGCTCTGTGATCCCTGTTAAAAAGGCAGTCAATGCCGCAGAAATCATGATCCCGCCAACTTTTACACGGTTTTCAGGACGTGCTGTATGCCAAATAGCAATGGCGGCCGCAGGTAGACCGAACATTTTAAATAGGAAGCCACCTGATAACATCCCCGCAGTTGGATCACCTGCCATATAACGTGGAATATCACCGTGGAACACTTGTCCTGCGCTATTTACATACTCACCCACTTGCATTTGGAATGGTACATTCCAGATATGATGCAGACCAAATGGCACTAACGCACGCTCAACAACACCATAAATACCAAATGCAACGGCTGGATTTTGATACGCAGCCCACTCAGAAAAACGTTGAATAGCAGTACCAATAGGAGGCCAAATAAAGGATAAAAGAATACCGACAAAAATCGCAATCAGACCAGAAATAATAGGTACAAAACGTTTACCTGCAAAGAAGCCTAAATATTCAGGAAGTTTAATACGATAAAAGCGGTTAAACATTGATGCGGCAATAATACCGGCAATGATCCCACCGAGTACCCCCGTATCAGTTAAACGTTGTATTTCAACACTATCAGGAGATAATCCTAAGACCCAAGGTGCCACCACCAGCATGGTTTTTGACATAATGCCATAGGCAACGACGGACGCAAGAGCTGAGACACCATCATTATTGGTAAAACCTAACGCCACACCAATAGCAAAAATCAGTGGCATATTAGAGAAAACCGATCCCCCCGCTTCTGCCATCACTTGAGAAACAGAGACAGGGATCCATGATAGTCCCGCAGACCCAACCCCTAGTAAGATACCGGCAATAGGTAGCACAGATACCGGTAACATTAAGGATTTTCCAATTTTTTGTAAAACAACAAATAGGTTTTTAAACATCAAGCAGACTCCCGAATATGGGTTGTATGTGTTATAAGTTTTTTATTTGTTTAAAGCTAAGGTAGGTTTATTCAATTAACTTATCTAATAATAAGCTCTATTTATTTTACATCATAAAATAAATCTATTATTGAATATATGATAGCTGTCACGTTTCAGTTCATATCTTTTATCAATAAAAGTAACTTTTTATATTACAACCAGTTATTGAGCAATAAATATTGCGCAAACTATCAAAACTTAAGTAAATAAGTCTTGATAGTCACGAGATGTAAGCAATATTTAAATATCAAGAAAGTACAAAATGGTGAGCTAAATCCTCACCGAATTGCTCTAATTCGGGCTTTAGACCACGCCAGCCAAACTGATTAATCAGATGTTGCCATGGCAGATCCCACTTCGCTGTTAAGTTAAGAGGTAGTTGAGTGATCGGATGAATTAAGTTTAGCTGACTTGCGTGTAACATCAAACGATGTGATTGAAAATGATTTACGACCCCACGATTTTGTCGTAAATCACCATGGGCTGTATCCCCAATAATAGGATGACGAATATGAGACATATGACGGCGCAATTGATGCTTACGCCCCGTTTCAGGACGTAATTCCAATAAGCTAAAACGCGATGTTGGATAGCGCCCTATCGCCACTTCTTTTTCCACTTTTGCAAGTGGCACACAATGCGTAATACAGTGTTGAATTTTAGGGGGTTGAGAGGCAAATTTGTCAGCGATTTTGTCATGCTCTTCAACAAGTGGACTATCAATTATCATTGGCTCTTCAACATAGCCACGCACAACTGCATGATACACTTTCTCCATTTGATGTTGTTCAAAACAGACTGAAAGTGTTCTTGCAACCTCGGAAGAGAGCGCCATTAATAGCACTCCGGATGTGGGTCTATCTAAACGATGAACAGGAAAAACATGCTGACCAATTTGATCTCTTAATGTTTGCATCACAAACACGGTTTCATGCCTATCAAGCCAACTGCGGTGAACAAGCCAGCCCGCCGGTTTATTCACCGCCACAAGATATTCATCTTGATAAATAATATCTAGCATCATTGACCTTATTGCTTAAATAACGCATCAAGTTCACGAAGGTGATTGAGTAAATCCACATAATCACGCGTCTCATCGTCCTTAAATGCTTCTTCATAATAAGGTGCGATAGCAAAAGCCGTCGGCAATGCCATACCACTGTCAATAAGAGAAGATAAACGAGGGATCAGAACCCATTGCAACCATTCATGCGCCTCCATTGTATCAATACAAAAAGGCTCTGAGCTTGCAAAAGCCTCATCATTAGGCGCATCCAATTGCCATAACCCTATGTTTTTCATCTCTTCTTCAATTAATAACAGTCTTGCTAAAATGTGTTGTTCTGAGGTCATTGTTTATTCCTTACATAAAAACAGAATAAGCATAACATTGGGGCTGAAAGAGTGAAAAGCAAATAGAAAATAAAGGGGCCGTAGCCCCTTTAGACAAGAAGATATGATTATCTAATATAATACCTGCATCCTAGCAGAACCGTTTTATTGTCATCTGTCATCCATGATGATGAAAGTCTATATCTTGTATTAATGGAAATATCCTATTTCCTACATCCTTGATTACTTTCTTTATCACGGTTACCAAATAATCCCTTAGTTGGCGGAGGTAGAATGCCAATAATTGGTTAGTGAAACAACCCACAAAACAAAGGTAATCAATAAAGAAAAACCATCACGAAAAACAATGTATGATTAATCCATTGAAATTATTTAACAAACAAAAAAAGCATTACGCAATATTTGCATTTAGTAAGCTAAAGATGCTCTTTTTGTAAGATATATCTCACAGAAAAAATAGCTAAATGATTACCTTACTTATCAAAAACAGGGGTTAATTTTATTAAAAATAGTGATAAATTATCTGCAAGCACTTCCCTTTTCTTTTGACCAAAAGTTTCTAGTATTACTTCACCTGAAAGATTACATACAGAAATAATATCGTTTTCAGACGCTGTTGTACCGATAAACAAAGTCGGGGTGAGCTTCAATCGTTTTTGTGTCACAAGGTGTCCGATCATGTTCTCTTGTAGGCGAATAAAATCCTCTTCACTCCAAATTTGAAGCAGAGTAAAGTTGAGCGAATCAAAACGGACTTGCATATCACCAGCATATTGCGTAGTAAAATAGTCATGTAATTCAGGGCGAATAATAATCCCCATCGCTTTTTCAACTTTTTCTAATTTATCTCGACCCGTAAAAGGCTGTGGTAACCAATAAACCACATTATCTCCGGTACGAGAAATACAAGGAGAAGGAACACCATAAAGCTCATGGCTGGCAGGAGGAAACCCTGACTCTTGTTGCCATAAATCAACATAATTTTGCGTAAGCTGTTTTAATTCAGTGGAAATATCATTCATCGTTATCATCGTCTGTAGGCATAAAAAAGAGAAATATATCCCTTATGTTACCTGATAATACCGGTAATTTTGAGCGCCAATAATAAAGCGTTCATATACTCTTGATATTTCGCTAGTATAATCACGGCTCTTTCCATTTTTTGATGACATTAGGATATCGATTATGTCTTTATATCAGGGAGATAAGGCTCTCGAAGCACTATCATTAGGCAAAGAAACACAATACCACACACACTATGATGCGAGTCTATTACAAGGTGTACCTCGTCGCTTAAATCGAGATTCACTCTCTTTAACTGCTGACAATCTACCTTTTCATGGTGGTGATATCTGGACAATGTATGAGCTATCTTGGCTCAACAGCCAAGGCTTACCTCAAGTGGCTATTGGCCATGTAGAATTAGATGCAACGACAGAAAATCTCATCGAATCAAAAAGCTTTAAGCTCTATCTCAATAGCTTTAATCAAACTCGTTTTGAAAATTGGCACATTGTTGAAGAAACATTACTCAAAGATTTAACTGCTTGTGCTAAAGGCAGGGTGCATCTAACGCTTTACCCACTTTCCCATTTTACCTCACAGCCTATTGTCGATTTTGTAGGAGAGTGCATTGATAACCAACCTATTGAAATTGATAATTACCAATTCGATAGCCAATGGTTAAACGGATCAACAACAGATACACTGGTTGAGGAGACGCTTGTTAGTCATCTGCTAAAATCAAATTGCCTGATCACGCACCAACCTGATTGGGGATCTGTGATGATCCAATATAAAGGCAAAAAAATCGACCGTGAAAAACTACTACGCTATCTTGTATCCTTTAGACAGCATAATGAATTTCACGAGCAGTGTGTTGAGCGAATATTCCACGATATTATGACATTTTGTTCACCAGACACATTAACGGTTTATGCAAGATACACTCGCCGTGGAGGATTAGATATTAATCCTTGGCGTAGTAATTGTGAGTTTGTTCCAGAAACTGGCCGCTTAGCCAGACAATAACGTGAATAATGCCTGTATGTTAATATGATCTATGTTATACAGAGATCAGTTGCACTTCAGTTTGTTATTTCGGGAGAAAAAGGAGTCCTACGTGATAACTCATGTCAGCCCATTAGGTTCCATGGATCTGCTTTCACAGCTAGAAGTTGATATGCTTAAAAGAACAGCCAGCAGTGATCTTTATCAACTGTTTCGTAACTGTTCACTTGCAGTTCTCAACTCTGGTAGCCTTACTGATAGTAGTAAAGAACTGTTATCTAAATACCAAGATTTTGATATTAACGTACTGCGTCGCGAACGTGGTGTAAAATTAGAGCTAGTTAATCCCCCAGAAGATGCCTTTGTTGATGGAAAAATTATTCGCTCTCTACAAGCAAACCTATTTGCTGTACTGCGCGATATTTTGTTTGTGCATGGACAAATAACCACGGCAAAACGCGACCTACATTTAAACCTTGAAAACAGCGCCCATATAACAAACACCATTTTCTCTATCTTACGTAATGCAAGAGCGCTGCATATCGATGAAGATCCAAATATGATCGTTTGCTGGGGCGGACACTCCATCAATGAAACAGAGTATCTTTACGGTAGAAAAGTCGGTAATGAATTAGGGTTACGCGAACTGAATATCTGTACTGGGTGTGGACCTGGGGCTATGGAAGCTCCCATGAAAGGCGCTGCAGTGGGGCACGCTCAACAACGTTATAAAAATAGCCGTTTTATTGGTGTTACAGAGCCATCAATCATCGCCGCAGAGCCACCAAATCCTCTGGTTAATGAACTTATCATTATGCCAGATATTGAAAAACGTCTGGAAGCTTTTGTTCGTATTGCCCACGGCATTATTATTTTCCCAGGGGGCGTAGGAACCGCAGAAGAGCTACTCTATCTACTTGGTATTCTGATGTCACCAGAAAACCAAGAACAAGTACTGCCACTGATTTTAACGGGTCCTAAAGAGAGTGCAGACTATTTCCGAGTACTCGATGATTTTATTGTTAATACCTTAGGTGAAGATGCACGACGTCATTATCAAATCATCGTCGATGATGCGGCTGAAGTGGCTCGTATTATGAAGAAATACATGCCATTGGTAAAAGATAACCGTCGTAGCACAGGGGATGCTTACAGCTTCAATTGGTCAATAAAAATTAATGCGGACTTACAACATCCTTTCGAGCCAACTCATGAAAATATGGCATCACTTAATTTAAGCACGCATCAATCTCCTGAAAAACTGGCGGCTGATTTACGCCGTGCATTTTCCGGTATTGTCGCAGGTAACGTAAAAGAAGTGGGAATGAAGGCGATAGAAGCTCATGGCCCTTATAAAATTCACGGTGAAAGCGATATTATGCGCCGTATGGATATTTTATTGGCGGGTTTTGTCGAACAACATCGTATGAAGCTACCTGGTGGTAGTGCCTATCAACCTTGTTACGAGATCATCAGCTAATTAATTATGGTACATTTGCTGATCATTGATGCATTAAACCTGATCCGCCGTATTCATGCGGCATCAGGTTCTTCATGCCTGACAGTGTGTGAACATAGCGTGAATCAATTGCTTAATCACACACGGCCTACTCACGCGGTTGCTGTTTTTGATGAAGATGATAGGGAAAATAGCTGGCGCCATCAGTTATTGCCGGAATATAAAGCAGGCCGCTCGCCGATGCCGGCTGATCTGCACCAACAGCTTCCAGAAATTAAAGCAATGCTACTTAACTTAGGTATAAAAAGCTGGCATTCAGGAGGCGATGAAGCGGATGATGTGGCCGCAACTTTGGCAACAAAAGTCGCTCAAGCCGGACATAATGTGACCATTATTTCAACAGATAAAGGTTATTGCCAATTACTTTCCCCTGCCATACGTATTCGTGACTATTTCCAAAAACGCTGGCTCGATCTTGAATTTATTAGTCAAGAATTTGGTGTTAAACCGACACAATTAACTGATTATTGGGGATTAACAGGCGTTAGCAGCAGTAAAGTTTCCGGTGTCCCCGGTATTGGCCCTAAAAGTGCAACAGAACTTTTGCAACTTTATCCTAATTTAGAGTCACTGTATCAACACATTGATGAAGTGCCCAAAAAATGGCAAACCAAATTGAGTGATAATAAAGAAGTTGCTTTTATTAGCCGCCAAATCACCACACTTCGTACTGATATTCAGCTAAACGGTAATTTACAACAGTTACGTTTAAAATAGTTTAATCAATAAAAAGGCTAACGCTCTGTAATAGAGAATTAGCCTGTTGATAATTTATTCATCAAAAGATGAACTTAACGCTGTGAAGTTAAAACTCGCGATCAGGACGATAAGCAGCCCAGATATTTTGGATATGTACCGTGATCTCTTCTCTGTCATGATACAAATGCTTAGCCTGAATTTTAGCATTAATGCCTTTCTCAGCTAATTCAGCTCTAATTTTATCAAGGATATGCGCAACTTCTTCATAACGCTTTTTCATCGGTAATTTTAAGTTGAATATTGCTTCACGACACCATTCATTAACTATCCACGTTGTCATTAATGCAGCCACTTTGGCAGGCTTCTCAACCATATCACACACCAGCCAAGTAATATTCTTTGATGTCGGCTCAAACTTAAAGCCATCAGCTTGATGGTGACGCACTTGCCCTGTTTCCATTAAAGAAGGAGCCATAGGTCCATTATCAACGGCATGCACCATCATGCTACGTTTAACTAATTGGTAAGTCCATCCTCCTGGACAAGCCCCAAGATCAACCGCACTCATCCCACTGGCTAAGCGCTCTTCCCACTCTTCATAAGGAATAAAAACATGGAACGCTTCTTCAAGTTTTAAAGTTGAACGACTTGGTGCATCGGCTGGGAATTTTAAGCGGGGGATCCCCATATAGAATGGCGAGTTATTAAAGCTATAGGAATAGCCCACGTAACAACATCCCGGAGCAATAAAAAAGACATGGATCACCGGACGACTATAATTTTCAACTTTTAATAAGATCTTTTCTTTACGTAATTGATTACGCAAAGGAACAGTGAATTTACGGCAAAATTTTAATAACTCTTTGCTTTCATTGGTATCAGCGACTTCAACACGTAATTCACCTGCTTTTTCTGTACTACCTTTTAGCTGGTCAATAATGGGGGTAATACGATCTTCTGGTGGTAAGTTCTTTAATAATTCACCACAAACAAATAATTGGCGTGCAAAGATAAGCCCTCTAAAATCCACATCACGAGCAATTTTATCTGCATCACCTTCTTGATAGCATTCAAAAATGACGTAACCACTTCCCTCTTTCACTCGAGAAAAGCCATAAACACCTATTTGTCCTGCCTTATCCGTTATCTCCGCCGCGCACTCTTTTTCAAAACCAGGGCGACAATATAATGCTACTTTATTCATGGCGAGATGCCGGTGTCCTTAGACGCAAAGCGCCAATAAAAATTAAAATCCAACCAATAAGAAAACTAAATCCACCAATTGGCGTAAAATAAGATAATAACCTAACCTGTGTTAGCGCCATACAATAAAGGCTACCACTGAAAAGTAAAATGCCTAAACCAAAGAAAATACCTGCCCAATAAAGCCATAAAATGGTTTTGCGCATTAATATCGCCGCTAACCCTACAAGTAGTAAAGTATGTACGATTTGATAACGCATAGCTAACTGAATATATTCCCAATGCTGTGGCGATAAATGAGGGGCTAATTTATGGGTAGCGAATGCCCCAAAAGCCACATAAAAAAAACCACTGATTGCGGAAAACATAAGCAATGTACGACTATTCACTGTTTATTCCTTCCTGTTAGGAGCTAATTTACCTAAACAAATATTAAGAAGTTGCCAATAATCCTAATTTTTCCTGTTCATTTGCCGCTTGAGATAAAATCCATTGACGGAAAGCAGCAATTTTTCCTAATTCAGCCTGACTGTCTTGGCAAACTAAATAAAAGGCATTTTTACTGACAAGCACATCTTGAAAAGGCCTAACTAATCGACCTGATTCAATTTCACTGCGAGCCATAACATTATTAACTAATGCAACACCTTGTCCGTGTACTGCAGCCTGTATCACCATAGAGCTATGGCTAAAGATAGGCCCTTGTTGCACATTAATCTGGTTTTGGATCTCCAATTGACGAACATAAGCTTGCCAATCACGACGCGATGTATCATGTAACAGTGTATGATAAATCAGATCGGACGGGGTTTTTAGTGGTTTTTCACCTGTCAGCAAAGAAGGAGCACAAACCGGAATTAAATATTCAGCGTAAAGACGATCAGTACGCAATCCAGTCCAGTTCCCGCGGCCATAAAAAATAGCCACATCCACATCATCAGCAAGCTTATCTTCTTCGCGATCAACCGCCTGAATACGGACATCAATCCCCGGATAAGCCTGATTAAACCCTGATAACCTCGGTACTAACCACTGAATAGCAAAACTCGGCGACAAACTCACTGTTAAAGCCCCTTTTGCGCTTCGTGCAAGTAATTTTCTTGTCGCTTCATTAATTGAAGAGAAAATTTCTTTGATATCAAGATAATAACTTTGACCTTCTTCGGTCAGTAACAAAGAACGATTGCGTCTTCTAAATAATTTTAGCCCAAGAAATTCTTCTAATGTTTTAATTTGATGGCTAACCGCTGCTTGAGTCACGAATAATTCTTCAGCCGCTTTAGTAAAACTTAAATGACGTGCTGCCGAATCAAAAACTCTAAGGGCATTTAGTGGAGGTAAACGTTTAGACATATTCTGTTGTGAAACCCCTATTTTGGCTGTTGGTAAACCCTAACGTTAGTTATTAGTTTTTTTTATGCGAAGCATTATAATTTGTCCCTTGATGATTAGCCAGTAAATACCTATAGTACTCGCACTTCCTAAGCCGGAACGAAAAGTTGTGTAGTAGCAATACTGCAAAACTTTTGGCTTTGTGGTTGTGATGTTGTGTTTGCAAGTTGTCTGGAAATTCCAGACTTTGTAGCTGATGCTACTGTTTTTTTTCACTTCCTGTACATTTACCCTGTCTGTCCATAGTGATTTTATAATGCACCGCCAAGGCGGTGCTTTTTTTATATATAATTTTACTCTAACTTCGTAACGCTGACGGACTGCACATCCTATTTTTATGCTAAATGCGCACCTACTTAGCTATTATTATGCTAAAAAAGTGTAACATCTTTTCCCCATAGGCAATAACAGCGCTCAGTAGATAAACATCTATTCCATTTTCGATGCTATAAACAAGCTCACCTTTATCGTGTTACCATAAAAATCTATCGCAATTCACAGTAAACAAATTAGCAATTTCATTATAAATAAATATTATTAACCGTATAATCTCGCGGTTAGATTTTTACTTACTATAACGGCGTTTTCTAGACTGACTAACACAAGCTCATTATGAAACCATTTTCCCCTACTGTTTTTCGCCAACAATTTCCTGCTATTGAGGAAAATATTGTTTATCTTGATAGTGCGGCTACCGCATTAAAACCTGTAGCTATGATTGAAGCTTCAGATGAATTTTATCGCCATAGCTCAGCGACGGTTCACCGTAGCCAATATCAACAAGCTAAAAAGATGACACAACACTTTGAGCAAGCACGTCAGCAAGTCGCTCAATTACTTAACGTCGCAGATAGCGATACTATTATTTGGACGCAAGGCACCACAGGCTCACTTAATCTTATTGCTCAAGGCTATTTCCGCCCACGATTACAAGCCGGTGATGAAATTATTGTTAGCGAACAAGAGCATCACGCCAATCTTATTCCTTGGTTAATGTTAGCAGAGCAGACTGGGGCCAAAATTATTCGCTGGCCGATTGAAGATAACTTTTTACCTTCAATCGCCACACTGACGACATTACTTACGGCAAGAACAAGAGTAGTGGCAATAAGCCAAATGTCGAATATCACCGGTGCACAAATCGCCTTAGATAAAGTTTCTCAATCTGTACATCAATATGATGACTGTTTACTCGTGGTTGATGGTGCACAAGGCATAGCTCATCATGCAACGGATATCAGCGCCCTTGATATCGATTTTTATGCTTTCTCTGCCCATAAATTATATGGTCCCAATGGCCTTGGCGTATGTTATGGAAAGCGCGAACTTTTAGAAGTGATGTCTGCATGGCAAGGGGGCGGAAAAATGTTAACCACGGCAAACTTTAACGGTTTTGTACCCGCGGCTATTCCTCATCGCTTTGAAGCAGGTACCCCTAACATAGCTGCTGTAATTGCTTTTTCAGCAACATTAGATTGGTTACAAACGCAAGATATGGCGCAAGCCAATCAATACGCCTTAACTCTGGCAGATAAAGCACAGGCGCGTCTTGAGCAACTGGAGGGTTTTATCAGCTACCGCGCGCCTCATTCACCGGTACTCGCTTTTAATTTTGAGGGTATTCATCACAGTGATTTAGCGGCATTAATCGCGGAACAAGGTATTGCTTTACGCACAGGGCAACACTGCGCACAACCCTTAATCGATGCTTTAACCATCTCTGGCTGTTTACGCGCTTCTTTTATGCCATATAATCAACTTTCTGATATTGATAGGTTAGTTGATGCGGTTAAATTCGCACTGTCCTTATTAAAAGATGAAGATTAAATATGAGTAATAATACACAACACCCTTTTGGTCATGACATTACCTTAGATGGATTATTTCAAGACTTCCAGAAATCTAAATCATGGGAAGATAAATATCGTCAATTGATCCAACTTTCAAGAAAATTACCCGCATTACCTGATGAATTAAAAACAACAGAAAACGAAATCAAAGGGTGCGAAAATAGAGTATGGCTAGGGGTTGAGTTAAACAATGACGGCAAATACCATATTTATGGTGATAGTGATGGGCGAATTGTAAAAGGCTTACTGGCGGTTATTTTAACAACAGTTGAGAATAAAACAGCACAAGAAATAGCCAATATCGATATATTAGCTATTTTTGAACAATTAGGATTGGCTAATCAAATTAGTCAATCACGCACTGATGGTGTCAATGCCATTATTGCGCGATTAACGTCGCTGACACAGACATCTCAACCCTAACAAGTCAATGTGTACAGCTTGTTGTATGGTGGATCAATACGCTTAAATGCTCCAAAGTGCAACTAGGTGACTAGTGCGATTGAGCACCATCAACAACGCGACAACTTGAAGTATCACGAGTACTACTCTAAATAATTCAAGGTGTAGCTAGGCGACAAGTGAATGAGTCGCTAGGAGCATACATCAGTATGTGACTAGTGCGAATGAATGCGGTCAACAACGCTACAACTTGAAGTATGACGAGTACGTTGCGCCTTAGCTAACATCTTCTTTAATACATGAGAAACGGCAATAAAACCAAAGGAAGCAGTTACCATTGTCACCGCGCCAAAACCCGCTGAGCAGTCCATACGTTTGACGCCATCGGCAGTACTTTTGGCCGCACACACCGTACCATCTCCTTGAGGGTAGACTAATTGCTCGGTTGAAAAAACACAATCTATACCTAATTTACCTTTGCTATTTTTCACAACATTAAAATCAGATTTTAAACGCTCACGTAATTTAGCGGCTAATGGATCTTGAATGGTTTTCGCTAAATCGACGACTTGGATTTGAGTTGGATCAATCTGTCCGCCTGCGCCACCAGTGGTGATAACAGGAATTTTATAGCGACGACAGTAAGCTAATAATGCAGCCTTTGGTCTAACACTATCAATAGCATCAATCACATAATCAAATGAGTTTTGCATCATTTCTGCCACATTATCAACCGTAACAAAATCATCAATACAAGTAACTTTGCATTCAGGATTAATTTGCAAAATTCGCTGCTTCATCACTTCACATTTAGGCTGGCCGACATGCTCTTTTAGCGCATGAATTTGTCGATTGGTATTGGTGACACACACATCATCCATATCAATTAACGTAATAGCGCCGATCCCACTGCGAGCTAAGGCTTCTGCAGCCCAGCTACCAACGCCACCAATGCCGACAACACAAATATGTGCCTGAGAAAAATAATACAGCGCTTGTTGTCCATAAAGACGGCCAATACCAGAAAAGCGTTGCAGATAGGAGTCTGATAATGAATTTTGCATAATGCGATAACAACCTAGATAGCAGAAATAATCATGGCTATTGTTAATCAATAGCCATGGCGTTTGCTCATTTTACCGTTAATATGACAATATAAATAGTCAATCGTTTTACTGTATGGGGTTCAGTAAGGTGGGTTGCGATTTTTTTAATACCCATACACGTCCATAATGATTATAAAAACCCGCCATTTGTCCGGCTTCTTTACCAATACCATGATAAATATCGAAATGATGTCCTTTAATGGCTCCCCCCACATCCAAAGCAACCATTAAACGCATTTGGTATTGTCCAGTAAACTTACCGGTATTATCTAAAATAGGGATTTCCGCTAATAATACGGTTCCTGCGGGGATAATACTTCTATCCGAAGCCACTGACGCTTTAGCAATCAGCGGAATAGCGCTTGCCCCTCTTACTGGCGTAAAAGGTTCAGGTTTAAAGAAAACGAAAGAGGGGTTTTGTTCTAATAATTTTCTGACTTCTTGTTCACTATGCTTATCAGCCCACTCTCTAATTGCCAACATTGACATCGCTTCTTTTTCAACTTCACCATTATCAATCAGCACTTTACCAATACTGCGGTAGGGATGACCATTTTTCCCAGCATAACCAAAGAAGGTTAAAGGTTTACCATCACCATAATCGACATAGCCACTGCCTTGCACTTCCATCATAAAGTTATCCATGATGGAGTTACTATAAGCGGCAATTAAAGTGGGGCTTAAAGCACCGTTATAGATAGCCGCTCGTGAAGGCAATTTACCACGCACTTTGGCTGGCATGCGGTAGAGCGGATATTTAAAGTCACCTTGTGGCGTTAAACGTGCTTCTAAAACAGGGGTATAATATCCGGTAAATTTTACATTCCCATAATTATCTTCCCCTTCCATTTGAAAGGCTGCGATATTAAATTGACGTAATTGACGCGTATCTGCCCCTGAGCGTAACCAATTTTCCACTGCTTGATAAGTATCTTGATTACTATTGTATAGACGTGAAGATGTTTGATTTATTTGGTTAATTTGTTCAAGGTAATCTGAGCCATTAATGGGCTTGCCTTGCGTATTTGGCGAGTTAACTTCAATAAGATCTTGCTTAAGCTTACCATCTTTATACTGTTGTCCCTGATCTGTTGGACGATGGCAGCCTGTTAAGGCAAGCGCTAATATCCCCAAAAGCAACGATTTTCGCCAAGTAACCATTTTTTACTTATATTCCTACTTTAAAAAGAGTTGATGACAAGAAAGATACCAAAGCCAAATCAAGAAAGATATCGATACAGAAGTGGTTGCGGTTTTTTTAATTATCGGCTTCACCATTTAGTGTGTTATCTAAAGTATAACTGTCTAAAATTACACCTCTATGTATTATTTCTGACCGTTTTTAAAAGAAAATGGCAAAAATTACATAAAAAACTTGCAAGTTATCAGATCCTGAGTATAGTGCCCCTCTGTGGAGACGCGGGGTGGAGCAGCTTGGTAGCTCGTCGGGCTCATAACCCGAAGGTCGTTGGTTCAAATCCGGCTCCCGCAACCAATTTCTATAAATGTTTTCGGACGCGGGGTGGAGCAGCATGGTAGCTCGTCGGGCTCATAACCCGAAGGTCGTTGGTTCAAATCCGGCCCCCGCAACCAATTCACAACATACGCAGTAAGTTAAAATTTATAGATTCAGTCGCGGGATGGAGCAGTCTGGTAGCTCGTCGGGCTCATAACCCGAAGGTCGTTGGTTCAAATCCGGCCCCCGCAACCAATCCTTTCCCTAATTCTATTTTCTACAAATTCCCATTAAATACTCTCTTAATCCCTACTCTATTTACAATAACCGATATACTCCCTGTTACTCAGTTATGATTTAACTTATTGGATAAAAAAATAATAAGTTGTTACCTCTAGTAGAAAATAACTATTTATTTCCCACTAGAAGTCTCAAAAATAAGTTGTAGTTGTATAGCGAGATCAGCCTCGATCAGCTAATGTCAGTTCACCACCATTAGCAAAATAGGCTTTAATACCTTTGAAAATAGATTCAGCAACTTGTTGCTGGAATTTGGCTGTTTTGAGCTTTCGCTCTTCTTCAATATTACTAATAAAAGCCGTCTCTACTAAAATAGAAGGGATCTCAGGGGCTTTTAAAACCGCAAATCCGGCTTGATCGACCTTATTTTTATGTAGCTTATTCACGCCACCTAATAATTTTAATACCTCACTACCAAATTTTAGGCTGTCATTAATTGTCGCGGTCTGTACTAAATCAAGCATTGCGTGATCAACATAGCGATCACCACTTCGACTCACCCCACCAATTAAATCCGCTTCATTTTGGGTTTGAGCTAGGTAACGTGCGGTATTACTTGTTGCGCCTGTTTTGGATAACGCGAAAACAGAAGAGCCTCTAGCCGAGCGATTGGTAAATGCATCTGCATGAATAGAGACAAAGAGATCAGCCTGCATTTTCCGCGCTTTCGCTACTCGCACTTTTAAGGGGATAAACACATCCTCATTACGCGTCATATACGCTTTCATTTTGGCATCTTTATCAATCAAAGCTCTTAAGCGACGGGCAATTTGTAGTACAACGTCTTTCTCACGAGTTTTATATTTCCCCATCGCTCCCGGATCTTCACCACCATGGCCGGGGTCAATCATGATAATAATCGGCCTATCTCGTCCTGCTCTTCCGGGCTTACGCGTATCCGTTTGTTCAGGCACAGCTTGTTGTAAATCCCCTTCGTTATATTCACGCAATAGCGCTAATAGCGGATCATCTTCACTTGTCGCCGCATGACTTGGATAGAAATCGAGCACTAAGCGATTTTTAAATTCAGCAACTGGTTTTAAAGTAAACATTTGTGGCTGAACGGGGGTTTTAATTTCAAACACTAAACGAACCGTAGTTGGGGTATTTTGACCGACACGAATAAGTTTTAAGTAAGGATCGTTTGTTTGCACTTGACTAGCCATACCTTTCAGAACGCTATTCAGTTGGATACCTTCAAGATCAACCACAATTCTATCTGGTGCTGATAACGCAAACTGGCGATATTTCAAGGGTCTACTTGATTCGATAGTCACACGTGTATAAGTCGATGCAGGCCATACCCTGACGGCAACCACTGATGATGTTGCCGCTAAGCCAACAGGACTAACACTTAATAACAATAACGCGCCAATTCCTTTAATAAGACGACGACGTGTTTGATTATGTTCTGAATGACTCATGAAAATATTCCAAAAAAAACGATTAACATCAAAAAGTGCTAAAACAGACGGTCAAAAAATATCTGAACGAAAAACTTTACCGAATCCACACTTCACTGTCACTTAAAAACAGCACAATTACACACTTTTATACAAATATTCTGCCTTCTGTTAAAACAGTAAGATCGGATTTTACTTGCCATTTCCGCTCAAAAAGAATAAAAATACATTAAATGCGAATAAAAATTCACTTGAGAGGGGCTTTATGAAAGAGCGTAGCACCGAATTGGTCGATGGTTTTCGACACTCGGTTCCGTATATTAATGCACATAGAGGTAAAACATTTGTCATTATGCTAGGGGGAGAAGCAATAGCCCATGAGAACTTTCCCTCTATCATTAACGATATTGGTTTATTGCATAGTTTAGGAATACGGTTAGTGGTGGTTTATGGCGCTAGACCACAAATCGATGTGGCTCTTGAAGAGCAAAAAATTTCTCCGCTCTATCATAAACACACACGAATTACGGATAGTAAAACCCTTGAAGTAGTTAAACAATCTGCCGGTACTTTACAACTCGATATTACTGCTCGTTTATCAATGAGTTTAAGTAATACGCCCTTGCAAGGAGCGCATATTAATGTGGTTAGCGGTAATTTTGTCATTGCCCAACCTTTAGGTGTCGATGATGGGGTCGATTATTGCCATAGCGGTAAAATTCGCCGTATTGATGAAGAAGCCATTCATCGTCAGTTAGATAACCATGCCATTGTGTTAATTGGCCCTGTTGCCGTCTCTGTTACAGGGGAAAGTTTTAATTTAACCTCTGAAGAGGTCGCAACCCAGCTAGCTATCAAACTTAAAGCACAAAAGCTTATTGGCTTTTGCTCTTCGCAAGGGGTTGTAGATGCAAGTGGCCAGATTGTGTCTGAACTCTTACCTAATCAAGCAGAAGAACGAATTCAAGCATTACAAACTACAGGCGATTATCACTCAGGTACTGTACGTTTTTTACGAGGTGCGGTAACAGCCTGCCGTCGTGGTGTTGAGCGTAGCCATTTATTAAGCTATCAAGCGGATGGTGCCATTGTTCAAGAGTTATTTTCTCGTGACGGTATTGGTACGCAGATTGTGATGGAAAGTGCCGAGAAAGTCCGCCGCGCCAATATTAATGATATTGGTGGCATATTAGAGCTTATTCGTCCATTAGAGCAACAAGGCATTTTAGTACGTCGCTCAAGAGAGCAACTTGAAATGGAAATTGATCAATTCACTATTATTGAGCGCGATAATCTCACCATTGCTTGTGCCGCCCTCTATCCTTATCAGTCTGAAAAAATAGGTGAAATGGCCTGTGTCGCCGTTCATCCTGATTATCGTAGCTCTTGTCGAGGTGAAGTGTTGTTACAACGCATATCAACCCAAGCTAAACAGATGGGGTTAGATAAATTATTTGTGCTCACGACTCGTAGTATTCATTGGTTCCAAGAAAAAGGCTTTACGCCTGCTGAAATCGATAAATTACCTATTGAAAAACAGGCTCTGTATAATTATCAGCGCCGCTCTAAGATCTTAATTTTAGATCTACATAAAGAGTAGTTTTATTAATAAAGTAAAAAAGACAGGCTCCCCCTCTCAAAGCCTGTCTTTTACTATTCACTATAATTATATTAATTCGTATTAAATTAAAAAATCACTCAGTAACGCAGTTTTTCAACTAATCCACTGCGGCGTTGAATACGTGTTTGGATCGCCATTTTCACCATATATTCAGAAGAATAAAGTGATAGCTTCTGCTTGGCTCGCGTTATCGCCGTATAGAGTAATTCTCGGCTAACAATAGGAGAAAATTGTGTCGGTAATACCAATGCCGTATGGGTAAATTCCGAACCTTGTGATTTATGCACTGTCATCACATAGGCTGTCTCATGTTGCGGTAAACGACTAGGTTGGATAGCTTTCAATGTGCCATCAGGCAACTGAAAGAAAGCTTTCATTTCTCCTTCATCGTTATTAAGCATAATGCCGATATCACCATTAAATAGCCCCAATGTGCTGTCATTACGCTGGATCATAATTGGTCGCCCAATATACTCCCGCTGATAACTATTTATAGGTCGTCGTATCAAGCGTTGGCGATGTAACAGCATCTCAATACGTTCATTTAGTCCTGTGACACCAAAAGGCCCTTCTCGCAAAGCGCACAATAAACGATATTGATTAAAGCTATGAAGAATAGTCTCTGGTGCTGCTTTTTGCGCGACTAACGATAGATAGTGATGATAAGCCTTAGCAACATCTTGAAGCATCTTCATATAGCTCTCATCGGTGTCTAATGAGATAAATTCGATGTCCTGCGGATCGGTATGTTTTTCTCGCTCAGTGCTCTCTTGTGTTACTGTCGCTTTTTTCAGTAATGTCATAGCACTCTTCACTTGTCCTTGATTAACCGCAAAAGCTAATTGACCAATACCTGAATGTGAGCCAAAACGATAACTTTTACGCAATAAACATAGTGAATCACTGACCACCGAAACTGGCGTAGTAGAAGTCGTCATAGAAGCGGGATCTTTCTGTAATTCACCTTGTGTTAAGCGATCAATCTGCTCAAAACGGCGTTGGCTAAACCCCTGATCCGCAAAACGACAAATATCCCCTAAAACAGCTCCCGCCTCTACCGAAGCGAGCTGATCTTTATCTCCCAGAAAAATAACATGGCAATGTTCCGGTAAAGCCTCAATTAAACGCGCCATCATCGGTAAATCCACCATAGAAGCTTCATCTATAACCAAGATATCAAGTTGTAGCGGATTATCGCGATGATAACGAACTTGCTGACTTTCCGGTTGGGCACCTAATAAGCGATGAATGGTTTGCGCTTGATCGGGCATCCATTTTAACTCTTCTTCACTTAGTGCCAATTGCGCTAATGCTTTACCTAATGATTCGGTCAATCTAGCTGCCGCTTTTCCCGTGGGTGCGGCTAGTTGAATAATGGGTTTTTCATTCGCCGTTAGCATGACAAAAGCAGCTAAAATCTTTGCTACTGTCGTGGTTTTCCCTGTCCCTGGGCCACCCGAAATAATCGAAATAGGGCTTGTAATAGCAACCGCTGCGGCGACTTTTTGCCAGTTAGTTTCAGCATCTGTCTTAACACTTGGGAAAAGTTGATTTAATACGTTTGTTAATTGATTTTCATCGATATCAACCACCCGTTGCTCTTGGCGAAAAAATTGCGCAATTTGCTCTTCATAACGCCACATTCTTTGTAGATAAAGTAATCCGTTATCGAGAATAATAGGTGAAGGTAAGTCACTATGGCCTTGATTAACACACTCGCTCTGATTAAGCTCTGCCAGTATTTCTTTCGCTGATGGTTGCGCCATTTTCTGCCAAATGGCTTGTGAAAGCTCGGTGTGTCGTCCATCAAACAATTTATCTTGTTGTATGATATTTAACGGTAAGCAAACATGGCCCGCCCCTGTTTGAGCACTGAGATAGGCAAAAATAAACAGTAGGATAGGATTTTCATCTGCCACCAGCATTTGAGCAAAACGTAAATCTAATGGGCGCAATAGGTTTTGTGCAATTGCTTGTTCTAATAATTTAATCATTTGAATTGTTCTCACCCAGCGCGTTCACTTTACTGCCGTTAACCTCAAGCGCTTCCCCTTTAAATAGCGCATCTAATGCTTCTACAAACTTTTCTTCAGGGAGATAGGTATAGACGCCATTGCCCGGGTAGTCAGCATCAATACCACGTAAGAAGAGATAGCAGATCCCACCAAAATGACGTTGATAATCATAATCAGGTAAGCGTTGTTGTAAAAATCGATGTAGCGCTAAAGTATAGAGTTGATACTGTAAATCATAACGATGATCGCGCATTGCATTGCTCATCGCCTCTTGCGTGTAATCCTCACTCGATTCACCAAGCCAGTTAGATTTATAGTCAACCACATAATACTTACCCTCCCAACAAAATACTAAGTCAATAAAACCTTTTAGCATGCCTTGCACTTGCTGAAAATTGAGGGCTGGACATTGCGCAGATAAAGGATCGTATTGACGGGTTAATGCTGTTAACTGTGCCGCCGACATCTCCTTTTCAATAGGCAGATAGAATTGTAGCTCATCGAGTTGATGCTCCTTGGGAATATCAGCTAAACATAAGCCTTGCGCATTTAATGGGGTGTGAAAAAGGGTTTCCATCCAAGCCACCAACAATGGCGTCCATTTTTCCTCAAAACCTTGGGCAATAAGTTGCTCTTGCATCCAACTTTCATCAATAGGTTGTGAAAAATCAAGCTCTTCAAGCAAGCTATGTAAAAATGTCCCCGCGACTGCACCACGAGGGAAGTGATGAATAGAGAGTTCATCGCTGTGTTGCGCCGTTTTCTCACCTTTAGCATCGGTATCTAAGCCCGGAGCGATAGATTGCACCAAGGCATCCAAATCAGCACTATCAAATAGATATCCACGAGCAGAGTGTTGTGCCGTTAATCCCGAATAACTGGTGATACGCCAATTATCATTAATTTTTCGCTTAAATATGGCGGCATCTAAAGCAATATTCGTTGTGTGTGGAGATTGATATCGATGCGTTGAGGTATCACCTAACGTGATCACTTTTATATTGTCATCAAGCAATTGATTAATGGATTGATGTAATAGCTCACTATTACCCTCTTCCCCATGCTGCAACAGATATCCCAGCGCATTTTTATGCAAATCAGTTAATCCTGACTTACGTTTATTTCCTTTAACCAAAGGCGCAACACCAACATAACAACAAAATTTCGCCCGAGTTAATGCCACATACAACAAGCGTAAATCCTCTGCCAATCGCTCTTCATCAGCAAGACGCACGCTATCAGGTTGATTAAAAATATCTAGTTTTGCGTAAAATTCATCTCTATCATGATAAAGCGCGCCCTTTTGTTCTTGATAATTACAGGCAAAAGGTAGGCAAACAATGGGATATTCCAATCCTTTAGATTTGTGAATGGTACAAATTTGCACTAGATTTTTATCACTTTCCAAACGCATTTGCTGACTTTCCGCTTGTGCATCTGGTCGAGAAATTTGCTGGGCTAACCAACGAATAAGGGCGTGCTCGCTATCAAGCTGTAATGATGTTTCTTGTAGCAACTCACCAATATGCATGATATCGGTTAAACGTCGTTCTCCTGCTTGGCTTGCGAGTAAGTTCTCAGCGATTTGGTTTTCTATCATGACTTTACGTAGCATAGGTAACACACCACGTTTTTGCCACAAGACAAAATAATCAGCGAATTGCTCCACATAGCGGTTCCAACGCTGTTCATCTTGATTAAGTTCATCAATTTGTTGTGCGTTAAATCCAAACAGTGCACTGGCAAGAGAAGCTCTTAACACCCGTTCTTTTTCAGGGGTTACCACTGCTTGTAGTAACCAAAGTAGATCTTTGGCTTCATTGGTTTCAAACACACTTTCTCTATTGGATAAAAATACTGATTGGATAGATAACAGATCTAATGCATCTCGGATCAATAATGCTTCTCGGCGACTACGCACTAGCACCACAATATCGGCAGATGTGACAGCTCTTTTATTATCTTGTTCGATTAACCAAGCTTGTTGATTGTCACCAGCTGATAACCAGTCACGAATTTGCATCGCACATTGCGAGGCCATTAATTGTTCATAATTACCAGTTGAAAGGCTTTCACCTTCAGCTAACCAAAAATTTAATGGGGCAACCGTTTTTTGCTGGTAAATAAACTTCATATGCTGATTTTTTTCAGCCGAATTGACCTCAATAAAAGGAATATGATCAAACAAAAAAGGGGTTTTAGAACGTAAAAACAGTTTATTAACTGCACTTACCATACCCGGAGCCGAGCGCCAGTTAGTATTCAATGTATAGTGGTGATCGGTTTGTTGCCGTGCCCGAATATAGGTAAAGATATCTGCACCACGAAAAGCGTAAATGGCTTGTTTGGGATCACCAATAAATAGCAAACCACTCTCTGTATGCTCACCATAGATAGTATCAAAAATACGATACTGCTGAGGATCGGTATCCTGAAATTCGTCAATCATCGCAACAGGATAACGTTGGCGAATAGCATCTGCTAATGCTTCGCCACCTTCTCGTTGCAATGCCTTATCGAGACGCGTTAACAGATCATCAAATCCCAACTCACCACGACGCATTTTTTCATTTTCTATCCCTTGGCGTATTTCAGGAATGGCATTGGCAATGATCACATCACGTAACGTTAAACTTTGTTGGCAAAGTAGTTCGATTTCCGCAAATAAAGCGTGCTCAGGCGCAGCACCCTTTGTAGTTTTTTCATGTAGGGTTGCTTGCGAAAAACGACTTAAACAGTCAGGTAACTGATAACTTTTGGTTTCGAGTGGAGTGGCCCATGCGGTGATTTCATCGATCCATTTAGGTAAGAAACGACTACTGTAACTGCGTTTATCAACACCAGATGAAGTTATCCAATCTGCAATTTCATTGCAATGATGACGCCATAGTGCTTTAACTTTATCAATGGCCTCAATGACTGCTTGATGACGCTGTTCAACAGTCTCTTTTTTAGCGTCGAAATCAATACCTTGAATTTCGGGGCATTCGCCTTGTAAATAGGGTTGAATTTCATAAAGCAGTTGCTCAGGGCCAGACCAAATTTCGCTTACCGCATAGGCAACATCATAAGAAAGGGGATAACAGTGCCTGCGCCAAAAATCAGCGCAGACACGTTTTTTTAACTCATATTCATCTTGGATCAACACCTGTTCAAACAATACACCAGATTCAAAAGCGTTAGTGGCTAACATGCGCTGACAAAAACCATGAATAGTATAAATAGCGGCTTCATCCATTTGACGCTCAGCTTCTAATAGCCATTGCGCCGCCACCATTTTATTCGGGATTTGATCTAATAATATTTGGTAAGCGTTATTGTCATTTTCTACTTGATGACGGATACAGGCTAGCCTTAACTGATGAATATTTTGACGAATACGGGCGCGTAATTCATCCGTTGCCGCTTCGGTAAAAGTAACGACTAAGATCTCTTCAACACTTAAGGGGCGATGAAATGCTGACTCGCCCCCTAATCCAAGCAGTAATCGTAAATACAATAACCCTATAGTGTACGTTTTCCCTGTTCCCGCAGACGCCTCAATGAGGCGTCTTTGATACAAAGGAAGTGTATAGGGATCTAATACCTGTGCCTGTATCACTTCACTCACTCTTTAATTTCCTCAACAGGTAATGTTTTTTGTAATTCACTCACGGTTGAATAGATTTTCCACTGTTTATTTTGCGCATAATCAGCGTTGTTACCCTCTTTCCCGATTATTTGTGAAACAAACACGAGTCCTGTCGGTTTAATTATCGCTTTTTCATAAAATTCGATTGCTTGTTTTAGCGTTACCTTATTCAGTTGGGCTAAAAACTTCTCACGACCATCATATTTTAAGTTATTACGATAAAAATCATTACGATAAAGAGAAACCTCTTCATAAAATGTTTGCGGTGGTTGTTTTACTTCATCAATAATGGCTTTTTTATATTGATTAAATTCAACTTCACTTAGCTTTTTCAAACGATCATAAGCTTGTTGATAAAATGCATGATAACGCTCATTGAGATAAACTGGTGGTTTAGCATTACTTTGCAGTAAAAAGCCTAAACCGGACTGCTCGCCCATTGAAGCTTGGAAAGCAAAGACCGCATAACCTAATTGCTCTTCTGTTCTGAGTTGTTCAAAGAACCAAGGATGCACGATAGAGGATAATACTGATGTAATCGCTTTTCCTTGTAGACGCTCATAGCCAACAGGGATAAACAATTCCCCTAGCGCATTATCGGTACTTTTAGATTTATTTTGGAATGTAACTTGATTTAATTTATCAAAAACTAATGTGTCGCCAATCCAATATTCTGTTCCTTTATTGCCTAATAATGCTTGTGCCGATTTAACTATCTCACGGCTCTGCTCTGGCGTTAAATTACCGATAATTAATGCTTGAAGCGCTGCATTTTCAATGACATCACGACGATTATCTTTAATATCTTGTAACGTTATCGACTCTAACGCCTTAAGTTTATCGGCTTCTTCATAATAAGGGATCGTATTTAGGCGACGGGCAGGTAACATTGCAGCATCATACGCTTTAAGGTTATGCGTCACTTCCAGTTGTTCACGATACCAAGATTTAGCTTGATCAAGCTCTTGCTGAGTAGCTTCAAACGTTATATAGCTTTTTAGTGTGGCATTTACTAGCTCTGGTAAATGTTGAGTATAACCATTGACTGAGAAATCGACTCCACGCCCAGAAGAAGAGGAGATATTCATGCCGGCAACAGAAGCTTGATAAGCCAATTCACTAGAGGTTAGATCAGCAAGGTAATTGGTCAATGTTTGTATAACTTGCTGTTTAACTGTGCGATCTGCATTTTTGTTCACTAAACTTAACGTCACACTGGCTTTCGGCTCATCAGAAAAATAGTGCGATGACATATAGAATAACCGAGCATGACTGTCTTGCCATAATAATTGAGGCTTAGTGATGTTACTATCAGCATCAATAAGTGACAGATTATCAGGAATATAAGGGTTTAGTGTCGGCAATGACAATGAGATGTCGCTGGCTAATTCCTGCCATGAAGCTAATTGCTTCGCAGTAATTTTATCCACTTGATAAGGTGCATGAACAAAATAAGCTTGCTTATTTGAAGGCTCATTAGGGCTAATCACCCAAATACGCGCATTTTCTGGTGTAAGCGATCCTAGGCGAGAAAGGATCGCAGAAGGTTGATAGTCATCGGCAATAAAATCTGCATTAAGAATATTTTTAATCGGATAACGCAGCATCATATCGGAGATATCTTCAATATAGTTCATATCTCTGACAATAGAGCCATAGCGAAATGAGAGGTCAAGCACATTGGCTATTTCTTTAAAATAGCGCTCACTGACCCCTTTATTTTGGATCAGTTGAATATAAGAAAAAATCGCTGAAATAACTTTATCTTTCTCAGCAAGGCCTTTGTCTGTTAAAGAAACATAAATGGTAAATGAACCTTGGTTGCGATCGATATAGGATTCAGATGAAGTACTAATATTCTCTGCTAATCCTTGCTCTTGTAGCCAAGTTGCTAGTGTACCCGTGCTACGATTGCTAATAAGGTAGCCAATATATTCATCTGATTTACTGCGAAAATCGGCAAGATTATTATCAATACCAAATTCGATTTGTAAGGTTTTTTGTGGCTGAGCTGGGACTAAGTGGATCATTATCCCTTTTTCTTTTTCTGTCATCGCAGGCACCGTCGTTACTGGTGCTTGGGTGTTTTTATTAGGAATATGGGAAAAAGTATCAGCCGCTAATTTAGCGAGTTCGTCCAGTGATTTATTACTATAAATCACCCCATTCATTAAGTTACCAGAATAGTATGTTTGATAGAATTTCACTAATTCATCTTGTAATTTACTCTCTGGCTTATCACTTAATGTTTCTAAGTTTCCTCCCATAAAACGAGAGCTTGGATGAGCCGGATTCAAAGTTTCGGCTCTCACTTGCCAAAAACGCATTCCATCGCGGGAGCGAGCCATGGTTAATTCCGCATTAACCGCATTACGTTCACGATCAGCATATTTAGGATCAAGTAATGGCTCCGCTAATGCATCTGCCAAACGATCAACTGCTTCATTAATGGCACTATTTTCAACTTCTAAATAAAATGCGGTGCGGTAAGTGGTTGTGCTGGCATTATGAGAGCCACCATTTTTATTTAAAAACTCTGTCAGATCCCCTGATTTTGGGTATTTGGTCGAGCCCATTAACACCATATGTTCTAAATAGTGGGCAAGACCTTGTTGGCTATCTGGATCTTCTAATGCACCGACAGGCAGAGCAACGGCGGTTAATGATTTGACCGCTTTTTTATCTGAAACCAGTAATACGGTCATATCATTAGCTAATTTAATAGCCTGATAATCACGTGGATCACTTTCACTTTTTTCAATGCTATCCGGCAATACTTGCCAAAGTGGATCTGTTGCGAAGCTGTTGATACTGACTAGCATCAATAGCAACATAATCCAAAGTTGCGATAAGTATTTTCTCATCTGATATGAGCTCCCTTATTTTTTTATAAATGGAATGATTGGCTTAAATATGGCTAACGTGGTCTGTTTTACTGCCTCAAGAAAAGGTGCATCAAGCTGATGAAATACACGTTGAATATAGATATCATTCATTTCACCTTCTCGGTTATAGCTATCGGTTAAATATTGCGTTAATACCAATTCTGCCTTGTTTTGTATCTCTTCATCATCAAATAAAAACGTCTGTGTTTTTTTATCGAAGCAAGCTTGTAACCAAGCCCAACCACTGTTGGCGAATAAGGCTAAAGGTGTATTCATCCCTGTTTGATAATCTTGGATCAATCTTTCAAGGGTTGAATACGCAATATCCGCAGACACCGGTGATAGACACCATTGCGACTCTTTTCTACCATAAAAACGGCTTTCGCCAGTTCCACCACTTAAGCAGTACACGAGATGTTCTATCCATAATTGCAGTAGATCATTAGCTGTTAATGTGGCGGGTCGCCAACGGAGTAACCCATCGGCTTGTACTTCATTTAAACGACCAATTAATGGGATCGTATTAAATTGGTATTCTATTGTGACAGAATGGGTTGCTAAACGTTCACTTCTGACTTTTTCGGCTAAAGGTTGCAACGTTTCTATTTGTTGCTCCCAATAAATTTGACCAAACGCACTAGCTGGTAATTTTCCAGCAGCTTTAATGCGTTCATAAAGTGCTTCTGTTGATGTCCCTTCGATTAAGGCTTTTAATAACCATTGGTTTAATAGATAACGTTGTAATGCATTAATGACAAAAGGCTCTTCTTCCGGTAGCTCGGTCTCTTCAATAACAAAATTCGTTTTTAGACTTTGCTGGAAAAAAGCGCGTACGGGATGGCGATAAAAGCGTGATAGTTCATCTAAAGAGACTTTCTCAATTTTTTTATTTAATGGTGTTGAAAATGCTTGGTGAACAGTCCCTTTCCCACTTGCTGCCGGTAACCATTCAGCGGCATAAGAGCGATATAGGGCATCCGTTTTAAAGTTTTCTGGCGCAAAAGGCACTCGACTATGTTGGGTTAATAAATGGCTGATGATACGCTGCGCACTGTCATCAACATTTAATGATGCATCTTCCCTTAAACGGAAATTTTGCCCAATATAATCTTGTAACTCTTTAATCAATACCGAAGGATTACATTCACGATCGTCACGAATAGATTTACCAATATAACTGATATAAAGGTATTTTTCTGCTGAGCTTAATGCTTCTAAAAACAGGTAGCGATCATCATCACGACGTTTTCTATCACCTCGACGACGTTTTTCTGCCATTAAATCAAATCCTAATGGCTGAATATTACGTGGGTAGACCCCATCATTCATTCCCAATAAACAGACTGCTTTAAATGGAATTGAACGCATTGGCATTAAGGTGCAAAAATTAAGGCTTCCGGCTAAAAAGCGTTGGCTAATTTTCTCATCATCAAAACGCACTGTAAGTTCATCGCGGATCAACACTAATGGAATTTCATGTTGATAGTGCGCCTCTAGACCATTTTTTATCACCTTTTGCCACTGTTGCGTGATAAGCGCCAATACCAGCTCTGTCTCTTCATCTGTGTCAAAAAAGGCATCAACAAGCTGTTGACCGATATCAAGCCACTCTTCTAAGTTGCGAGTTTCGCTTAATCGTGTTCGCCATTCACTTAAGGTATATAAAAAATCTGCTAGATGCCCTGCTAACTCAGCGACTAGGCCACTTGATTCATCGTAAGGCAGTACCCCTTGCCACGGCCCAGCCTCACTGTCCATCGCATAACCAAGAAGCATCCTTAATAACCCAAACTCCCACGTATTTTTTCCTGTCACAGGTAATAAAAAGGAGGCCACATTTTCATCATCTAATCCCCAACGTATACCTGACTCTTCAACCCAGCGCCGTAGCAGCTTCAACTCATTTTCAAAAATGGCAAAATGTGCAGCTAAGGCGGGTACTTCAAGTAATGCAAGCACTTGCTCTGCGGTAAAACGGCTTTGAGGTAATTCTAATAAAGTGATAAAAGCTTGTAAGACAGGATGTACTTGGCGAGCTTTTCGGTCTGAAATGGCAAAAGGAATATAACGCTCTGCGGGCGCATTACCAAATACGGCTTGAATATAGGGCGTATAGCTATCAATATCCGCCACCATAACAATAATATCTCGCGGTAATAAATCAGCATCTTGCTCGAGGAGATGCAGTAATTGGTCTTGTAATACCTCGACTTCCCGTTGTGGGCTATGGCTAGCATGAAAGGTCAAAGAACGATCATCATTGGCAATGATCCGCTTTTTTTCACTACTTTGGTAATCCTCAAGCGTCTGACCTATTTGTGAAAAATCCTCTAAATCGAGTATATCGGCCTGAAGTTGATGCAGTAAATTATCTCTTGGTATATCAACAAAAGCATCTAACACATCGCTATATTCAAGCTCAGAAAGAAAATAGAGATTATCTTTACCTAACTTTCCCCAAGACGCTAATAGTGGATTGCCGACATTTTGCTCCCCTTCTTCATTAAATAGTGTCGATGCATTTTGTTCATCTTTAAACCAAGGTAGTTCATGAAGTTGCTGATAATGTCGAGGCTTTCTACTATTTAGACGAGCGAGGAATTTTGGATCTTGAATATCTCCCCAGTAATAGCGGCAAGGATTAGTAAACAATAAATAGATTTCGGTATGTCTACCGATTGCTTGCAGTGCTTGCAAATAGACTTGTGGCAATGCTGAAATACCACAAATAAAAATACGCGATGGAAAACAGTGCGCAAGCGCCCCCATAGGCGCATCATTCAAAGTAGAAATAAATTGTTGATAAAGATTAGCACGATGCCATTTAGGTTGCGCAAGATCTTCTGTATAGCGTTGCAGTGCCAACCACAGTGTTTTTTGCCAATATTGATTGTCACTCAAGCCATCAATTAGTTGATCATTTTCCCATGCCGACAACCAATCGGGACGATAAACCAGATATTGGTCAAAGAGATCCGCCACACGCCCCGCTAGTTGATGTAATTTACGTTTGTCTTCATCATCTTTAAGATAATGTAGCAAGGGTTTAAATGCCGGATCATCAAGGTAATTAGGCAATAATGCCATTAGTTTCCATGTCATGGCATCTTTAGAAAACGCACTTTCTTTAGGTATACCTGATAATACCCGAGTAAACATTTCCCAAATAAAAGTAGCGGGTAATGGATAACGGATATTAGCAGCAATACCCAAACTTTCTGCTAATTGGATTTGTAACCACTGCGACATTCCGGGACTTTGCACTAAAATCACTTCTTGCTCAAAAGGCGATGATAGTGGCCGATTTTGCATAAAATGTACCATCAGTGATTTAAGTAGTGATAATTGATTTGAATGGTAAATATGGAACATCAGATCCTCATTTTATTAATCACATGACCAATGGTATAAGCGTGTCACATAACCTGAATGGTGGGTTATCGATCCCTCTATTTTTTGACAGCCTTTCGCTTCAATAAGTGATTGTGTCATTATTTTAAGGTTATCAACAGAGTTGAATGACATTTGCCCATAAAAAGCAAAAAGAGACGCTCCGGCTTGTTGGATAGCCACTAAGCGCTGAAAATCAACTTTTAAGGCTTGGCTATACCCTATAATAGCGACAAAGCTAATATTAAAGAATAGCAATACTGACACCATATTAATTAGCATACTATCTTCTTTTCTTTCATGATTAATTAAGTATTTATTATCAAATACAGCCTTCTTTAACTAGTGGACAGTAGTCTAGCCAACCATTCGGTTGGGCTTCAATATGCAGTTTTTCCTTACCCACCAGATTAATCCATTGATAATGAGATATCTTATCTCCGCTATGACTTTTAGCCTCTCCGAGTAGTAAAGCGCTTGTCTTTCCTCTCAAAGAGAAACAGCTTTTCATATTAGGCTCAGCAGTAAAAGTACGACATTGCCATTGGTAAAGACGAGAAGGCGATAAATCCCATGTTAAGGTCATTCCCCATGACAACGCAGATCCAGCGAATAAAAAGGTCTGCTTTGCTTGTAACTCTTGCATCACCATTAATTGACATTGACGATAATGATAAGCAAAACTTGTCAGTAACGATAAACTTATCACCATAAAACCTACTGCAGCCATCAGACCGATGACACCCTGTTGCTCCTTTATTGTTCCCTGTGTCGTTATCACGAAATATTCCTTAATAGTATTGATGTTTGATAGTGTACTTTTAGGTTAATATTTTGTTTTGCTTGGAATTTTAATGATAATGATAGATAGTTAAATGCACGTTTTTTTATTGGAGAATAGTGTGTATAGGGAGTTAAGATAAATTCTGTCACCTCAATTTCTTCTTTTTCGAAGATCTGTTGCCAACCTGTTGAATCACAATTTTGCACACCACGACGTTGTTCAAGCTGACCGTTTTTTAATCTAAAACCAAAGTAATCACTCTCTTGTTCTTCTGGACTCTCCCAACGGCCGTTATTGTTCATATCGTAAACAAACAAAACACAAGAGCCATGAGGGTGATAAGGATAATGACCTATTTTAAGTGATGCAGGTAAAGAAGCTTTTTTAACAGTGCAATCACCATTGCAGTACCCTGCTCGCCTTAATTGCGTCTCCAGTAACTGCAAACGCTGTTTTAGATAAATCTCTAAACGATATTGTTGATAAGAAGAAGTTAACTCATTGATAATATAAGGATAAGCACGTCCAATACAAACTAATAAAATACTACTTATCGTCATCACAAAGAGGCACTCCATCAACATAAAACCCGCAAAATCATGATGTTGAATAGACAAAGGACGCTTTAGCATACTGAAAATGCCTTTATTGTCTGACTGCACGCTCGAATACGCCCTAATGAAGAGATAATAATTTTGACCTCTTCATCACCATTTGACAGCACAAAATGCATCGGTCGTAATGTTTGGCGTAAGCCACAAAATGTAAAGCGTGTTGCTGTAGAGCGAATAAGCTGATTGTTTAACCCTAATTGAATACTTTCTTTGGTTGTGGGTGTTGTTAACGATTTTGCCTCTAATTTATTAATAGGTGATAGCCACAATACAATTTGCACTTTGCAATTAAAGAGCAGTGAGCGTTGTTGTTGATAAGCTAAAAACGCCATCACTTCTCTTACACTTTGAACTAACTGGCGTTGGCGTAACAACTGATGATATGAGCTCAAGGATAAAGCGCTCAATATTGCTACTATAGCCATAACAATAAGCACCTCGAATAAGCTACTCCCTAAATGTTTAGAGTGGGAATAATGATTGCCTGTCATCCATGCCTCCTACTTGTTTTCCTTGTCATTGTTACTGTTTTATCTCAATAACAATGCAGGCAAAAACCAGATAGGTAAATAAAAGCTCATCAAATTTAAGAGAGGTTACGCAATACGATATTTTTTTAAGTTAATAACAATAAAATGACTATTTTTTGATATCAAAAACCCCCAATAATTAAATTCAACTATTGGGGGTCACTTCAAAGGTTCAGGCTTAGCTGGAGTGCTACATTTCAAATTTTTTTACTGGCTTCGGATCTTTACTTCCATAAATATCTTTTTGGATAGTGGCTAGCATTCCTGTTCGCGCCGTAATCCTTTTCGATGACAATGCTGTCAACCAGCTCATTAAAATTGACAAAATCAGACATAGTTTAATTCCTCACGTTGGATGAGGTGTGTATTTCTGCCAACCTTCATTAGATCCTTAATGGCAGTCTCCTTTGTTGCAATTCTTAATGGCCCCCTTCCTTCCACCGTAGTATTGAGTATTTCAAGAGGCTTCTTGGCAGTATGGGTAACCTCAATAACGCCCCAAGGCGTTACAAACTCTCCAGACCGGCCTGTGGACATAATCGTAAGTCTGTCGATGGGGATCTGTGAAATTACACCGTACTGAGATAGAGCGGATTCCAAACTAATGTAGTTGTAGTGGCCTCGTCGAATATTTTCGGCCAGACGTTCTAAAGGGTAAGGCCCCAATGAACCTTGAGTATAGATATATACACCTTTTGATGCTCGGCGTAGCACATCATGCGCGATCAGCCGGTCAACTGATTTTTGTAATGTTTTCGGAGACTCATCAGGAAAAAGCATTTTTAAATCTTTGGTGAGGAAGATATTTCTACCTTGCTTACTGAATTTGTTAAAAACATTAATTGCTCTTATTAACTCCATATCAACCTCTACTAAATCACCCCCAACGAGGGGTTATTTTGTATATTTGAGTATAGTACATTACCTTGATATACAAATAAACCCCAATAAAGGGGGTGTTTTGTATATCAAAAACCCCCAATAATTGAATTCAACTATTGGGGGTTGTTAAGTGTTAAACCAAATCAGTGAGTTAAACTATACCGTGAACGGGTATTTTATCGCCTCGTGACACTGATAACCTTCAACACTAAAGTCATCTGTCGTGACCCAAGTTTCTATATCATCTAATGTCTTAATGTTTGGATTAATATGTAGCTTAGGTAATGGCAATGGCTCTCTTTTTAGTTGAACATCACGCATCAGAGGTAATTGGTTCTCATAAATGTGAGCATTAACTATCTTATGGAATGCTTTACCTGGTTTATGCCCTGTGATTTGAGCCACCAGCGCTAATAATACAAAGCATTGAATTTGATTAAAATTCAACCCTAATGGGACATCACAGCTACGTTGATATGAGGTTAAATAAAGCCTGTCACCGAGCAATGAAAAAGTATGTGTATGCATGCATGGACGTAAACACCCTAACGCTGTTTCTCCGGGATTATAAAAAGTGACTATCTCACCACGATCGTCAATACCGTTAGTTAAGTTATCTACCACTTTACGTAATTGATCAAAGTGCGAGCCATCAGGGCGTTGCCATTGGCGTCCTTGAACACCATAGACTCGGCCCATATCATCTTCACCCTTACGATGCGGATTATTTAACCATGCGCTATTTTCATTAGCATTCGCGTTCCACGTATTACAGCCAATAGCACGAAATTGTGCTGCATTATCATAACCACGTAAGTACCCTAATAGTTCCGCAATCGCGGCTTTGTAAAAACTTTTACGCGTTGTTATGAGTGGAAATTGGTTATTGGCAACATCATATTCCAGATCGGCATTTATCACCGTTAAACAACGGGTTCCTGTCCGTTTATTATCAATCCATTCACCTTCATCGATAATGCGTTGACACAATGCCAGATACTGCTTCATGTAGTCTCTCTTTTTTGTTAGCTAATAATAGTTAGTGTGTTGTTGGCGTCTGTGGAGTGGCTTTATCGCGACGATACGCCCACACCATAAAGATAATGCCTAATATTATCATTGGAATGGAAAGAATTTGCCCCATGCTGATACCGCTAAATAAACCTAATTGCGCATCAGGTTGGCGGAAGAATTCAACAATAATACGGAAAGCACCATAACCAATTAAGAATAACCCCGATACACTGCCCATAGGACGATTTTTGCGCACAAAGATATTCAGAATAATAAATAATACCACGCCTTCTAGGAACATTTCATAGAGTTGCGATGGGTGGCGAGGCAATACGCCGTATTGCTGAATGATAGGTAATAGTGTAGTGGGATCTTGCGCGACAAGCTGTAGATCTTCTGCACGGGAGCCTGGGAATAAAATCGCCCACGGGGTATCTAAGGTGACTCTCCCCCAAAGCTCTCCATTAATAAAGTTACCAATACGTCCTAAACCTAAACCAAATGGAATTAATGGAGCAACAAAGTCTGCGACTTGAAAAAAGTGACGTTTAGTGCGACGAGCAAACCAAATCATGGCGCAGATCACCCCAATTAAGCCACCGTGGAAGGACATTCCGCCATCCCAGACTTTAAATAGGTAAAGTGGATTATCTAAAAATACCGGTAAGTTATAGAATAAAACATATCCTAGACGCCCACCAATAAACACGCCCACAAACCCTACATAAAGTAATGTTTCGACTTCACTTTTTTGCCAACCACTGTTAGGTTTTGCCGCTCTGCGGTTTGCTAGCCATAATGCAAACACAAATCCAATCAAATACATCATGCCGTACCAGTGCAAAGATACTGGCCCGATAGAAAACATAACTGGATCGATTTCTGGAAATTTAAGGTAGTTTATACTCATTCTTCCCTACTTCACTTTATTAATGATTTTCTATCTATGGGTCGATGTGGATAACCCCTTAGACAAAAAGTTTATACGAAGGCCTATCAGATACCTCCGCGAATTAATCCACCTAATCCTTGTCTTTCCATAAAATCAGCAGACAATTTTTTTATCTCTATTGCCGTTTCAGCTTTCAACACCTGTTGCATAAAAGGCTGTAAGATAGCAGGATCTAGATGGCGCAATAAGTATTTTACCCTAGGTAAACTACGGCCACTCATGCTTAACTGACGAAAACCTAGCCCTATTAGTAGCAATGCCCCCATCGGCGTACCCGCCATTTCACCACAAACACTGACTGGTAACTGATAACGTTGGCATTCTAAAGCAATAATATTAAGCGAACGCAGTAATGCAGGATGCAAATTATCATAGAGCAGTGCTACATGGGTATTATTACGATCGACTGCAAGTAAATATTGCGTTAAATCATTGGTACCAATCGAGATAAAATCTACTCGATGTGCTAATTGCGGTAACATAAAGACCAATGAGGGGACTTCAAGCATGATCCCCACAGGTGGTAGAATGCATTCGCATTTCATTTCTCGGCTAACTTCAGCACATGCTCTTAGTAACAATGCTTTCGCTTCTTCAATTTCATCAATACTTGTCACCATCGGCAACAATATTTTCAAATTTTTAAATTCAAGATTAGCTTTTAACATCGCTCGTAGTTGGATCAGAAATATTTCTGGCTGATCAAGTAATATTCTGATCCCCCGCCACCCTAAACAAGGGTTCTCCTCATTTATCGGCATATAAGGAAGCTGTTTATCTGCACCTATATCTAAAGCACGTAGTACGACGGGTTTATTGGGAAAAAATGATAAGATTTCACGATAACGGTTTTTTTGTTCATCTTCGGAAGGAAAACCGCTTTGTAACATAAAAGGGATTTCTGTGCGATAAAGACCGACACCATCTATACCAACGCTAATACGTTGTTCATATTTAATGCTTAGCCCTGCATTTAATTGCACACTGATGGATTCACCATTTTTTAATACCGCTTGCTGTTCAAGCTGCTCTTCAGCAAGTTGACTCAATACTCTTTCTTCATCAATAATTTGCCGATATTCCTGCATGATAAAGGGTTCTGGTTCAATAAAAATCTCACCACGATAACCATCAAGAATCAGCATTCGGTTGTGAAGTAGCTCCGGTTGAATATCTGCCCCCATAATGGCAGGGATCCCCATTGCTCGAACTAAAATCGCTGAGTGTGAATGAGTCGCACCATCACGAACTATCACCCCCGCCAGTTGTTGTTCTGGCAACTCAGCCAATAGATTGGCACTAAGCTCATCCGCCACAAGAATAAAGCGATCTGGCCATGTATTTGTCGTGCTGAGATCATCATCTAAATGAAATAGTAAGCGCTGACCTAATGCTTTTAAATCTGAAGCTCGTTCTCGCATATAACTATCTTTAAGACTTGAGAACTGTGCAGAAAACTTCTCTATCACCACTTTTACTGCCCACTCAGCAACATAGCCTTGTTGTATAACCCCAGTCATTTTTTGTCTTAATTGGGGATCGTTAAGTAAATGCGAATAGAGATCGAAAATAGCCGCACTCTCTTTTTGTGAATTTGCCATAAAGCGCTTACTAAAACGGCGACACTCCGATGTCGCATCTTCTAAGGCGACCGTTAATCGGTTTAATTCACTTTTTATATCCAGTGCACTTGCTTTAAAAACATGATCTAAGGTTGGCTGAGACATCTCTTGCCAACCATATGCCATCACTACCCCCGTAGAAACGGATAGGGCTTTAATACGGCTTTGACGATATTGTCCAAATAATCCTTTCGTTTGCACTTGCGACAATATCGCCCCTAATTGGGTGGCTAGTGTCACCATAAAAGACTCTTCGCTTTCATTAAATAAGCGTCGCTCTTTTTGCTGAACCACCAGCACCCCAAGTAACTGACGACGATAGACAATGGGCACGCCGAGAAAAGCGCGCAGATCATCCTCTTTTACTTGTGGCAGATAGGTAAAATTAGGATGTTCACGAATATCAGCCAGATTAATCAGCTCAGAAAGACGTCCTACTTCACCCACCACCCCCTCATCAAATGAGAGGCTGACGGCACGCCCTTTCGGCTTTTTCAATCCTTTTGTGGCCATTAAATAGAAACAGCGATGGGGAATATCGGCAAGATAAATAGAACACACATCCGTGTGCATAGCTTGACACGTTTCTTTCACTAATAGTTCAAGTGCTTCTGGCAGACTCGCTGCCATAGCCACTTTTTCTACAATTTCCCGCAAACGTGTCAGCATAGTGTTATCTAATACCTTTTACGGCGATATCCATAGGAAGGACGAGACATAGACACTTGTTCTTGTAATGGCATAACTACTGGTGCGAACTCTTTCATCACGCGACGATATACATCTCGCTTAAAAGAGACGACTTGACGAACAGGATACCAATAGCTAACCCAACGCCAACCATCAAACTCTGGCGTTTTGCTCTGCTGAACATTAATGTCCTTGTCGTTACTTGTTAACTGCAAAAGGAACCAACGCTGTTTTTGTCCAATACAAACAGGTTTTGTGTCCCAACGCACCAAACGCTTAGGTAACTTGTAACGTAACCAGTTACGCGTGGAGGCAAGAATTTTAACATCCTTACGACTTAATCCAACTTCTTCGAACAACTCACGATACATGGCTTGTTCTGGTGATTCTCCAGGATTAATTCCCCCTTGAGGAAATTGCCATGAATGTTGTCCATAGCGACGGGCCCAAAGCACTTGCCCTTGCCGATTACAAATTACAATCCCCACATTCGGGCGGTAGCCATCATCATCGATCACCAGACTACCTCAATAACCAAACTTGAAAGATAACTCATTGTTTCATACTACCCACAAACGGTAAACCACTATCAACAGACTTTGCACAACGTGAGTATTTATCTACAATGGGAATGTCTCAACGGGGTGCTTTTTTAAGCTGAGAAAAACTCGTGGAACCTGATCCAGCTAATACTGGCGTAGGGATTTGAGTCAGGATGGCGCAATAATAACTCATTTGCCTCCTCACTCCTCAGATCCTACTTGACTTTTTACTGAGGAAAATAGCGTGTTAATAAATTCTCTTCGTTCAACTCTTTTATTCAGTGCACTAGGTTTGTTCAGTGCTTTTGCCACAAATGCACAACAAACCAAACCCACACTTACCGTCTATACCTATGACTCTTTTACCGCGGATTGGGGGCCTGGTCCGGCAATTAAAAAAGCATTTGAACAGCAATGTGATTGTGAGCTAAAACTGGTTGCCCTTTCTGATGGGGTTTCTCTCCTTAATCGTTTACGTATGGAAGGGAGTAAAAGTAAGGCTGACATTATTTTAGGGCTAGATAACAATCTTATTCATGCGGCAAAACAGACCGGACTTTTTGCACCAAGCAATATTGATACATCAAAACTGGCATTACCTGAAAAATGGACTGATGACACTTTTGTGCCTTATGACTACGGTTATTTCGCTTTTATTTACGATAAAAATCGTATTACTCATCCCCCTAAAAGCATGGATGAGTTGTTAAATAGCCAACAGCCGTGGAAAATCCTTTATCAAGATCCACGTACCAGTACCCCCGGCTTAGGCTTAATGTTATGGATGCAATCACTGTATCCAAACAATACCGCTGAGCAGTGGCAAAAATTGGCGAATAAAACACTGACAGTAACCAAAGGCTGGAGTGAGTCCTATGGCTTATTCTTGAAAGGAGAAGGGGATTTTGTGCTTAGTTACACCTCATCTCCGGGCTACCATATTTTGGCTGATAAAAAAGACAATTATGCGGCTGCTATTTTTGATGAAGGACACTATTTACAGGTAGAAGTTGCAGCCAAGCTAAAATCCAGCAAACAGCCAGAATTAGCTCAGCAATTTATGCAATTTATGCTAACCCCCGCTTTCCAAGAAACCATCCCAACCACTAATTGGATGTATCCTGTTATTGATATGCCACTACCTGAGGTCTACTCCGTTATGCCTAAACCGCAAAAGTCATTACAATTTGATGCTGATGTGGTAGCCAAAGAGCGCCAAACATGGACACGTAATTGGCAATCTGCGGTTAGCCGCTAATGGGTAAATGGCTTATCCCGGGGCTATGTGCCTCGGGATTATTACTTACCGTCGCCCTTCTCTCCTTCGGTGCTTTATGGTTTAACGCGCCAAGTGGTGATTTATCGACTATTTTTGCTGATAGTTACCTATGGCATGTGGTGCGCTTTACTTTTTGGCAAGCATTTTTATCCGCGCTATTTTCCATTTTACCGGCAATTTGGTTAGCAAAAGCGCTCTATCGACGCCAATTTGTTGGCAGAACGCTCTTTTTACGCTTATGTGCAATGAGTTTAGTTCTACCGGTGTTAGTGGCGCTATTTGGCATTTTAACTGTGTATGGTCGCATGGGGTGGCTGGCTCAAATATACCAATGGTTAGGGATTGATTACCATTTTACGCCTTATGGTTTACAAGGCATTTTACTCGCACATATTTTTTTCAATATGCCACTGGCTACCAGAATGTTGTTACAAGCCTTGGAAAGTATTTCTACCGAGCAACGCCAATTAGCATCACAATTGGGAATGAATGGCTGGCAACGTTTTCGTTTTCTCGAGTGGCCCTATTTATGGCGACAAATCCTGCCTACTGCATCACTGATTTTTATGCTCTGCTTTGCAAGTTTCGCGACTGTATTAGCGCTGGGAGGTGGGCCTGCGGCAACAACTGTTGAATTGGCAATTTATCAAGCATTAAGTTATGACTACGATTTACATCGTACAGCGCTATTAGCATTAATTCAGCTATTTTGCTGCTTAGGATTAGTACTTGTTAGCCAAAAATTAAAGGGAACACTCTTTGTCGGTAGTCATCAAAAACTAAGCTGGCGTGATCCTAGCGACTCATTAATCAATAAAATAACGGATAGTTTAATTATCGTACTTGCTATGCTCTTTTTACTTCCTCCGTTATTAGCGGTGATAAGTGATGGCTTAAACAGTCAATTATTAGGTGTTCTACAACAGCCGGTACTTTGGCAAGCCTTTACAACATCATTAATTATTGCACTTGGCGCTGGGGGACTTTGTGTTATTTTAACGATGATGTTGCTCTGGAGTAGTCGAGAATTACGCTTACGCCATTTTAAAAAGGCCGGACAAGCGCTGGAAATGAGTGGACTCATTATTCTGGCTATGCCGGGCATTGTATTAGCGACGGGCTTTTTTCTATTATTAAACAGCACAACCGGATTACCTGAATCCCCCTATCTTTTAGTGATCCTCACTAATGCGCTTATGGCTATTCCATATGCTTTAAAAGTACTTGAAAACCCAATGAATGATATTGCAGCCCGCTATAATCTATTATGTGCTTCCCTTAATTTGCGAGGTATTAATCGTCTACGTTGGATAGAGCTACGCGCTTTGAAAAAGCCACTATCACAAGCACTGGCTTTTGCTTGTGTCATTTCCATTGGTGATTTTGGTATTGTTGCCTTATTTGGAAATGAAACTTTTAGAACATTACCTTTTTACCTCTATCAGCAAATCGGTGCTTATCACACACAAGATGGCGCTGTCACCGCGATGCTCCTTTTGCTGTTATGTTTCACGCTTTTTAGCCTTATCGAACGCGTTTCAGGAAAATCCCATGATTAAGTTAGAGCAGCTTTCTTATACCTATGAGCACCAACATCTGACCTTTAATTTAACGGTAAAAGCGGGGGAGCGTATTGCTATTTTAGGTCCCAGTGGTGCAGGTAAAAGCTCATTACTCAGCTTAATAGCGGGTTTTCTGCCCTCAGAGTCAGGCTCATTATTTTTAAAAGGGAAAGATCATACCAAAACAGCCCCTGCCCAACGCCCTATCTCGATGTTATTTCAAGATAACAATCTTTTTCCTCATCTCACGGTAAGACAAAATATTGGTTTAGGGCTAGATCCAGGGCTAAAGCTCACTGTGGCACAGAAAGCACTATTAGAAAGTCGAGCCAAACAGGTTTCTTTAAGTGATTATCTAGAGCGTTTACCTTCACAGCTATCAGGAGGTCAACGTCAACGAGTGGCAATTGCCCGTTGTCTGGTACGTGAACAGCCTATTTTATTGTTAGACGAACCTTTTTCCGCCCTTGATCCCGCATTACGTATCGAAATGCTGACATTATTAGAACAAATTTGTGATGAAAAAAATCTCACTTTGCTCATGGTGTCTCACAGCTTAGAAGATGCTCATAAAATCGCACCAAGAGCGCTTGTTATTGATAATGGCACCATTGTCTATGATGGAAATACAGCGTCATTAATCAAAGGCGAAGTGGATCAATCACTGCTTTTAGGGATACCTTTTAATTAATCTATTGAAATATAGCGATATCGAAAGAAGCTTATTCCCCCCTACAAGCCTCTTTCGAATATTTCGAATACTTGACTATTTTTCGAATATTTCAGATAATCTAGTTATTAAAAAGGGGGAAATACTAATGAATACGATAAGTGAGAGACTTAGTGCTGAAGATATTGCATTAGCAAAATTAAGTAGCCAAGAGCTATCCGCTGTTATGGATATTAATGGCAAAACGCAGAAGCTATCCATTATAGATAAGACGGGTAATAATCATATTGTACAAATACCAAATAGTGCATTACGCCTAATGATTGAAATTCTTACTCAACTAGGGCAAGGGAATACTGTTAGTATCACACCAATCCATGCTGAGCTAACGACACAGGAAGCGGCTGATATACTCAATATGTCCCGTCCTACATTTGTAAAATTATTAGATACACGAGCGATACCCTACTCTAGAAAAGGAAATCGTAGGAAAGTTGCTTATGCTGATATTGTTGCTTATAAAAATGAATTGGAGCAAAAACGACTTGATGCCCTTGCTGAATTATCGCAATTAGATCAAGAAATGGATATGGGGTATTAATGACAAACTATACTGTTTTGCTTGATGCCTGTGTCATGTATCCAGCCCCTCTTAGAAGTTATTTAATGTATCTTGCTAATACTGGTTTATTTAGAGCACGTTGGAGTAATCAGATCCATGATGAATGGATCACTAATTTATTAGTCAACAATCCAACATTAACAGCTGAGCGACTAATACGAACCAGAGATTTAATGAATGCACATGTTCCTGATTGTTTAGTAGAAGGCTACGAACCGCTTATTTGTGGTTTAAAGCTACCTGATCCTAATGATCGTCATGTGCTAGCAGCAGCAATAAAAGGACAGGCTCAAGCTATAATTACATTTAACTTAAAAGATTTTCCGCAAAAATACCTTAATTCTTTTGATATTTCAGCTATCCATCCTGATGAATTTTTGAGTGACATGTTTGAATTAAATCCTAGTAGCTGTATTAAAGCGGCGCAACAACATAGACAAAGCCTAAAGAATCCACCAATGACCGTAGAGACCTTTTTAGGCTGTTTACAAAAGCAGAAATTACCCCAGTTTATTTCCCATTTACGGGCATTCCAGATATTATTATAAGTACATCAACCCGTGTAATATCCCATTTCCTATCATAACAAGGCTATGATTAATATTATAATTAATAGTTAACGATCTCTTTTTCAAGCTTCAATATCTCGCTTATTAGGAAATTATGACAATTCACACAGAGCAAGGCTTTATTTTTACCCGCCATTGGAGTGACACCCCACAAGGTATCGCTGTCTCCTATTGGTTGGCGACAGAAAATGGACCGCGTAAAGTCACGGTTGCAAAGCAGTATGCTATTGGTTTTGTTGCTCAACAAAATGAAAGTATATTACGCTCAGTGGTTGGTCATAATCGCGATATTGATATTCGTCCTCTGGCGTTAAAAGACTTTGAAAGACAACCTGTTTTGGGGGTTTATTGTAAACAATACCGCCAACTTACCCAGCTTGAACAGCAATTAAAACAGTATAATATTCGCCTATATGAAGCCGATATCCGCCCACATGAACGCTATATGATGGAGCGTTTTATCACCGCGCCTGTATGGTTTCGTTATCAAAATAGTCATACTGTCACGCTAAAACCTGCCAGTGATTATCGTCCTACATTACGTACCGTCTCTTTAGATATTGAAACCAGTGAGTTTGGTGAGCTTTATTCTATTGGATTAGCCGGTTGCGGTGATAACGTTGTTTTTATGCTTAGTGACACCCTCCCAGAAGTTCAAGAAAGCCAACAACCTGAAGGCTATCGTCTGTGCTATGTAAGTAGTCGATTACAACTCCTTGAAAAACTAAATGCTTGGATACAAGAGTACGATCCTGATGCGATTATTGGTTGGAATCTTATTCAATTTGATTTGCGTATCTTGTATACCCATGCTCAGCGTTACGGGATCAATTTATTATTAGGACGACAAAATACCCCATTAGAGTGGCGTGAACATGGTTTTAAAGCGGGGCACTTTTTTGCCTCAGCACAAGGGCGTTTAATTATTGATGGTATTGATGCTTTAAAAATGGCGACATGGAATTTTCCCTCTTTTAGCCTAGAGTCAGTTGCTCAAACACTGCTAGGGGAAGGGAAAGCGATTGATACACCTTATGCCAGAATGGACGAAATCAATCGCCGTTTTAAAGAAGATAAGCCCGCCTTAGCGTATTATAACTGGCAAGATTGTGTCTTGGTTAATCGTATCTTTGATACCACACACTTAATGGAATTCTTATTAGAAAGAGCCAGTGTAACAGGACTGGCAGCAGATAGAAGTGGTGGCTCTGTCGCAGCATTTACTCACCTCTATTTACCCTCAATGCATCGTCTTGGTTATGTTGCCCCCAATCAGGGTGAAAAACCCGAAGAGCATAGCCCTGGTGGTTTTGTCATGGACTCAACACCGGGTCTCTATGACTCAGTGGTGGTACTGGACTATAAAAGCCTATATCCCTCTATTATTCGCACCTTTTTAATCGATCCGGTGGGAATGATTGAAGGTATGCATCACCCTGATAGCACACATGCCGTTCCCGGTTTTCGTCAAGCGTGGTTTTCACGAGAAAAACACTGTTTACCCACCATTGTTTCACAAATCTGGCATGAACGAGATAATGCTAAACGTCATAACAACGCCCCGCTCTCTCAAGCATTGAAAATTATTATGAATGCTTTTTATGGTGTATTAGGCTCGGTAGGCTGTCGTTTTTTTGATCCTCGATTGGCTTCATCAATTACTTTACGTGGTCATGAAATTATGAAAAAGACCCGTGAATTAATTGAGTCAAAAGGCTATCAAGTGATTTATGGTGATACTGATTCTACTTTTGTTTGGCTTAAAGCCGCTCATAACGAAGTACAAGCAGAGCAGATCGGCCGTCAATTAGCGCAAGATGTTAATCAATGGTGGAAAAGCTATCTGACTGAAACTTACCAGCTTGATAGCCAATTAGAGCTTGAGTACGAAACCCATTATCGCCGATTCTTGATGCCCACTATTCGAGGCATGGAAACCGGAAGTAAAAAGCGTTATGCAGGGCTAAGTCATGATAAAATGGTGTTTAAAGGATTGGAAACGGTCAGAACAGACTGGACACCACTGGCGCAAGCGTTTCAAAAAGAGCTTTATACACGCATCTTTAATCAGCAACCTTATCAACAGTTTATTCGTGATTATGTTGCTGATACGCTATTAGGAAAATATGATGATAGACTGGTTTATCGAAAAAGATTGCGACGAAAATTATCAGACTACCAGCACCATATCCCCCCTCACGTCAAAGCAGCTCGATTAGCGGATGACTATAATCAGTTACAAAATAGGCCGCAACAATATCAGCAAGGCGGTTGGATTAGTTATATAATTACTCACTTGGGGCCAGAGCCGTTAGAGCATATCACTTCGACACCTGACTATGAACACTACATTAATAAGCAATTAATGCCGATAGCAGATGCTATTTTGCCATTTCTACAAGATGATTTTTCTACCTTGTTAAATGGGCAAATGACGCTCTCTTTTTAAGATGTGTTATTTTGCAGGTGACGGCTTGCTTTGCATCTATTAACATAACGCCCCTTTGGTGATAATCACCTTTTTTCTCATCTTGAGAAAGATACTATTTTTTATCCCGTAGATTGGATGACAACACCGCAATACTGCATTCATTAATAATGATTTTATAAATTATATATTTGAGAGCTGAGTTTATATATATGCCTTTTACTCTTGGTCAACGTTGGATTAGCGATACAGAAAGCGAACTTGGACTAGGTACTGTTGTGGCAATTGATGCCCGTATGGTGACCTTACTTTTTCCTGCATGTGGCGAAAATCGTCTTTATTCCCGCCATGATGCCCCAATAACGCGGGTGATGTTTAATGTGGGGGATACTGTCACCAGTCATGAAGGCTGGAAGCTCGCCATCGACAACGTTGTGGAAGATAATGGCTTACTTATTTATCACGGCGTACGTTTAGATACCGAAGAGCCAGCACAACTGCGTGAAGTATTCTTAGATAACAAACTCACTTTTAATAAGCCACAAGATCGTCTTTTTGCTGGTCAAATAGACCGTATGGATCGTTTTGCTTTACGCTATCGTGCGCGTAAATTTATGAGCGAACAGTTTAAGCAAGCACAAAGTGGTCTACGTGGTATTCGCGCAAGTCTTATTCCTCATCAGCTCTATATTGCTAATGAAGTGGGTAAACGTCATAATCCACGCGTTTTATTAGCGGATGAAGTTGGGCTGGGTAAAACTATCGAAGCGGGTATGATAATCCACCAGCAAATCATGGATGGACGCGCTGAGCGTGTTTTAATTATCGTTCCTGAAAGCTTACAACATCAGTGGTTAGTTGAGATGTTACGTCGTTTCAACCTACGTTTTTCACTGTTTGATGATAGCCGTTATAGCGAATCTTTATTAGATAGCGATAATCCTTTCGAAACAGAGCAGATGATCATTTGCTCATTAGACTTTGTGCGTAAAAACAAACAACGCTTTGAACACCTTGTTGAAGCGACTTGGGATATGTTAGTTGTCGATGAAGCCCACCATCTGGTATGGAGTGAAAAGGCACCAAGTCGAGAATACCAAGTTATCGAAACGCTAGCTGAAGCGATCCCTTCTGTATTGTTATTAACCGCAACACCGGAGCAACTTGGTCAAGAAAGCCATTTTGCCCGCTTACGTTTGCTCGATCCTAATCGTTTCCACGATTACAACGAATTTATTAATGAACAACAAAAATATCGCCCCGTAGCCGATGCGGTAACCATTTTGCTTTCAGAAGATGATTTAAATAACGAACAGCAAAATAGCATCAGTGAGATGATCAGCGAGCAAGATATAGAGCCGTTGCTAAAAGCCTCTAATACCCAAGGTGAAGAGCGTACAAAATCTCGCCAAGCACTTATTCATATGTTGATGGATAGACACGGTACGGGTCGTCTGTTATTTCGCAATACTCGCTCCGGCGTCAAAGGCTTCCCTAACCGACTGTTGCACGCAATAAAAATGCCACTACCAACTCAGTATCAAACCGCCATTAAGGTGGCTGAGATTATGGCAGCGAAAAAGAGCCTCGAAGTACGAGCAAAAGAGATGCTCTATCCTGAACGTATCTACCAAGAGTTTGAAGGTGAAAATGCCACATGGTGGAACTTTGATCCACGCGTTGAATGGCTACTAGGCTTTTTAACCGCCAATCGTCATGAAAAAGTATTAGTCATTTGTGCTCAAGCCGCCACAGCATTGCAATTAGAACAAGTTTTACGTGAACGTGAAGGTATTCGTGCTGCAGTATTCCATGAAGGGATGTCTTTACTTGAACGAGATCGTGCAGCCGCTTATTTCGCCTCAGAAGAGGAAGGCGCACAAGTGTTACTATGTTCTGAAATCGGTTCAGAAGGGCGTAACTTCCAATTTGCTAATCAACTAGTGATGTTTGATCTCCCCTTTAATCCTGATTTATTAGAACAACGTATTGGTCGTCTTGATCGTATCGGTCAAAACCGCGACATTGATATCAGTGTGCCTTATCTTGAAGGAACCGCTCAATCTGTTCTATTACGTTGGTATCACGAAGGGTTAGATGCATTTGAACATACCTGCCCGACGGGTCGTACAATTTATGACAACGAATATGATGCGCTAGTCAATTATCTTGCTCAACCTAATGAACTAGGTGATTTTGATAAGTTTATCGTTTCTTGTCGTAAGCAACATGATGAGATGAAACTCAAACTAGAACAAGGTCGTGACCGTCTATTAGAAATGCACTCTAACGGCGGTGAAGTTGGCGTTGAGTTAGCGAATAAGATTGCAGAGCAAGATAACGATCCCGATCTGGTTAACTTCGCCTTAAACTTATTTGATATTGTGGGCATTAACCAAGAAGATCGTAGTGATAGCTTAATTGTATTAACGCCATCAGATCATATGTTAGTTCCTGACTTCCCAGGATTACCGCAAGATGGTTGTACAATTACCTTTGATAGAGAGCACGCACTCTCTCGTGAAGATACGCAATTTATCAGTTGGGAACATCCTATTATCCGTAATGGTTTAGATTTAGTCTTATCTGGTGATACAGGTAGTTGTGCGGTTTCTTTATTGAAAAACAAAGCATTACCTGTAGGTACGCTATTAGTTGAACTGATTTATGTCGTAGAAGCGCAAGCCCCTAAACATCTTCATTTAACTCGCTTCTTACCGGCAACTCCAGTACGCTTATTACTTGATTTAAAAGGTAATAATCTTGCATCACAAGTTGAATTTGAAAGTTTTAACCGCCAATTAAATGCGGTAAATCGCCACACATCCAGCAAATTGGTCAATGCGGTACAAAATGAAGTTCATCATGTACTAAAAGCATCTGAATCCTTAATGGAAGCGGAAGCGAAAACGCTAATTGAACAAGCGAAGCAAGAAGCTGACAACGCATTAACACATGAGTTATCACGCTTAGAGGCATTACGTGCCGTTAACCCAAATATACGTGATGACGAAGTTGAAGCAATTGAAAATGAGCGTACGCATATTCTTAACCACTTAGATGAAGCGACATGGCGCTTAGATGCGATCCGTTTAATTGTTGTTACCCACCAATAATCACTGTTAAAACGGGGGAAAGCTTTATCTCCCCCGTTATTTTGCTGAGATATCCACTATGATGGAAGTTTATAACCCCCCCACTGATCCTTGGTTACACGTTTTATATCAAGATGAGCATATTATTGTTGTTAATAAACCCAGTGGATTGCTATCTGTACCCGGCAAAGCGCTAGAACATCACGACAGCATTATGTCGCGTATAAAAGCCGATTTTCCTGATGCGGAATCTGTTCATCGCCTTGATATGGCCACGAGTGGTGTGATGGTTGTTGCGCTTAATAAAGCCGCCGAGCGTGAATTAAAACGCCAATTTCGTGAACGAGAGCCGAAAAAAACCTATATTGCCCGTGTCTGGGGAAAGCTTGAAAAACCACAAGGATTAGTTGATCTGCCGTTGATCTGCGATTGGCCTAATCGACCTAAGCAAAAAGTATGTTATGAAACAGGAAAGTCTGCACAAACTTTTTATGAAGTGTTGGAATATGAAGAAAATGCAACGCGGGTAAAACTATCACCAATAACCGGACGCTCCCATCAGCTACGGGTTCATATGCTAGCATTAGGTCATCCTATTTTAGGGGATCGTTTTTATGCTCATCCGCAGGCAAGAGCACTCGCACCTCGCCTGCAGTTACATGCTCAGGAATTATTTATTACGCATCCGGCCTTTCATTCACCGATACATTTTGAATGCCTGGCAGATTTTTAACCTGTCTTACGACACTAAAACGGTCACCGAACTTAGTGAAGCAAGGAGCAGACAGAGCGCTAATCCTATTACCCCAACAAGAACACGGACGTTTGACATTGATATAGTTCCTTTTATAAGAGAATGAGAGTGAAATAATTAAATTTCACTTATATTTTACCGTGACAAATAATAATCTCAACTAAGACTGAGTTATCTTCATCACGGATTAATTCTCTCTTTTCTCATCTTTATTTACAAGATGTTAACGAAATCCTTTTTCTTTTTTAATCAAATCGTAAGCAACTTGGATAGCTTGTGCTTTTTGTTTTGCAATTTCCATCATCTCCGGTGGTAAACCTTTTGCAACCAATTTATCAGGATGATGTTCTCCCATTAATTTTCGATAAGCTCTTTTTATTGTTTTAACATCATCACCCTCTTTAATACCTAACACTTTATAGGCATCAGAAAGCGTTGGGCCTTGAGTTTGTGGCTGATAATTTTGCCCTTGTTGATAATGAAAACTTTGCCCCGCCTGCATCATGGCTAATATATGTTCAAAACGGGCGCGAGAAAATCCGAGCTCATCAATAATAATAAACAGCATTTTACGTTCGTTAGGATGTAACTGCCCATCAGCAAATGCCGCTTGTAATTGAATTTCCAGAAACATCTGCAGTAAATCACGGCGACCAGCACAAATTTGGCGAACACGTTGTAAGGTGGCTCTAAGTGGGAAATCAACCTCTTTACCTTCTCGAAACGCCTGTTGTGCTGCTTGACGTGCTGCCCCATGTAAATTCATTCTATCCATTAACGTACTGGCTAATGTGATATCGGTTTGTGTCACTCGTCCTTTGGATTTGGTTAAATGCCCTAAGACTTGGAATGTGGCAGCAAAGAAATAGGCTTGTCTATCACGATTATAGCGCCCACCATAGCTTAATTTACTTCTTTGTACGTCATAAAGGTGTCCTAGAAAAACCCCAATCACAATGCCCCAAAAGCCGATCCCGGCAAAACTACCGATGATAAGGCCTAATAATTTTCCCCAATAGCGCATAGACTCCTCAAATCTTCAATGCCCTGCTCACAATTTTGCATTATCATACTATTCATTTGCTTTCACACCTAACATCAAGCAAGCTCAAATAAACTTTTTCTTAAAATGATGAGGTTTTCGCTAGCTGCTTGCACAGAGATAATGCTGTTTTCGTTTAAATTGTGTTAAAGTAAAATAAGTGACCAAACGAATAACTTTAGCGTTGTTATGCAGCACGAAATACCGCACAAGCGCGGTGTTTTTTTGTTTCTAATAAAGCTATAAACCGATTTCAACATAGAAACATCGAAAAAAGGGAACTGCTCTTTTTTCGGTTACCGTTAGAACAATGTTCAGGACGTTGGGCTAGTGTTGCATAACTCCCTGCGTTAGTTTCTCGCTATTTAGCAGTAGAAGCCACTGATGACGGAAGCACATAAATACTCATGAAAAAAAGTTATCCCACACTGCTGGCCACCTTAGTTTGGGCCACAATTTATGCTCAGCCTGCATATGCTGATCTTGCCTCTCAATGTTTACTGGGAGTCCCTGTTTATAATAAGCCATTAGTCGAAGGCGATCCTAACTCATTACCTGTCACCATTACGGCTAAGGATATGCAAGGGGAATACCCACGCATGATCCAATATAGAGGCAATGTGGACATTAAACAGGGAAATCAAACATTAAGCGCAGATAATGTTGAGTTGACCCAAACAGAAGGTGAAACACCATTAAGAATGGTCACCGCGACAGGTAATGTCTCTTATGATGATCCACAAATCATCTTAAAAGGCCCACGTGCTTGGTCTAATCTAAATAATAAAGATACTGATATCGAAGAAGGTAAATACCAAATGGTGGGCCGACAAGGCCGTGGCTACGCGAATAAAATGCAAATGCGTGGCGAAAACCGCTATACCATTATGGATAAAGGGATGTTTACCTCTTGTCTACCCGGCGACGATAGTTGGAGTGTTGTCGGCTCTGAGGTTATCTTAGATCGTGAAGAGCAAGTAGCAGAAATTTGGAATGCGCGTTTTCGTGTTGCTAACGTCCCAGTTTTCTATAGTCCTTATCTGCAATTACCGATCGGCGATAAACGTCGCTCTGGTTTCTTAATTCCTAATGGTAACTATTCTCGTAGTTCTGGGTTTGACTTCCAACTACCTTACTATTGGAATATTGCCCCTAATTATGATGCGACTATTACCACGAATTATATTAGTCGCCGTGGTTTAAAGCTCGATAATGAATTTCGTTATTTAACAAAACCGGGTCGCGGTACGATTGCGGTTGATTGGATCAACCACGACAGTCAATACAATAAAGATAAAGCAGACGAAAAAGCGGGTTATCTGGCGCGTGATTCTGCTACACGTTGGTTATTCTATTGGGGTCACAGTGGGGTGATGAACAATGTGTGGCGCTTTGATGTTGACTACACAAAAGTCAGTGATAACAAATATTTCACCGACTTTACTTCGCAATATGGTAATACCACTGATGGTTATGCGACGCAAAAATTCAGTACCGGTTATGCTCAGCAAAATTGGAATGCCACATTAACCACTAAACAGTTCCAAATTTTCTCAGATAATAAAGATGCAAGGGCTTATCGTGCTGAGCCGCAGCTTGATCTTAATTATTATAAAAATGATATTGGCCCATTTGATTTTCGTACTTATGCACAATTTGTCCGCTTTACCAGTGTCGGAGAAAACACCCCTGAAGCGAACCGTTATCATATAGAGCCAACCATTTCCTTACCTGCCTCCACTGGCTGGGCAAGCTTTAATAATGAGTTTAAATTGATGGCGACTCATTATGATCAAGATATTCCTGATGCTTATAAGAAGAAGTATCCACATCAAAAACTTGATGATAGCGTTAACCGCGTACTACCACAATTTAAGTCAGATATGAAAGTGGTATTTGAACGCCAATATGACACTAACGATATTACGCAAACGTTAGAGCCACGAGTACAATATCTGTATGTACCGTATAAAGATCAGTCTAATATCAATAACTTTGACTCAGCGCTATTACAATCCAACTATAGCGGACTTTTCCGTGACAGAATGTACGGTGGTCTAGATCGCATTGCTTCTGCAAACCAATTAACGGCGGGTGTTACTTCACGTTTTTATGATAGTGAATTGGTTGAACGTTTTAATATTTCTGTTGGTCAAATCTATTTCTTTGAGCGTCCGAAAACAGGTTCATCGAATGAAATTATCAATAGCAAAGATGAAACCGGATCTATGGTATGGGCAGGCGATGCATATTGGCGTATTACTGATACTTTAGGTATGCGTGGTGGTTTACAATATGACCGTCGTTTAGGCAGTGTCTCTATGGGTGATGCGATTATGGAGTATCGCCGTGATAGCGACCATCTCTTACAATTGAGCTATCGTTATGTAGACCGTGATTATATTCAAGCAACACGGGTTCGCCCTTATGATGGCGGGGTCAATCAACTACCAGAATACCAAAAAGGCATTTCTCAAATTGGTGTTGTCGGCAGTTGGCCTTTAGCAGAACGTTGGGGACTGGTCGGCGCTTATTACTTTGATACCAAAGATTCAGAGCCAGTAAGCCAAATGGTTGGCTTACAATATAACACCTGTTGCTGGGCGGTAAACGTTGGTTATGAACGTAAAATTGTTGGCTGGAAAGAAGACCACAGCGATATTGACAACAAATGGTCAATCAATTTGGAACTCAGAGGCCTAAGTAACAATCATAGTTTAGGTAGTCAAAAAATGCTTGAGCGCGGTATCTTACCTTATCAAAGAGCGTTTTGATTAACCCAAACGACAAAATTGGCTGAATGAATATGTCATCGCGCAAAATGCGGAAAACACATAATGGGAAACTTATGAAAAATTGGAAAACGCTGGTTATCGGCTTAATGATCACGGTTGGTGCAGCCACCAGCACAACCACTTTTGCAGCACAAGAACTCAACCGCGTATCGGCTATCGTCAATAACGGTGTCGTTCTGGAAAGCGACGTCAATAGAATGTTACAAACGGTGCAAATGAATGCCAAAAATGCCGGGCAAGAAATGCCTGATGAGCAAGTTTTGCGCCAACAAATCTTAGAGCGCTTGGTGATGGATAACATCATCTTGCAAATGGCTCAACAGATGCAAATTGATATTCCTGAAGCTGCCGTTGAGTCAACCATTCAAGGGATTGCCGCAGAAAATAACCTGACACTAGAGCAGTTAAAAAAACGTCTTGCTGCCGATGGGATTGCTTATAACGATTATCGTCAAGATATTCGTAAAGAGATGATGTTAGCAGAAGTGCGTAATAACGAAGTTCGTCGTCGTATTACGATTTTGCCACAAGAAGTGGACTCATTAGCTAAACAAATTGAAAGCCAAGCAAGCCAAAGTATTGATCTTAATCTTAGCCATATCTTAATTCCATTATCAGAAAATCCATCACCTGCAGAAATTGAAAAAGCACAGCAAGTGGTGAACCGTATTAAGAACCAGCTAAAAAACGGTGCTGATTTCGGAAAATTAGCTGCCACTTATTCTGCCGATCCACAAGCACTTAATGGTGGTAATATGGGATGGGCATCAATTGATGAGTTACCGACAATCTTTGCTAAACAGCTTGCTAATGCACAAAAAGGTGAAATTGTCGGGCCACTGCAATCAGGTGTTGGTCTACACATTATTAAAGTCAATGATATACGTGGTGCTTCAAAAACCGTTTCTGTGACTGAAGTAAAAGCACGCCATATCTTACTAAAAAGCTCGCCTATCATGAATGATGAGCAGGCTTATGCCAAACTACAGAAAATTTCCGCCGATATTCGTAGCGGTAAAATCAGTTTTGCGGATGCGGCTAAAGAGTATTCTGAAGATCCCGGTTCAGCATTACGTGGCGGTGAGTTAGGATGGTCAATGCCTGATATTTATGATCCAGCTTTCCGTGACGCGTTGATGCGTTTAAACAAAAATGAATTAAGCCAACCTGTGCGCTCTAATTTTGGCTGGCACTTAATTGAACTTGAAGATACGCGTAGCGTTGATAAAACAGATGCAGCGAATAAAGAACAAGCTTACCGCTTACTGTTTAACCGCAAGTTTAATGAAGAAGTGCAAAACTGGATGCAAGAGTTGCGTGCAGGCGCTTATGTGAAAATAATGAACGAGAATAATGCAAACTAAGCTAAAAAAACCCCTCGTTATCACCCCCGGCGAACCCGCCGGGGTTGGTCCTGACCTGATTATTTCATTAGCACAGTCACAGTGGGCACTTCCTTGGGTGGTATGCGCTGATCCTCAATTATTACGAGCAAGAGCACAGCAACTCAATCTCCCACTCACTTTAGTTGAATATTCCCCAGATAATCCACCTACAGCACATATCCCTGGCCAAATTTGTGTACTTGCCGTTGAATTAACCGACCCTTCGGTTGTCGCAGGTACACTTAATACTGCCAATGGCCACTATGTGGTACAAACGCTTGCTCGCGCTTGTGATGGATGTTTAAACGGAGAGTTTTCTGCTTTAGTCACAGGGCCGGTACATAAAGGGGTTATTAATGATGCCGGTGTGCCATTTACAGGGCATACAGAGTTCTTTGCCGATCGTAGCCATTGTCAACGAGTGGTGATGATGCTGGCAACGGACACTTTAAGAGTCGCTCTCGCCACCACACACTTGCCCTTAAGAGAAGTTGCTGATGCGATTACGGGTGAGTTGCTTAATGAGATCATCACCATTTTAAACCATGATCTAAAAACCAAATTTGGCATCTCATCACCACATATTTACGTATGCGGCCTAAATCCTCATGCTGGAGAAGGCGGTCATATGGGGCGTGAGGAGATCGATATTATTGAACCCGCATTAGAGCAATTACGCCAACAAGGTATTCAACTTCATGGGCCTTACCCTGCGGATACCTTATTCCAGCCTAAATATTTAACACATGCAGATGCTGTGCTTGCGATGTATCACGATCAAGGATTACCTGTGCTAAAATATGAAGGTTTCGGTCGTGCTGTGAATATCACGCTCGGTCTACCTTTTATTCGTACATCTGTTGATCATGGGACAGCCCTTGAACTTGCAGGTACTAAAAGCGCAGATGCTGGCAGTTTTCGCACCGCATTAAATTTAGCCATTAATATGATACAAAATTGTAATGAATAATAGAGTCCATCAGGGGCACTTTGCCCGCAAACGCTTCGGGCAGAACTTTTTAACAGACAGCTATATTATTGAAAGTATTGTTGAATCTATTTATCCACAACCCGGTGAAGCCGTTATTGAAATCGGTCCTGGTTTAGGCGCGCTTACTGAGCCGGTGGGGGAAAGAATGGATAAAATGACGGTCGTCGAAATTGACCGTGATTTAGCTGCACGCTTAGAAGTTCACCCTACATTAAAAGATAAGCTAACCATTATTCAGCAAGATGCGATGACGATTGATTTTGCCCAATTAGCAAAAGAGCGTCAGCAACCTCTGCGGGTTTTTGGTAACCTACCTTATAATATTTCAACGCCATTAATGTTCCATCTATTTAGTTTTGCTGATGCCATTTCTGACATGACTTTTATGTTGCAAAAAGAGGTGGTTAATCGCCTAGTGGCAAGCCATGGTAGTAAAACTTATGGCCGCTTAAGTGTCATGGCACAATACCACTGCCAAGTCATTCCTATTATTGAAGTGCCACCAAGCTCATTTAAGCCAGCCCCGAAAGTAGATTCTGCCGTTGTGCGTCTGATCCCTTATAAGGAAAAACCCTATCCGGTGACAGATATTGCTATGTTAAGCCGTATCACATCACAAGCCTTTAATCAGCGCCGTAAAACGTTACGTAATAGCTTAGGTGGACTACTTACAGCAGAAGATATGCTGGCATTAGATATTGATCCCACTGCACGCGCAGAAAATATTTCTGTTGAGCAATACTGTAAAGTGGCAAACTGGTTATCATCACAACAGCAACACGCTGAGTGAAATAGCGCACACTAGACCTAGGAGGTATTATGTTTACTTCATCCAAAGTGGCGATACAGGTACAAAGCGTTTACATTGAGAGCCAATCTTCGCCAGAAGAACAGCGCTATGTTTTTGCTTATACCATCACCATACATAACTTGAATAAACATGCTATTCGCCTCCTACGTCGCTATTGGTTGATCACCAATGCACAAGGAAATACCACTGAAGTTCAAGGTGAAGGGGTTGTTGGTGAACAACCTCTGATTGAAGCTGGCTCACGGTATCGTTATACCAGTGGCGCAGTTCTTGAAACGCCGATGGGCACCATGGAAGGTCATTATGAAATGATTGACGCACAAGGACGTCTGTTTCAAATTGACATCCCTGTTTTCCGCCTTGCTATCCCTACATTGATAAATTAATTATGGCTACTTATTTAATTGGCGATGTTCACGGCTGTTATCGTGAATTACGCCAACTTCTCAATCAAGTTAATTTCGACGCCAATCAAGATACACTTTGGTTAACGGGGGATCTGGTTGCTCGAGGACCTGATTCACTTGAAGTATTGCGTTTTGTCAAAAGCTTAGGCTCAGCGTTAAAACTCGTATTAGGGAATCACGATCTGCATCTACTGGGGGTATTTGCAAAGATTAGTCGTAATAAACCCAAAGATAAGCTTAATGAATTACTCAATGCACCAGATGCTGATGAATTAATTAATTGGTTACGACGTCAACCGCTATTACAAGTTGATGAAGAAAAGAAAATCGTTATGGCACACGCAGGTATTACCCCTCAGTGGGATTTAGCAACAGCTAAAAAATGTGCCCGAGAAGTAGAAGCCATATTAAGTAGCGATAGTTACCCCCTTTTCATTAATTCCATGTATGGTGATATGCCCAATAATTGGTCACCCGAATTAACTGGCTTACCGCGATTACGCTTTAGCACCAATGCTTTTACTCGTATGCGCTATTGTTTTCCTAACGGGCAGTTGGATATGATTTGTAAAGATAAGCCTGAAAATGCGCCTGCGCCATTAAAACCTTGGTTTGATTTACCTAATCAACTACCAAATGATTACAGTATTATCTTTGGCCACTGGGCCTCTTTAGAGGGAAAAGGCACCCCTGAAAACATCTATGCGCTAGATACTGGCTGTTGCTGGGGCGGTGTTCTAACCTGTCTACGTTGGGAAGACAAACGTTATTTTATCCAACCTAGTCTCACACATTTACCATAATTTTGTAGCGTCAAGATAGCATAGGTGTTGATTTATTTTACTATGCTATCTGGGCTATCTGGGCTATCTACTCTCTTCTGAGAGCCATCACAAAGATAACTTGATTTAAATCAATAGGTTATTTTTTCTCAAAACAAATTAAGTAGCTTTTTTATAACAACAAGCAGAATTCACCGCTATATTGCGCTATTTATTATAGATTATTCTTTATAAAGATATTTATTAAAAGATAAATAATGAATATTTAATTATAGGGTACTCTTTATAGCTAATTATATTTTAGTTATAGTAACTATTCATATTTAAATATGAATATATTAATAAATTAATAAAAATAAAAAGGAGATATTTAATCTCCTTTTTTATTTAAATTTTGTTATTTTCTTCTTTTTAATATTTCAAAACAGTAGTTATGCGAATTATTTTCATCTGCCTCATGGTATTCCATAAAAGTAGAATCCCACTCATCAGGCTCATAATCGGGGAAGGTTGTATCACCAATCACTTCAGCATCAATATGAGTAAGGTATAATTTATTCGCCATTGGTAGGAATTGCTCATAAACCTTACCGCCACCAATCACCATGATTTCATCATTATTTTCAGCAGCTTGTAGTGCTTCTTCAACGGATTTCACCCAAACAACATTGTCATCATTTCCAGGCTGACTGCTTAATACAATATTGAGTCGATTAGGTAAAGGACGCCCGATAGACTCATAAGTCACCCGGCCCATAATAACGGGTTTATTTAATGTATTTTTTTTAAACCATGCGAGATCACCCGGTAATGTCCAAGGCATCGCCTTTTCCATACCAATAATACGATCCGCCGCTAATGCTGCGATTAAACTAATATTCATTTACATACCTACGGGTAAAAATGGGAAAACTATTTATACTATACGGAAAGCGAAAACTTGAGTCGATACAATTTATGCTTCACCGATAATAAATAATTGCTTTATACAGGAAGTGTTAACTTAATCATGAAAGCTTTAAACATTATAATAGTGCTATATGGCAGTTGCTATTATATTTGAAAATTCTTTAGGTGTTTTTACAATTACTTTACGCTCATTACAGGCGCGAGAACCTTACTTTTTTCTCATCGTAAAAAATGTAGCACCTTATCAATAACATGCGAAAAGAGGCACTGCCACTTCTCATTGACTGGCTTATAGCACTTTTAACATTAAAGTATCACTTTTCGTTAAGGCAATCATACGATTGATAAAAATAGAGAGTATTAGTTGCAAATCTACGTTAAAAAGACTCTTACACCATTTTCTCTTTCATCAACACTCTCTTAAGCTCCCCTCTTTTTTATCGCTATGTAACATCAATATGAGTCAGTTCGAGTACAGGTGAAAAATTGTGATACGCTTTTATTACTTAGGATTAATAGTCGTTTACTTGCCTTTGTTAGTTAAAGTTTGTCAATAAAAAATGGCTCAATAAAGTGCTAAGTGTCGTGCTGGTTGGTTTAAAAATTAAAGTAGTGTTAAAGAAACAAAGATCTCTTTAATAAAAAGAATTAAAATAGGTGTAACGGATTATTAATGAATCAAAATTCCAATCCTTATCGTCCCTTAAGTAATCAATAATATCCAGTAAAATATCTTTATATTTATCTTTAAGATCATCACACTCATTTTCTATTTGTTCTAAAATATCCTCATAATTATTTCTAATAATATTAGCAATGGTATATTTCATTTCATCACTATTTTCATTCTTAGTAAAAATATTTTGCATTCTTCTATTATGTTTAGTGATAAAACTCTCGTCTTCCATTGTCATTTTTTTAGCTTTAATAATATCTTTTTTTTCTAACACTCCTAATGTAAGCATATCATCTACAAACTTTTGAACGTCTTCATTATTTCTTAATTTATTAGTTAGAAAATTTAATATTGATTTTTTAAAAGCATCGTTAATATAGTTTACCGTATTAAATTCCATTGCTTTATCAATAAAACATTTAGTTATATTGACAATAAACGCTTTATCCATCTCCACCGAATAAATATTATACATTATAGTAACTAAATTCATTATTGAATTAATTAATTCATTATTATCTTTTCTATTAATCTCTTTACAAACATAACTTAATGCCATATCAATATGTTGTTTATAGTTAAAATCACTATAATATACCATATCATCGCACTTTGGGTGATATTTCTTTAATTGTTCAAACATTTCTTTTGGATAATGATTAATTACATTGAAAGCAATGTTCATTATAGTAATAAAGTCTCCTTTTGTTTTTGATTGTTCATAAAGATAACATTGTATTAATCTTTTAACATCATCATGACAATCATTTTTTATTGCAAAACTTAAATTTAAAAAAAATGTCTCTAAATGTTTATTCTTAAAGCTAACAAAATCTGAGTTAATTAGCTTACAGTTTTTAAAATATACTTCCCCTCCATTTCTCATCAAAATGGATAATGTATTAATTTTAGCATGTTGACTTTTGTCTAATAGAAAAACCACCCCAACATTAATATTAAAAACACTCTTTATAAAAAATGATATTTTAGATAGTAAAGTAATCTTTTCCCTTTCAATATAAAGACTTGAAAGTGTATTTAACACATTGTTGATTTTATTTTTTATTTGGTATTTCTCTTTTATATTTTCATAGTATTTTTTTATTGAAGTAACGTTATCAGAATTATTTCTTATATGCATAAAAACTCCTTATTCATAGTAAAACTATCCTTTATTTACTTACATCTTCATACAAAAAAAAGCCCTTATTACTAAGGGCTATAAATATCAAAAAACAAATAAGATTTAGAAATTAATTTTCAATATTGCATTAATACCACTCGAATTGATATCACTATTATATTGACCTTGATAAGAGATACCGAAAGTGGTTGATTTACTTAACTGCGCATCAACACCTAGACCAACACCAAATAAATTATCTAGTTTACCACCTCGTAGTGATGCCTCACCTGAATTGGATAACCATAGACGTGATTCAGGGCGATTATCACCAAACAGATGGCTTGCTGATATATCACCTTTTAATGCCATATTAATATTGCCTGCCATAAATGGATATCCACCACGTAAACCAACCGTAGCAACTTGAATATCTTGTGCATCTGTTTTAGTGGTAAACTTCATATTACCCACATTTTCATTGATATTATCAGTGGATACTCTTAACCAACTAAATCCAGCATAAGGTTCAATTGAGTACTGGCTAGTATTCAATTGAGTATAAGCACCTTCTAAAAAGAATTGACTAATTTTCGCATCGTAACTGGTTGAGTTATAACCTGCAGTTTGTCCTATCCAGAGTGTTCTTTTGGCATCTCTATCTTGGTTTGTATGTGTAAATCCATAATTTAATGAGGCAACATCATAAAGATTAGAGATCCCATAAGCACCAATATGAATATCATTACTATCTATCTTTCCATATTGATTACCTTTATATTTGGTGGAGCCTGCACCGAAAAATAGACCCGCTTTAGTATTTTCAGTAACATCAATTTCAGCACCTAATAACCCAACATAGAAATCAACATCCATATCACTGTGGCCATAATCCGTCTTACCCCACTGACCCATGCCGCTGATCCAAATACGCGCATTACTATTACCTAGTTGTGCATGACGACCATCACCGATACCAATAGCCTGATCTTTCACTGTACGAGTTAAACCCAATACATTAACAATACTGGCATTATTGGCATTTAAATACATATCACTACCCAATGATTGATAAGTGGTTTTCAGATCATTTTCATTCATCGGTAATACAGCATTAAATAGCTCACCATCTCCTGTATTATCTAATGCATTAGCAATAGCACGACCATTTTCATTATCAGCAAAGGTGGCTAAAGTCGTATTTTCTTTCTTAGTTAAACTACCACTGATGGTTTTATCTGTTATCGTGATATGTTTATCAAATAAAGCATAATCATTATTGGTGACAGTCGTGGTTGTGGCTGACTCTGCAACCACACGGTTACTGGCTAACATTTTCGTTTTAGTGCGATTATCAACTAAACTATCTGTATTCACCTCACCGACAACAACACTATTATTAAGATAAATATCTTTTAGTTGCCCAACATTATCCGCCCCCACATCAATATCGGCTCCTTGATTAAGCACTAAGTTACCAATATTAACATTGTGTCCTGCGGTCACTAAATAACGACCTTTATCATTAATATTAATGTTTACTTTATGGTTTTGGTTTGAGGTTAATTGGCCTTTTTGAGTAAAAGTATCGTTATAACGCTCAATAATACCTAATTTCCCACCATTAACATTGACGGCTTGCGTCCCAAAAGATCCGCTAAAGCCATATAAAGTACCTTGTTCGACAGTTGTACCACCACGGTAACAATTATTTCCCGTCATGACTAACGTACCTTCGCCTCGCTTCACCAAAGCACCATCATATAAGCCAGCATCAATTTTAGCTTGAATAGCATCAGCGCGTTTTTGGTAATATTCATGACGCCATTTTTCAGCATCTTCTTGGCTAACAATATGCGATGTAGGATCAGGATTGCCATCATTAATCACAAAATCAGTACCGAGATGATAATCACCTCCTGCCGCAATACCTTTTTCGGTATATTCTTTCAACCATGCGAGATCTTCTTGCTTACGTAGATCTAAAGCTGTTTGGGAAATATCATTAGTCCACACATCAAGCGGTGTCGCATTTAGGTTATATTCAAATTTACCTAGCAATTGACCCGGACCATACATCCCTTTATCTAAATCTGGTGTTCCCCACCCATAACGTACATCAGGAGTACCTTCTGCGGCCGTCCAGCTCTCATATAAAGAGCCATCAGGATCACGATGGTTAGCGGTAGTGAACATGACATCACGAACTTGAATGGCGTTCATGGAAGGATAACGAGACATTAATACTCCCATCGCCCCCGTCACATGAGGAGCTGCCATTGAAGTACCACTAAAGGTATCCCAACCTGGATTCCCCTCTTTATCAACCACTGTAGAATAGATATTTCGACCCGGTGCAACCACTGTCCACCATTTTGCATTACCCGCTTCATTGAAGACTTTTTCTAATACATAACCGGTGTTATCCGCATTTTGCTTCAATCCCGCCACCGCAATCCAATGCTGTTCGGCTTCGGGATTAAAATAAGGATAAAGAGGACGATAATAAGGTTGAGCAAAGTCGCGATTACCCGTTGTAAAGACCTGAACAACATTCGTTCCTTTAACTGCATCATAAGCAGCATCAACAAAGGAAGGTTTATCACCATAGACTTTTTTAAAGTAGAAATATTCGTATTCTGTCTGTGCCGTGGTGTTAACTGGCATATGTATCGTGGTATTACCACCATCAGGCCCCTCTGTTTTATCTGTATTAATAATGCGCGGGTTAGTCCCCCAGCTATTATTAATCACTTGCGCACCCGCGTCGACCATCGCTTTCCAGCCAGTATAGAAATAGGTATAGTCTTGATAAGGGCCATAGTTATTGCTGTCTGTTGCCCCAGTATTCCCTAAATAAATATCAGCCCCCCACGCCACACCATGCATACCATTACCATCACGGTTAGCCCCCACAGTACCAGTGACATGTGTGCCATGGGTATCATTCACCCCTTTGATCCAATTACCATCAACATCAAAGACTTGGCCTTTTTCATAATGTCCGCCCATTTCTTGTGGATAGCGCATTCCCGTAGAGCCATATTCACCTTTGGCTTTTACTGCATGAAAGCGTGATCCACTCAGCTCTTGATGTGAGAGCAGTGCACCAGAGTCCATCACCCCGACTTTAGCACCTTGACCATGAAAACCCAGAGCATAAGCACTAGAGGCATTCATGGCTGCAAGCCCCCAGTCTTTTTGATATTCAGGGCTTTCCCAACTTTGTTTATTACCTAATTGTCCAACTTCTGAATATGCAACAGCATAGCCAGAAAAAAGAAGTGCCGAAGTAATAAGGGAGAGTTGAAATAGAGAGTTTGTGGTATTTTTTTTCTGATTAATGGGATGGTGACTTAAAGCTATTTCTTTGTTCATTCTGTACCTTCTGTTATGTTGAAAGGGATAACATTAATTAAGGAATAAAAACAAAAGACGTAGCGATCCTCTCTTTTTTATAACAATAATTACTTGAGGGATCTCTCAAATATACGAAGCTAAACCACAAAAATAGATAGATTGCCTAACAAATCACAACTTAATAGTTTAATTAAACAATTTTAGAACATAATCTAATATTATATAAATAAATAGATTTAACGTTTTCTACGGTAATACCGACAGCTTTCAATAGCTAAATAAAGCTGATAAAAAGCAAACCAATAAAAAAACAAAATAGCTAAATTAATTAACAATTTATTTTATAATCTGATTTAGCTATTTAATTCTAGTATGAAAAATTTATTTTTCTTAATTTTATAGTAATAAAAAAAACAGTATCTTTATTTTAAAAATACTGTTTTTATTTTAATTTTTGACGTGATATTACTTAATTTTTATTCTGATGGCGTGATTTCCATTTGCCCCGCAATCCCTTTATCCGCATTTTCGAGTATTTGGCTATAATAAACAAAAGGGAAATGAGAATAAGAAGGCTGTTTTAGCTCAACTAATAATTCACTCTGTTTTTCGATCCACACTGTATCTTTCCAACCAAAATCAGCAGGCGCTGGTTTTTGTCCATCATGATTAATCACTTTAAAACGTGCACCTTCAATATGAAAAGGTTGTGGTGTTTCCACTGTCACTAACCAACGTTCCCAGCCATTTTGTTTACCGACAAGATCGATCCTTGATAACTCCCAACGCGCATTATTAATACCTGGAGGACTGTTTTGTAATTGGATCGTTCTCGGTTGAATTGAGGTGGTAATTTGTGTGTCATCCACCACCAACTGTTGTGGAGCTTTATCGGTAACCAGTGACATCAGTCCAGTAGGCTTGATGGTTAGCACATTGGTATTGCGTAATAAGTTAGAAGGTTCAAAAATACCACGTAATCTATCCATAAATCCGGCACTTTGCCCAGCAGTGATAGTCACTTCTTCGCCTTCTGATAGATCAATAAGAATTTCACGTCGCTCACCCGGTGCCATAGGAATAGATTTCAATTCTACCGGTGACGTTAACAAACCTTGATCAGAGGCTATCAGATAGAGTGAGCGACCATCATTCGCCGATAACTCATAACGTCGAGCATTCGAGGCATTAACTAAGCGTAAACGAATCCAACCTCTTGATACTTCAATATAGGGATCTTCACAGCCATTCACTAATAATGTGTCACCATAAAATCCCTCTGTCGCGGCTTCTTTGTCGTACTGTGGCGTTCCAAAGTTATCAAGGCGTTTATCTTGAAGAATAATAGGAAAGTCATTTACCCCATAATGTTTAGGCAATGGTAACGATTTGCTCTCTTCGTCTTCAACAATCCACATGCCTACCAATCCGTTATAGACATGAGGCGCCATTTTAAAAGGCGTATTCGCATGATACCAGCAGGTGGCCGCTTTTTGACGAATAGGCAACACCGGTGACCAATAGGCTCCCGGAGACATCATCCTTGCAGCTCCACCTATTTGTGTTCCCGGAACTAATAAGCCACTTACGGTCATAGAAACGGGTTCATTAAGGCGATTGCTATAAATCAGTTTGACATCATCACCGCTTTTTACTTTGATTGTCGGACCCGGCATTGAGCCATTAATGCCCCAGACTTCTGTTTTTTGTGTGCCATCAAAGGCCCAATGCACTTTTTGTAACGTTACAAAAAGAGGCTGACCATTACGTGATTCAAGTAATGGGGGAATAGGTAGTTTTCTATCACTAACTGATCCTGCACGAACAGATGAAGATAATGAGCCCAGACATACCGCTAAGCCTGAAGCCTGTAAAAACTGGCGACGACTAAATGACATACTTTCTCCGCAACAAAATACCCATATTCCTATCCCACGAGTGAGGATCAACTGATAGGAAAAAAGCTGCTGTGATATTTAAAGACAAAAGACTTAAATCAAATTATGACAGCATAATAACGCGGATATGACATAAATCCTAAAAATAGTTGATAACTTAGTGCATTTTAATTTATTAAAGACAATATCCGTCCGAAAATCGGGATATATTCAAACTATCAATCAACCTATAACGTTTATTGTTAGCCATTATAAAGTATATAATTAAACCATTAAAATCATGATGTTATAAAAATGCCAAATCAAATCGATTTGGCATTAGGTATGATAAACAATTAAATAAATTACAGACTGTTAATTTAACTTACCTGCAAAATCGCGTTTATTCATTTCTTCCACTTCTTTATCAAGCTCTTCAATTTTAGCCTTCATGATCTGACGACAATCTTCAGCTAATTCTCTCACCTGATCTTTGTTATATTTTGATACATCAATGGGAGGCAACATTTCAACAATAACGTAGCCATTATTCCAGCGATTTAATTTTATCTTACCTTGTGTGGTAGAGACACAAACAGGCACAATAGGCACCCCCGCTTGCATCGCCGCGTGAAAAGCCCCTGTTTTAAAAGGTAATAAACCACGTCCTCGGCTACGAGTTCCTTCAGGAAACATCCATACAGAGATTTTTTTCGCTTTGATTTGCTCTGCAACCTGAGTGATGGTGCTATGGGCTTTAGAGCGATTACCTCTATCAATCAAAATATTGCCAGTGATCCAATAAAGCTGTCCAAAGAAAGGAATAAACACCAAGCTTTTTTTGCCCACCGTCACGGTATTAGGTTGTACCGCATTCGACATTGTCACCATATCAAAGTTATTTTGATGGTTACCAATATAGATACTGGGTCCATAACTTTTAGCTTCTTTAGGAAAACGCTCAACTAATTTGATCCCAAAGATATGTGATAATTTGCCGAATAAACGTCCATAAGTCATTACGTGTTTCGGATTTCTGGGAGAAAACATGCAATAGATCATCCCAAAAGTCACCACAATAATGGTGTACAGAATGACAATAATGCCTCGAATAATGGCTAGCATAAGCTTTTAGCGTCCTAATAATAAGTGGGTCATATGACCCACTAATCTACATTGAAAGTTAAAATTAATGAGTTTCGATATCTATATGATCGATACTTTGTGCACCACGAGGGAGCGAGGTTCCACGACGACCACGTTTGGCTTTAAATGTCTGTAATTCATTCATCGACATCGTGAGTTTACGTTTACCAAAATGCAATGTAACACTGGCATTTTCTGGTAATACCCGCAACCAAGCGACTTTATCTTCACCACTTGCAGCCTGTGAAGCAGGAATAGAAACCATTTGGTTACCTTTTCCTTTTACCATAGTTGGCAACTCAGAGGCTTCAAAAATCAGCATTCGCCCACCCTGAGTAATGATCATGATCAAATCACTCAATTCATCATTTAAGCGTTGAGGTGGTAATGGTAATGCATTTTCAGGTAATGTTAATAATGATTTACCAGCTCTATTTTTAGAGGTTAAGTCATCAATACTACAGATAAACCCATAACCAGCGTCGGATGCCATTAAGATCTTATCGCTACTTTCCCCCATCACTACATGACGTAATTGAGCCCCTTTTTGGACTTTTAATCGTCCTGTTAAATCATCACCTTTACTACGGCCTGATGGTAATGCGTCAACATCAACAGTATAACTTTGACCCGTGGTATCAATCAGATGTACCGCTTGATTGCTCATCCCTTCAACTGCATCAAAATAATCATCCCCTGTTTTAAAGCCCACTGATTTCGCATCAATGTTATGGCCTTTTTGGCAACGGATAAGCCCTTTTTCGGACATGATCACGGTAACCGCTTCAGGGTGAAGATGTTTTAATGGGATAGGCTCATCGCCAACATCACCACTAAAATAGCTAATCTCTTCTGCTTTTAATGTTTGTTGTTGACCATCAACAGTAAATGTGAGGGCTTCATTTTTTGCTATTAACACGATTTGTTCGATAACATCACTTTGCTCTTTGCCTAATGCAACTAAGCGAGTGCCTCGACCTTTCTTATTCATCTCATTTAGATGTTCTGCAGATATCGCCAGAATACGTGTTTTATCGGTGATAATAACTAACCAATGTTGATTGTTTTTCTTTTCTGCATCGACTAAGAAAGGCGCTAGCAATTCTGTTTCATCTGAAACCGTTAACAACCCTTTACCGGTTTTATTTTTTGTCTCCATCTCTTCATAACTGAGTACGGAGCCATAACCCTCTTTCGTTGCCAGTAAATACTCCTGTTTAGCGGCTCCCGCTAACATATATTTTACGCTGGCGTCAGGTGGGAAGGTCAATTTACCGGTTAAAGGCTCACCTTGGCTACGGCCTGATGGCATGTCATTGGGACTTAAACTATAGCTTCTACCCGTTGAATCAAGGAACAATACTGGCTGGTTGCTCATACCCCGTACCGCACTATGATAACTGTCTCCGGCACGATAACTCATGGTACTAGGATCAATTTCGTGCCCTTTCGCACTACGCACCCATCCCATTTCAGAAAGCACAATAGTCACAGGCTCTGATGGCAACATATCTTGTTCATTAACCACTTTCGCCTCTTCTTGAGGTCGAATAGGAGAACGTCGTTCATCACCAAACTCTTTAGCGTCCGCCTCTATCTCTTTTTTCAATAACGTATTGAGACGGCGAGGAGAATTTAACAGTTTTACAATACTGTCGCGCTCTTTTTCCAGTTCATCACTTTCAGCTTGCAGTTTTATCTCTTCAAGCTTAGCTAAGTGACGTAAACGTAACTCTAAAATCGCTTCTGCTTGAATATCTGATAATGCAAAACGACGCATTAATTCCGCTTTTGGCTCATCTTCATAACGGATGATCTCAATCACTTCATCAATATTGAGATAAGCGATTAATAAACCTTTTAGAATTTCTAAACGGCGTAATACTTTTTCTAAGCGATGGTTTAAACGATTGGTTACGGTTTGACGGCGATAAACTAACCACTCATTTAAAATGGTTAATAGCCCTTTCACAGCAGGACGGTTATCTAACCCAATCATATTGAGGTTAACGCGATAACTTTTCTCTAAGTCTGTATTTACAAATAAGTAATACATGACTTGTTCTAAATCGACGCGATTACTACGAGGAACAATCACCAATCGAGTAGGATTTTCATGATCTGACTCATCACGTAAATCATCAACTAAAGGCAATTTTTTCGCTCGCATTAATGCAGCAATTTGTTCAAGTACCTTAGCACCAGAGACTTGATGAGGGAGAGCTGTTATCACCGCACAACCCTCTTCTTTTTGCCAAACAGCACGCATTCTAATAGAACCACGTCCTGTTTTATAAATCTTTTTGATATCCTCAGGAGCGGTGATCACTTCCGCTTCTGTTGGATAATCAGGTCCTTGTACATATTGCATAACATCAGATAACCCAGCATCAGGATTATCTAATAGCATGGTTAATGCTTGGCCGATTTCCCGCGCATTATGTGGCGGAATATCCGTTGCCATACCGACAGCAATCCCCGTTGTCCCATTTAATAAAATATTAGGTAAACGAGCAGGCAACATTTTTGGCTCTTGCAGGGTGCCATCAAAATTGGGGATCCAATCAACAGTACCATGTCCCAATTCGCTTAGCAGGATCTGTGAATATTTAGATAAGCGAGACTCGGTATAACGCATAGCTGCAAAAGATTTTGGATCATCCGGAGCCCCCCAGTTACCTTGCCCATCAATTAATGGATAACGATAAGAGAAGGGTTGCGCCATCAATACCATGGCTTCATAACAGGCGCTATCACCGTGGGGATGATATTTACCTAATACATCCCCCACTGTTCGTGCTGATTTTTTAAATTTAGCACTGCTGTTTAAACCTAATTCAGACATCGCATAGACGATACGACGCTGTACTGGCTTTAACCCATCGCCAATAAAAGGCAATGCACGATCCATAATCACGTACATTGAGTAATTGAGATAGGCATTTTCCGTAAATAAGTGGAGCGGTTGGCGCTCTACACCATCATGAGTCAGTTCACTCATTCAATATTTTCCTCAGACGCTTGGTGAGTTCCATTACACTTCGATGTCAACTTCGTCGCCTTTTTCTTGCAACCAGTTACGGCGATCTTCAGAACGTTTTTTGGCAAGTAACATATCCATCATGCCCAACGTTTCTTGATAATTTTCATCATCAATCACCAATTGCACTAAACGACGTGTATTAGGATCAAGCGTTGTCTCACGTAATTGCAGTGGATTCATCTCACCTAAGCCTTTAAAGCGTTGCACATTTGGCTTACCTTTTTTACGGCTAAGGCGTTGCAAAATAGCGTTCTTTTCTGCTTCATCAAGGGCATAACTCACTTCTTTACCTAAGTCGATACGATAAAGAGGTGGCATAGCCATATAGACATGACCTTGCTTTACTAATGCCGGGAAATGACGAACAAATAAAGCACAAAGCAAAGTGGCGATATGTAAACCATCGGAGTCCGCATCCGCAAGGATACAAATTTTTCCGTAACGTAATTGGCTTAAATCATCACTATCAGGATCCATCCCGATCGCCACAGAAATATCATGCACTTCTTGTGACGCTAATACTTCATCAGAAGAGACTTCCCAAGTATTAAGAATTTTACCACGTAGAGGCATAATCGCTTGATATTCACGATCGCGAGCTTGTTTAGCAGAGCCCCCCGCAGAGTCCCCTTCAACTAAGAAGAGTTCGGTATAACGTAAATCTTGCGAAGTACAATCTGCTAATTTACCCGGCAATGCAGGCCCCGAAGTCAGTTTTTTTCTCACCACTTTTTTAGCCGCACGCATACGTCGTTGCGCACTACTAATAGCCATTTCAGCGAGTAATTCACCGACTTGAACGTTTTGGTTTAACCATAAACTAAATGCATTTTTTACTGCACTAGCAACAAAGGCACTGGTTTGACGTGACGATAGACGCTCTTTGGTTTGTCCTGCAAATTGAGGATCTTGCATTTTTACTGATAACACATAAGCACAACGCTCCCATGTATCATCTGCGGTTAATTTAATGCCTCTTGGCAATAAATTATGGAATTCACAAAACTCGCGCATGGCATCTAATACACCTTGGCGCAAACCATTAACGTGTGTACCACCTTGTACGGTTGGAATGAGGTTCACATAACTTTCTGTGAGTAAATCGCCTCCTTCCGGCAACCAAAGCATTGACCATTCAACGGCTTCGTTATCACCTTCAAATTTCCCTGTAAATGGCTCTTCAGGCAAGCGAACAAATTCAGCGACAGCTTCACTTAAATAGTCTGTTAAACCATCAGCGTAACACCACGTTTCTTGGGTATTATTGACTTTATCGGTAAAAGAGACATTGACGCCTGGGCACAACACCGCTTTGGCTTTTAATACATGAGATAAGCTTTTTGATGAGAAACGAGGAATATCAAAGTAAGTGCTATCCGGCCAGAAATGAACACTGGTTCCTGTATCTCGTTTAGCACACGTACCTATTTGATGTAGCTCTTCAACTTTATCACCGTTCTCAAAAGCAATTTGATATATTTTGCCTTCTCGGCGCACGGTGACTTCAATACGCTTTGATAACGCATTAACCACTGAGATCCCGACACCATGCAAGCCACCAGAGTATTGGTAGTTTTTATTGGAGAATTTTCCTCCGGCATGAAGATGGGCAAGGATCAGCTCAATAGCAGAGACTTTCAGTTCTGGATGGATATCAACCGGCATTCCTCGCCCATTGTCGATAACCTCAATAGATTGGTCTGCATATAAGATAACTTCGACCTTGGTTGCATGCCCCGCAAGCGCCTCGTCCACGCTATTATCTATCACTTCCTGTGCCAAATGGTTCGGTCTAGTGGTATCGGTATACATACCAGGACGCCGACGTACAGGCTCTAGACCATTAAGAACCTCAATATCCTTTGCATTATAACTTGATTGAGTCATTGTTTTAATCTGCGGTTCACTGTTTGAGAATACTGTTTATAATAACAGGTGTTAGCGGTAATATGATATTCATTTTTGAATTGAGACATCAACCCCAGTATTGCAGGTTAATGAGTCGAAAACGATGTTATTTTCAAAAACTGAACAATTTCCGGGAAAAAACGTTCAAAATTAACAAAAGCATGGTTTCCTCCCTGCTCTACTGTTTGCTTACAAGCGCCAAGATATGAAACCGCTTGACGATAATCAAGTATTTCATCTCCAGTTTGTTGAAGCAACCAAATAAGATCGGGGGAAGTTATCGTAGGAATACGTAAGGCAAGTAACTCATCCATATGGTGAGGTGCTAATCTATACTTTTGATGAGTATAAGGATTTTCATTATCGCCTAAAAAATCCTGTAGCAAATCAAACGGGAGAACCGCAGGATTCACCACCACTGCAGGTAAATGAAAACGTTGTGATAACCAAATAGCAAGATAGCCCCCCAGCGACGAGCCAATTAATCCTAACTTATCATTGGCATTATCTTTTACTAATTTTTCAATTAATTGAGCGGCTTGCTGAGGATAAGGGGGTAATTGGGGTACAAGTAGCTCAATATCAGGATGAGTGACTGATAACCATTGTTTAAACCCTTGCGCCTTGGCTGATTGAGGCGAGCTATTAAAACCATGTAAATAGAGGATACGAGACATGACTTAATAGCCATCCGCGTCAAGATCTGGACAAAAATCTTTACCCGCTAGACGATGTACTTGAGTATCAATATTCCTCTTACCCTGTGCAGATAATGATAACTCCAAATAGCGCCAACCTGGCGAAACGGTATCTAAAGAAAAATTAGTACAATGCGGGCGAAACTGAATACAGGTAGAGGGTGTTGCTAATAAGCGAATACCATTCCACATTTCATCCATTTCTTGATGAATATGACCACATAGCATCATTTTTATTTGAGAGTGATCTTTAACACGCTCAGCTAACTGGTGAGAGTTTCTTAAACTATGTTGATCTAACCAAGTACAGCCAGAAGGCATCGGATGATGATGCAATAAGATCACAGTATCTCTTTCTTTGTGGCTTTCTAGACAGCGAGTTAGCCAATCTAACTGACAGTCAGATAACTCGCCATGGGGAACACCTTGAATTTGACTATCTAATAATAACAATTGCCAATGTTCACCAATTAACACTTGTTTTGCCGACAGAATGCCTGCCTGATTTAAAGCATCAATCATTGCTGGTTGATAATCATGATTACCGGGTAACCACACACAAGGTGAAGGTAATCTTGCAATCCCATCAGCAAAATGCTGATAAGCTGCAAAGGATTGATCTTGAACTAAATCCCCAGTAGCAACAATCAAATCAATCGATAACCCTTGCTGTTTAATCGCGTCCAATACCGCATGATAGCTACGATAGGTATTAATTCCCAACAAGGTATCATCCACATTAGCAAAAAGGTGGGTATCTGTGATTTGTAATATTCTAACGGTGTGTTGTTGATCCACCGACAATTCAAGCTGGCTTTCCAAAAGGTTTCCTTGTTTCTCTCTTACTAGCCGTTATTTTAACGTAATTTTGTATTAAAGATCTGCCACCCAATACACATTTCAAAAGATTATTGAGAAATATTCTCGCTACCAGTCACATTTTTTATCTCTTATGTTCAAGCTTAATCGATTGTATATTCATATACTTTAAAGATAATTACGTCATTTATCATATCTTTTCATAGTGACGAATAAAGTTTCTTTTGGCAATTATCACAACCAATCTTTTCTTAAGGTGACATGATGAAGCTGTAACCACTGAAGTGCGATGACAGAAGCAGCATTATCAATTATCCCTTCTTCAACCCATTGATAAGCCTGCTCTCGGCTGACGACATGAACACGAATATCTTCATTTTCACAAGCTAGCCCATGTATGCCTGTTGCTGTTGTGGCATCCACTTCCCCTACATAGACATACATCCGCTCACTGGTTCCTCCGGGGCTTGAAAGGTAACTTACAATGGGCTTACAACGACCTATTGTGATCCCAGCTTCTTCTGTGGCTTCCCGTCTTACCACCTCTTCAGGGCTTTCTCCTTCTTCCACCATGCCGGCAATCACTTCTAATAACCAAGGTGTTTGACTTGTTTCATAAGCTGGAATACGAATTTGTTCGATTAATACAACTTCGTCTCGTTTAGGATCATAAGCCAATAAAACCCCCGCATGACCACGTTCGAACACTTCTCGCTTAACTTCTGCACTCCATCCTCCCTTAAATAAACGGTGTTTGAAACGATACTCGTTCATACGGAAAAAGCCTTTATAGCGTGTTTTTTTACTTATTAGCTCAACATCATTACGTGTATATAAAAATGGTGTATTTTCCTTTTTGTTCATACAATATTCCTCTGGTTATACTTAAGTCTTTTTTTATTGCATACGTTTAATACAGATTTAAAGATATTTGCCCGCAAATCCTGTAAAGTTAACCTAAAATAAAAGGATATGGCACAAATGGCTACCCCTACTTAGGGAAACAATCTGCTAGAATTGTTTCTATACAAGATTAACAGAGGCAACTCAGCGAAACTGTTGCAACAAGGAATTAAAATGAAAAAACTGCTCTCTCTTTTAGTCACGATGAGTTTGGCAGGATTCAGCACTGCAAGTCAGGCTGAGGATCTGCTACAAGTTTATCAAAAAGCAAAGGACAGTAACCCAGAATTACGTAAGTCATTAGCTGAACGCAATCAAGCTTTTGAGAAAATCAATGAGGCACGTAGCCCATTATTACCACAATTAGGATTAGGCGCTTCTATTGATTATAAAAGTGGCTATCGTGATGCTAAAAATACCGAGTCTAACTCTCTTGGTGCGAATTTAACGCTGACCCAGACTATTTTTGATATGTCTTTATGGCGTCAATTGACCATGCAAGAAAAAACGGCGGGTATGAGTGATGTTACCTATCAAACAAGCCAACAACAGCTTATTTTAGATACCGCAACAGCTTATTTTAATGTTCTGCGTGCCATTGACTCCTTATCATTTATTGAAGCACAAAAAGAGCAGGTGTATCGCCAATTAGATCAAACTACGCAGCGTTTTAATGTAGGACTTGTTGCGATTACTGACGTACAAAATGCGCGTGCAAACTACGACAGCGTGTTGGCACAAGAAGTGGCTGGACGTAATGAACTGGATAACGCATTAGAAAAACTGCGCCAAGTCAGCGGTGTGTATTATATTAATCTGGCTTCACTTAATATCGCACGTTTTTCCACCACTCCACCAGACGCCATTGATAAACTGTTAAAAGACGCAGAAGAGCGTAACTTAAGTTTACTCAGTGCTCGTTTAGGTCAAGATTTAGCCCGTGAAAATATTCGTTTAGCGCAATCAGGCCATTTGCCAACCGTAAATTTAAATGCTTCAACGGGTGTCTCAAACAGTCATAATCACGGTAGTGCTTTACCACCAGAAACACCTGCTAACAGCCGTAATAGCTATAATGGTCAAAGCAGCATCGGACTCTCTTTAAGCATTCCATTATATACAGGTGGCAGAACGAGCTCACAAGTAGAACAAGCTCAATATGGCTTTACCAGTGCCAGTGAGCAGTTAGAATCGGTATACCGTTCTATCGTACAAATTGCACGTTCTTCTTATAACAATATTTCAGCCTCCATCAGTAGCATTAAGGCCTATCAACAAGTGGTTGTATCCGCGCAAAGCTCTTTAGATGCAACTGAAGCTGGCTACCAAGTGGGTACTCGTACTATTGTTGATGTCTTAAATGCGACCACAACGCTTTATGATGCTAAACAAAAATTATCAAGTGCACGTTACGACTATTTGATTAACCAATTAAATATCCAATATGCACGTGGTACCTTAAACGAAAATGACTTAATTCAGTTAAATAATGCGTTGGGTGAAGAGATTTCCACTTCCCCTGACAACATTATTCGTCCATTAACAAGTCCCGTACTGAATACGACAAATTAATCGTTAATAGACACCGTTAACCATCAAAACCGCTTACAGTGATATACGAGTAAGCGGTTTTTTTTATACACTAGCGAGAAAAAACATTTTTGGTTATAAATAGATTAAAAATAAATTCACCTAATGCCTATTACTTAAGTTTATAAATAACCCAATCATTATTTGTTTAATAAATAGAGGATTTAGCTGATTTCATTGCCATTATCCCTATGAAGATCACAAATTTCTGCTAATCGCTGATGATTAGGTGTTTCTTATTTATTTTCTAACCTATTTAACCTATCCTAGCTTTTATTTTGAACGTTTTACTTTTTATGGATCTTACCAATATGACAATGAAACGTACCAAATCGATTAATCGCGATGCTTTTCGTAAAGCATTTCGCCCTTATCGTCTGGCGCCTGTTGCCATCGCCATCACCGCGGTATTCGCCCTTTCAGGGTGTGAAGAGAGTGATGAGACGGTTTCACTGTATATGAATGCACAAGAATGTGCGCAAGCGAATCCATCACAAGCAGCACAATGTGAAGATTCTTACCGCACGGCATTACAAGAAGCGCAACGTACTGCACCTAAATACGCAACAATGGAAGATTGTGTTGCTGAATTTGGTGATGCGCAATGTACACAAACTGCCTCAATTGATGGTAACCCCGTTAACACCGAAAACGCCAATAACCTCAACCCTGATAGTTCACAAATGGCACAAGCTAACTCTGGTGGTAGCTTCTTTATGCCACTGATGGCAGGTTATATGATGGGGCGTTTAATGGGGGGTGGCGCACCAGCACAGCCTTTATTTAGCTCGCGTAATCCAAGCAGCCCAGCTAATGGTAAGTTTGTTGATGCAACGGGTCGTAACTATGGTCCTGCTGTCGGTGGTCGTCAAATGAACGTCCCTAAAACAGCCATGACACCAAAACCATCTACAACATCAACCATTACGCGTGGTGGCTTTGGTAATACCGTTTCACGACAAGCGGCAGCTCAACGTGCAAGCGCGACGAATAACAACCGTAGCTCAACAGGCTCCTCTTCATATCGTGCAGGTGGTTAATTAAACCATGAAACGCGAACAAATTATTGAACGTCCTGATTGGCGCGAAAAAGCGACTGAATATGGTTTTAACTTCCATACCATGTATGGCGAGCCTTACTGGTGTGAAGATGCTTATTATCAATTTTCAATGGAAGAAGTGGAAACATTAGAAGAAACCACGGAAGAGCTTCATCAGATGTGCTTACAAGTCGCTGATAAAGTGGCTAATAGTGAAGAGCTATTGACTCGTTTTCAAATTCCTCGCCATTGCTGGGATTTTGTCCGTGAGTCATGGAAAACCTCGCAACCATCGCTTTATTCACGTCTTGATTTAGCTTATGACGGTAAGGGGCCGGCAAAATTACTCGAAAATAATGCCGACACACCAACTTCATTGTATGAGTCTGCTTTTTTCCAGTGGATCTGGCTTGAAGATCAAATCAATGCGGGTCGTTTGCCACAAAATGCCGATCAATTTAATAGTATCCAAGAAAAATTGATCGACAGATTCGCTCAATTGCGTGATCAATATGGTATGCGTTATCTGCACATGTCATGTTGCCAAGATACGCAAGAAGATCGCGGTACCGTACAATATTTACAAGATTGTGCAGAAGAAGCCGAAGTCACTACCGATTTCGTTTTTATTGAAGATATTGGTTTAGGTGAACGGGGTGAGCTGACCGATCTACAAGACCAGATCATCAGCAATATGTTTAAACTCTATCCTTGGGAGTTTATGTTCCGTGAAGATTTCTCGACCAAACTTGCTGATGCAGGGATCCGTTGGTTAGAGCCAGCTTGGAAAAGTATTATTTCCAACAAAGCGTTACTGCCAATGCTGTGGGAAATGTTCCCTAATCATCCTAATTTATTACCGGCTTATTTTTATGACGGTAAAGCGCCAGATTCATTATCACGCTATGTCATCAAACCGCTCTTTTCACGAGAAGGGGCGAATATTCGTATCGTTGAAAATGGTAAAGATATCGCTGTTGCTGATGGCCCTTACGGTGAAGAAGGCTTTATTGTTCAGGACTTCCATCCACTGCCAAAATTTGGTGATAGCTATACATTAATTGGTAGCTGGCTAGTTAACGACCAATCTGCTGGTATTTGTATTCGAGAAGATAAAGAGCTTATCACGCAAGATCTGTCTCGTTTCTATCCACATATTATTTTAGATTAATAACGCAATTGCTGTGATAGCAAAACTTATTGTCTAGCATTGACCCCCTCCCCGCCCTGAGCTAAAGGGCGGGGCTTTATGGCACACCTAAAAAATAAATTTAGCCTTAACATTCTATCAATTAGTTTTATTGAATATTTTACCCAATTTGAAAGGTCATCATGCTAAGTGATTTATTAATAATATCATTATTTAATAAAGTTACTTTTTCATCCGGCTGTTTTAAACCGAGTAGATATAATGCAGGTAAAAAATGTTCTGCTGTTGGGTGTGCGAGTTGCCCTTCTTGCGTTGATAAAATGGTAAAAAGCGCTTCAGGCACTTTATCACTTTGTAAACAGCGCTCTACTGTTTCACTAAAAGATAATGCCCAAGAGTAAGGCTCTGCTTGGTCATTTTGCCAATCCATCATTCTTAAATTATGAACGATATTACCACTGCCAATCACTAATACACCTTCTCTACGTAGTTCAACCAGTTTTTTTCCAAACTGATAGTGCCACTGTGGCGATTGGTTAGCATCAATACTTAACTGAACAACAGGAATATTAGCATTAGGGTACATCTTCTCTAATATTCCCCAACTACCGTGATCGAATCCCCATTGCTCCATATCCAGTTTTAATTTCATCGGATCAATCAGATCTTCAATTAATGCAACGAGACCAATGGAGCCTTTTGCAGGATATTCTATTTGGTATAACTCTGGTGGAAATCCATAAAAATCATGGATAGTTTTAGGATGAGTCATCGCTGTAATATAAGTCCCTTGCGTATACCAATGCGCTGAGATGACTAATATTGCTTTAGGCTTAGGCAGTGTCTCTCCTAACGTCGTCCAGAGGCGAGTATATTTATTATCTTCCAATACATTCATTGGACTGCCATGTCCAACAAATAGCGCTGGCATCAATTTTCTGTCCATAATCACCTCTTATCATCTTGCTATCTATGGCATTTAGCATACTGCCTTCTTACTTGAAATATAGTCAAAGAAGTGTGAAATAGTTATTCAAAAAATATGAAAAAGCCACTTAGGGAAACTTAAGTGGCTTGAATAAGTGTGTGTGTTTTCAGTGTCGTTTTAACTTGTTAATTTCAGCCCGCTTTCTTCTCCTCGCGAAGACGATAAGCCACTAAATCTTCAATCGTTAACACTGGCATATCATGCTGTTTAGCAAAAGTGACAACTTCTGGCGCTCTGGCCATGGTGCCATCGTCATTGGTTAATTCACATAACACGGCAACAGGTTTAAAACCCGCTAACGTTGCTAAATCAATAGAAGCTTCAGTATGTCCACCACGTGTTAATACACCACCAGGTTGCGCTCGTAATGGGAATACGTGACCTGGACGATTTAAATCACTTGGTTTTGCATTATCAGCAGCAGCTGCACGTACTGTCGTTAAACGGTCTGCTGCTGAAACTCCCGTAGTCACCCCTTGGGCCGCTTCAATAGTTACCGTAAATGCGGTATGAAAATGACTGGTGTTATTTTCTACCATCATAGGTAAATCGAGTTGTTGACGGCGCTCTTCGGTAATACAGACACACACAATACCACTGCCATGACGAATAGACATCGCCATTTGTTCTGTGGTCATGGTTTCTGCGACAAATACCATATCGCCTTCATTTTCACGGTTCTCATCATCAAGCACCATCACACCTTTACCGGCACGAAGGGCTTCAAGCGCACGCTCAACACGCTCTAATGGAGAGCCAAATTCGGAAAGTAGCGTCTGATTCATGGTAAAAAAACCTCAATAATTAATGAAAGTTACCAGAACCAGGGCAGTCTTAGGAGTGGATCTCTGCTGTATAAATAGACAAGCAGAAACAACAGGAATGGATACAAGGATCCCACTGATGCTATTTTATTCTCTCCCATCCAGACTTTAACTGTCGGCTCCAGAATTACACTGGATCTGCTGACCTTTGCATCACATTGGTAATACAAAGCGCTCGCGGGCTTTACCTGATTATTCAGGTATCTACCGCCGGTGGGGACTTTCACCCCGCCCTGAGATAAACAGAGAAACTATACGCTTTAAAATAATAAGAGGCAATCCCAATCCACAATAACCCTTGTCAAATCACACTAATCTGTTATTGATAGGCAAATAATTTAACGATTTATCATAAAAATATAACAATAATATCGATATCAGGTTTTATTCCCACAGCCCTCATATTACACTTAGCATAGCTTTCTATTTTATTGTGAGGACTATCCATGCTGGACCCAAAAAAAATTGAACAAGTCGCTCGCCAAATCCAAAATGTACTACCACAAGGTATCAAAGATTTAGGTGATGATATTGATAAGAAAATCCGTGCAATACTTCAATCTCAATTAAACAAATTAGATTTGGTTAATCGCGAAGAATTTGATGTGCAAACACAAGTGCTGTTACGTACTCGCGAAAAATTGGCTCGTTTAGAGCAACGTTTAAATGAGTTGGAAGCAGGACAACAAACTGAAGTAGCCCAAGTTGAAATAACTGAAACTATTGTAGAAGCAAAAACTGACGATAAAGCATAAGCTATCACAATATGATCTATTACTCCCTGTATCACTGCAAAAGATACAGGGTAGTTTATTAAAAACAGAAAATTAGCACCCTAGGTATCACTATTCCAATTATAATAAACCGCAAAGTGATATCCCGCTATCTTCGCTCTCTTTAAAATTAGTGCAAAGATAAGTAACAAAGCAGAAACTCATCAGCAATAACGCATAAAATTAATTATGAAAAATGATTTAATAGCTTAATTAATAGACTAATTAGTCCTATTTTAAGGTATTAAAAAAGCACTCATTAGAGTGCCCTTTCAATTATAATAAACAGCTTAATTATTTCTTTTTAATGGCATTAATAATATTAGTTGTGGAAATACCATCTTCAAAATTAAGTACTTTCACTTCACCACCCGCAGCCCACACCTCTTTACTGCCAGCAATGTCTTCGGGTTTATAATCGCCACCTTTTACTAAAATATCAGGCAATACTGATGCAATTAAACGCTGTGGGGTATCTTCTTCAAACGCGACAACCCAATCAACCGCCCCTAACGCGCCTAATACGGTCATTCGTTGCTCTAATGGGTTTACTGGGCGACTCTCACCTTTTAATCGTTTAGTTGATGCATCACTATTTACCGCAACAATCAGGCGATCACCCAATTTACGTGCATTAGCTAAATAACTAACATGCCCGGCATGAAGAATATCAAAACAACCATTTGTCATCACTATGCGCTCACCACGTTGACGCGCTAAAGCAACCGCTTGTTTGAGTTGTGACTCTTCCATAATACCAAAGCCGTTATCAGCACGCCCGCGAATAGCATTTTCAAGCTCAATAGGAGAAACCGTTGACGTTCCCAGTTTCCCCACAACCACACCAGCCGCAGCGTTGGCAAGAAAGCACGCTTCCGCTAATGGTTTGCCTGCAGCTAACGCAGTAGCAAGCACGCCGATAACCGTATCTCCCGCCCCTGTCACATCATAAACTTCTTGTGCTTGAGTGGGTAAATGCAATGGCGCTTCATTGGCTTGTAATAAACTCATGCCCCGCTCTGAACGAGTGATCAATAGTGCATCAAGTGCTAAATCTTTTACTAGTTGAGTGCCCTTTTCTACTAGCTCATCATCTGTATGACAAACGCCCACCACTTGCTCAAATTCTGACATATTCGGTGTTAAGAGTGTGGCACCACGGTAGCGTTCAAAATCACTGCCTTTAGGATCGATTAGTACCGGCACACCTGCTTTTTTAGCTAATTGGATCATTTGCTGTACGTGAGAAAGTGCACCTTTAGCATAATCCGATAAAATTAAGGCACCCATTGAGGGTAATGCTTGTTGAATACGCTCATAAATTGGCTCTGGAGAGACATTGCTAAATCCCTCTTCAAAATCAAGGCGGATAAGTTGTTGGTTACGTGATAGGACACGTAATTTAGTAATAGTTGGATGTGTCGCAATAGAGACGAAATCACAACGCACATTAACCTGACTTAATGTATTGCTTAATGCTTTTGCCGCTTCATCGATGCCGGTTAACCCCACTAAACGAGAATTAGCCCCTAAAGAAGCAATATTCATTGCAACGTTAGCTGCACCACCCGGACGCTCTTCTATGGTATCTACTTTTACCACAGGCACTGGTGCTTCTGGTGAGATCCGACTTGTAGGACCATACCAATAACGGTCTAACATGACGTCACCGACAACCAGCACATTGGCTTTATTAAAATCCGGCAGCGTTACTTTCATCCCATACTCCACATTATTTTCAAAAATAAGCCGAAATAATACCATAACTTGTTACGCAAAAAGCGAAACTCATCAGAATAGTGTGAACAAAAAAGAGCGTTTATTCATCTAACCATTTTTGTTTACTACTCAATACCCATTGCCGTTCTGTGATAAAACAATGTTCATCAACAACCGCAGGTAATGTTTGTAATGCAAGATGATGAAGCTCATTACGTAAGGTGACATAAGCTTGAGTTAATAACTGAGCCTCTTGTTCACTCATCACTTGGTATTTTGCCATTAATTCCAAAATTCGCACATTATCAGACCAACGGGTCAAAGCCGGATATTGATGTGAAAAGCGCAATACCAAATATTGTGCGATAAACTCAATATCAGTGATCCCCCCTGATGAGGCTTTTAAATCAAATGTATTACTTTGAGTGGGTGCCAAATGCTGTACCATTTTTTGGCGCATCTCACGCACTTCCTGCTGCAGTACAGTTGCGTTACGTGCTAAACATAATGTTTCATGGCGAGTACGTGCAAACATCTGCTGTAATTGGTCATCACCATAAATCATTCTTGCACGAATTAATGCTTGATGCTCCCAAGTCCAAGCTTCATTTTTCTGGTACTCATCAAAAGCTTGAATAGTGCTTACCAACATACCTGATTCACCAGAAGGACGTAAGCGTGCATCTACTTCATATAACACGCCGGAAGAGGTTCTGGTGCTAAATAGATGAATAATACGCTGCGCTAAACGTAAATAGAATTGGCGAGCATCAATCTGTTTGGCCCCCGTTGTCAGAATATTCATTGGGCAATCTAATAAAAAAACCAAATCTAAATCAGAGCTATACCCTAATTCCCAGCCCCCTAATTTGCCATACCCAACGACCGCAAAACCTAAACCGTCTCGTTGCGCTAAATGCGCAGGTTCCCCATAGCGTTTCACCATATAGGACCATGCTTGGTGAACAACGGCATGGATAATGGCTTCCGCTAAATAGGTTAGGTGATCGCTGACTTTCATCACCGGTAATACCCCTGTAATATCCTCTGCGGCAATACGCAATAGCTGGGCTTGTTTAAATTGGCGTAATGCTTCTAAACGTTGCTCTTCATCTTCTTCTGGCACACGCAATAAATATTGACGTAATTCGTCCTGATAGGCATTTAATGGTAATGGTTGATAGAGGGAATGAGGATCGAGTAATTCATCCAATAATAATGGATGTCGTGTTAATTGTTCAGCAATCATCGGTGATGCAGCACATAAGCGCACTACGTGGGTTAATACCTCATCAGACTCTTGCATTAACTCTAGATAAGTGGTTCGACTTACAATGCCCAATAACAACGGGGTGATACGCTGTAAGATCACCAACGCTTGTGGTTGAAGGCACACTTTAGCCAATAACTTAGGCATTAGCGCATCAAGCACATCACGCCCTCTAGGCCCTATAGTACGTTTACTGATATCTTGGCGAAACAGTTGCAGTGTTTGACAAATAGCTTGCCTATCTTCTGCCGTTAGCCCTTGATGAAAAAGCGTTGCGCTATCAGGTAAACGCCCTAATAACCATAATCGCTTAAATTCGCTGACATCTTCTTCATCTTCATTTTCATCATCTTCGCCAATTAATTGCGTAAAAATAACGGAAACAGCCTGCATTTTTTGGTTAATTTGTTGATAGAGCATTTGCCAATCGTCAAATCCCATCGCAAACGCCAGTCGTGCCTTATCTTCAAGATTGTCAGGTAACGTTTGTGTTTGTTGATCCGCAATAGATTGAAGAAGATTTTCTAATCGACGTAAGAAAAGATAGCTATCTGCTAACTGTGATGTTTCTTGTGCAGAGAGTAATTCCAATTTAGCAATGACATTAAACACTGTTAATAGTGAATGACTTTGTAGCTCAGGCTCTCTACCGCCTCGAATTAATTGAAAAACCTGAGTAATAAATTCAATTTCCCGGATCCCCCCCGCTCCAAGCTTTATATTATCAATCATCCCTCGACGACGTACTTCACGACTTATCATCGATTTCATATTACGAAGAGATTGGATCACACTAAAATCGATATAGCGACGATAAACGAAAGGGCGCAACATTTGGCGTAAGATTTGGCAATACTCTTTTTTTTCTGCCCCCAAAACACGCGCTTTTACCATCGCATAGCGCTCCCAATCACGCCCTTGCTCTTGATAATAATCTTCAAGCGCGGCAAAGCTCATCACTAAAGGGCCACTTTCGCCAAAAGGACGTAAACGCATATCTACACGATAAACAAAACCATCCATTGTATGTTGATCTAACACTTTAATCAGTTTTTGCCCTAATCGGGTAAAAAACTGAGCATTATCTAATTCACGTCGCCCACCTTGAGTCACACCATTTTCAGGATAGGCAAAAATAAGATCGATATCAGAAGAGAAATTCAGTTCAAGTCCACCTAACTTGCCCATTCCCAAAATAAGTAATGGCTGAGGTTTTCCCTCTCTATCACAAGGCGTTCCCCACTGTTGGCAACATTGCTGATATAGCTTATCTTTGGCGACACTAATCAAGGTTTCCGCGAGTACACTCAATTGCTTGAGTGTACAGGGTGTATCACAGAGTTGGAAAAATTGTGACCAGGCAATACGCACTAATTGTTGATGACGGAACTGTCGTAAAATGGCCATCAAGTCATCTTCATTATCAACATGAGTGAGTTGTTGCTTTAATTGAGATGAGTAATTTTGCCACTCATCACTAACAGGTGGTGTTTGTCTGATTTCCGTTAACCAGTGAGGATTGACACGTAAATGCTCGGTTGCAAAGGGGCTAAAGGCAAAAAATTGCTGCTCTCGCTCACTAAAAGGGGCAAGCTCGTTGAGCTTTGTAGAAAACGTGCATTGTGCTTTATCCCATAATTGTTGAAACACACTGTTAGCAGACATAATAAACTCTCAATTGTCAGAAAATTAAGCGATAGCCATCAACCACGCCATTGCAGATAATTTAAAATTCAGCCATAACACATGATAATAATCCGTTGCGCGGGTAAAGGATAACAACGAAAGATTATCGAGTGCTTGCTGCATTGATTCAGGTAACTGAGGCTGCTTTTTACACCAATCAGAAAACAGTGCTAACATAGCGGGCATAGTGAGTGTTGGTGGCGTCGGATTAGCAAAAATAGCTTCTTCTAACGCTTGAATAGCCGCTAACCACTTAGTCAGTTGTTCCGCTATTGTGTCATTAGGTGCAAGATTGACCACACTTAACGATAATGCGGGCTTATCTTTAGCAAGATAATAACCACGGGCAGCTTTACTGCGTGAAGCAAGTCGTAATCCCCCTTGTTCACCTAAAAAAGTCGCCAAAGCAATCACATCCGCCACTTGGCCTTTTTTTAGCTCCAGTTCAAACTCTTCAATAGGTAATTCATATTGCGCTGTACGAATAGTGCCTTTATCTAGCACCACTTCAATTTGACTCTCTAAATAATCCACCAGCCAAATTTCACGATGAAAATCGGTATGAAAAAGAACCTTTAATTGTGCTTGTAATGCCGTTAAATCGGTCTTATCCGGCCAAATTTCTGCTGGGAAACGGGTTAAATCGAGGGTTGGCTCATTTAATGTCACATTATATTCTGGGCGTTGATGTAACCCCGCAACCACTTTACCCGCTGTTTTAATTGTCATTTCATAATGAGAGTCAATGCCACGGATACGTAGCCCCATGTCCCAATTACGCATCTGATTATCGGAGGTTTCAAAGTAAAGATTAGTCAATTTATGCGGTGGTGTATGCTGGTATGGCAAAGTCAGAATGCGCTGAATAATCTGAGGAATAGCGGCAGGTATCGCACTAAGTTTGAGTTCGGTTTCTAATTGGCTCATTCTATTTCCCTTAAGTAAATCAATCGATTAGTAAAATATTTAACGCATTGTTATTTCGCAAATGGTAGTCTATTCACAATAATGAATAAAAGGCAGATTACCCTTATATTCTATCAGTTAAGACTGTTCTCATTCTGGTTTACTATTTGCTTACGCAAACTTTACTCTTTAGTATCAGTAAAAATATTCTCTTGTATAGATAAAAAAGTTGAAAACATAATGCGAAAATTACCTTTACTTTTTCTTTCCTTACTTGGCTTAGGCGTTTCTCTGAGCTCACACGCAGAAACTCGTTATGTTTCCGATGAATTATCCACCTATGTTCACAGTGGCCCTGGTAATCAATACCGTATTGTTGGCTCATTAAGTTCAGGGGCAACAGTTACGGTACTTTCTCGTAATGCCGCTACAGGTTATGTGCAAATCAAAGACGATAAAGATCGGACAGTTTGGTTACCAGAAAATCAATTAAGTACACAACCGAGTATGCGCACTCGCATTCCGGCTATGGAAAAAGAGATCCAAACCCTACGCGATAAATTAGCGAATATCGACCAAAGCTGGAACCAGCGCACAATTGACATGCAAAATAAAGTGTCAAACAGCGATGAAATTATCAATGGTTTGAAAAAAGAAAATGAGCAGATGAGAACAAAATTAGCGGTTGCTGAGAAAAAACTCGATTTTGCTAATCAACAATTAGATGATAGGCAGCGTGATATCATCTTACAGTGGTTTATGTATGGTGGTGGTGTTGCCGGTGCTGGTCTTATTTTGGGTTTAATATTGCCACATATTATTCCTCGTCGCCGTAAGCGTAATGACCGTTGGATGAATTAATCACAGGCAATTAAGGATCAAGATCCCGTGAAAATCTATCTTGTTGGTGGTGCTGTGCGCGACCAACTATTAAATTTACCGGTAAAAGACAGAGATTGGGTAGTGGTTGGCGCAACGCCAGAGACACTATTACAACAAGGCTACCAACAAGTGGGTAAAGATTTTCCGGTTTTTCTTCACCCTGATACTCACGAGGAGTACGCTTTAGCGCGTACCGAACGAAAATCAGGCTCAGGTTACACGGGATTTACCTGCTATGCAGCCCCTGATGTGACCTTAGAAGATGATTTGCAACGGCGTGATTTAACCATTAACGCCATTGCTTACTCTGCTAAAGGTGAATATATCGATCCCTATCATGGCATTGATGATATTCATGCCAAATTACTGCGCCATGTTTCTGATGCATTTAGTGAAGATCCATTAAGGGTACTACGTGTCGCTCGTTTTGCGGCTCGTTTTGCCCCTTTAGGTTTTACAATAGCGCCGGAGACGATGTCATTGATGCAAGAGATGACAAACAGCGGTGAATTAAATGCCCTCACGGCTGAACGAGTGTGGAAAGAAACGGAAAAAGCACTTCACAGCCAAGCCCCACAAGTCTATTTTGAGATCTTACATCAATGTGGCGCTCTAAAAATACTTTTCCCTGAAATTAATGCACTCTTTGGCGTTCCTGCCCCTAAAAAGTGGCATCCTGAGATTGATACGGGTATCCATACCATGATGGTATTAGCCATGGCCAGCCGGTTGACTGACGATATCGCGGTACGTTTTAGCGCACTTTGTCATGATCTCGGTAAAGGTGTTACCCCGGTAGAAAATTGGCCTCACCATCACGGACATGGCCCTGCGGGTGTTCCTTTAGTTGAGGCTCTGTGCCAACGTTATCGTATTCCTAACCAGATACGTGATCTCGCCAAACTGGCAGCCAAATATCACGATCATCTCCACCGCATAGAAAGAATGCGCCCCTCAAAAATAATTCGACTTTTCGATGCGATTGATGCTTGGCGCAAACCAGAACGCATCGATCAACTCGCTATAATTAGCGAGGCCGATGCAAGGGGACGCCAAGGAGCAGAAAATTTGCCTTATCCCCAAGGAATATTTTTTCGTCAAGCCTTTAAGATTGCCAATCAAGTTGATGTTAAATCAATTGTCAGTCGTGGTTTAAAAGGCAATGCCATACGAGAAGCATTAACTAAACAAAGAGAAGTCGCGATAATAGAATGGAAATCGCGACTTTAACTATTGTGTGTGGCAATATTAAGCGTAACGCTCAATAATCACCCCGACGTTGGCGGCTTGTGCTATCGCCCCTGGTTTAGCTAATTTTATTTTGACTCGTGGTACAGAAAACTGAGTTATCAGTAGCTGTGCCACTTCTTCAGCAACACGCTCGACTAATTCAAAACGTCGCTTTTCCACATACTCTATTATGGCGTGACTGACACTGGCATAATCTAAACAGTGAGCAACATCATCGGTTTGGGATGCGCGTTTATTATCCCACTCCATTTCGATATCGAACACTAACTTTTGCTTAATGGTTTTTTCCCAATCATAAACACCGATTGTGGTTATTACTGATAATTGTTCAATAAATACGATATCCATCACGTCATCTCTTATTTTTTCTGCTCATCGGATACCACTTCCGATGAAATATGCGTATTATCCATACATGTCTAACGAACGTTCATCAACATTGGAGAATACAAATGAGTGCTAACGCACTTGGAATGATCATCTTCGCCTATTTGTGCGGCTCAATCTCCAGCGCGATTTTGATTTGCCGACTGGCAAGACTCCCTGATCCAAGAAAATTTGGCTCTGGTAATCCTGGCGCCACCAATGTGCTACGTATTGGTGGTAAACTTGCAGCGGCATCTGTGCTTATCTGTGACGTCCTAAAAGGGATGATCCCCGTTTGGCTCGCCTATTACCTAAATGTGCCTCCCTTTTATCTCGGTATTGTCGCAATAGCGGCTTGTCTAGGCCATATTTACCCTGTTTTTTTCCACTTTAAAGGCGGAAAAGGGGTTGCTACTGCATTTGGCTCTATCGCTGCTATTGGTTGGGATCTTAGCGGACTGATTGCGGGAACATGGCTACTAACTGTTTTACTCAGTGGCTATTCCTCACTGGGTGCTATTATCAGTGCATTGCTTGCCCCATTTTATGTCTGGTGGTTTAAACCCGAATTCACTTATCCCGTTGCACTATTATCATGCTTAGTACTTTACCGTCATCATGACAATATTCAACGTTTATGGCGAGGACAAGAGAGTCGCATTTGGCATAAGCTGAAAAAAAAGACAGAGAAAACAGATAAAGAGATAATCCAAGAAGCCAAAGAGCAAGAAAAAGAAGATTAACGCTTATCCTTATTAAAAAAAGGTCACTTATTAACTAAGTGACCTTTTTTATTTAATAATTAAATTCTATTATAAAATATAAATAAATTAAAAATAATCACACATAAAAAAAACACCCTTTTTATATTCGAAAAATAAAAATAATAAATAACATTATTAATAACACCCTTCTATATTTAGATTAAATATATCAACATTGGTTTTATTTATTACAAAAAAACATTAAAAATAAAAATCTTAAATAAGATAAACTTATATAAAAAATCAAATTTAACGAAATAAATAGCTTGAAAAAAAACCAACTTACATCTATTAATTAATAACCATAAAAAAATAATCATTTAACTCTGTGAAACATTGGAGTTCACCATGCTACAAAAAATATCTGCCAATAAAATTGCATTAATAAAAAGAATGCAACTTAGTACTCCTACATTAGTCGATATTCTCGATAGTTTAGGAAAAACCATTGTATTAAATAGTCAATTAAAAAGTATTAACCTAGAAAACTTTTATTCTGTTGGACAAGCTTATACTGTGCAATGGAAATTAATTAGAAAACAAAAATCTATTTTAAATAAACAACCTTCTACGTGGGAACACGTTAGTTCTTTTTTAGTCCCTGAAATAACAGATGCAAAAGGATTATTCTATATAGCCGGAGGACATGAACTAATAACCGAAGCAGCACTTGCAGGAGGCATGAGTTGTACTTATTTTGAAAAATTAGGCTTTGAAGGAGTTATTTTAGGGGGTGCGGTACGAGACAAGAAAGATCTCACCAATCTAACCATTCCAGTCATTGCCACCAATCTTACTCCTACAGATACACAAGGCGCTTATTTTGTCAGTGAGACTGGCACTCAATGCACCATTGAGCATGCCACAATCTGTAGTGGTGATTTAGTGATATCCGACCCTAATGGCACCGTGATTATCCCTTTTTCACTCGTCGATAATGTTCTAGAAGAAGCGATTAAGATAGATAGCATTGAAAATAACATGCTAGAAAAAATCAAACATGGACAACGTTTACCAGAACTTATCAATATAACGGGACGTATATAATAAATAAAGGTGACTGACCATGATAAATATTCATACATTGGGTCCTGCAGGAACAAACTGTGAGAAAGCCGCTTATTATTGGCTAAATAAAAATAATCAACAAGGAAATATTATTCTTCACCCTACATTAGAAACCGCAGTAAAAGAAATGGAGGTAAGCCAAAATAGTATTCTATTAGGTTGTATTGTTTATCCTTTTTTACACAATATTGTTTTTAATAATCTCTCTTTTATCAAATTAACAGATTGTTTTGTTATGGATACCCATAACATGCTATTTGCTAGCCGATTTAATAATATTAAGGAGATAAAAAAGTTAGGTTCTCATCCCGCACCACAAGATCTATTTAGAAAAATAACAGAACTCGATAATATTGAAAGAGTTCTTTTTAATTCAAATAGTGAAGCAGCACTTCAATGTGGTTTAGGGCGAGTAGATGGCTGTATTACCACACTTAGTGCAGCTAAAAAATATCATTTAAATATTTTATATGATTTTGGCCCTGTCCCTATGGGATTTTCTATTCATTCAAAATTAAATTAAGTAATTAATTACATCACAACAGTCAAAACGTTAATTATCTAGTCACTTGGTTAATAAAAAGGAAAAAACTATGAGCTTATATTTATCTAGTGAAATGATCTCTTATGATATGGATCTAAATAGAAACGAAGGTGAAGAAAGTAAAATTCAAGCTAAATTTATTCATGGCTCTAATTTTACAATGGCATTTTGGACATTTAAAACTAATGCCATTATTCCTGAACATAAACATGAACATGAAACTGCCACATCTATACTAAAAGGCTCTTTGAAACTGACGGTAAATAACCGCATTGTTTATTTACATGCTGGCGACTCTTTTATTATTCCCTCATGGGCCGTTCATCACGCAATTGCTTTAGAGCCTTCTGAGGTTATTGATGTCTATACCCCCGTTAGAGAAGACTATGTTGCAAGGCAAAATGGCGTCATTAAAACCTATTTAGAAACATCTCAACCCCAAGGATAACAAAAAGCGAGGATCACCTCGCTTTTTCTATTCTTACTATAATCGCAGGAGCACTTTCTATGTTTAGCACCTATAATATTGATGTTTTAACAGAACAAAATCATCAATATTTACCAATAGAAAACACCCTATCATTACAGAATATATTTTCCATCTCTTGGCACCCATCATTATGGAAATCTTTACCCGCCAAGCAACTCCCTGAATACCCAGATATACATGCCTTAAATTATTGCAAAGAAAAGCTTAAGCATTATCCCCCGCTAATTTTAGCTTCCGAAATCAGAGCATTTAAAAATTTATTAAAACTTGTTGCAAATGGTGAAGCTTTTCTTCTGCAAGGAGGAGACTGTGCAGAATCTTTTGATGATTGCCAAGCCACTATTATCCGTGATTTAACATTCACTTTATCGCAAATGTCCGCATTAATTGAACAATCAACGGGATTGCCGGTGATTAAATTAGGTCGTATGGCTGGACAATACGCTAAACCTCGTAGCCAAGCATTTGAAACACAAAATGGCTTAACTTTACCCAGCTATCGAGGAGAAATTATTAATGGTCTTGATTTTTCAGTTAAAAGTAGAGAGCCAGATCCGATTAGAATGATAACTGCCTATCATCACTCAGCAGCGACCTTAAATCTGTTACGTGCGATGAATTATACACAATATACTAAGCAACAATGGGCCTTGGATATTAACGCTCATCCTGGCTCTACAGAGCCTGAGCATTATTTCCATTTGCTAGAACAACTCTATCATTCACAACATCATATTATTAATAAACAGCCCGATACCTCTTCTTATTATGTTAGTCATGAAGCTTTGTTACTGCATTATGAGGAATCGATGACTCGTCAAGATTCCATTGACAACAAATGGTATAACTGTTCAGCACATATGGTTTGGGTAGGAGAACGAACAACCGATATTGATCATGCCCATATCGAGTACCTACGAGGTATTGAAAACCCTATCGGTATAAAATGCAGCACCAGAATGTCAGGAGAAAAACTGATTAAGCTAATAGATACTCTTAACCCGAGCAATGAAGTTGGAAAAATTATCTTAATCATTCGCGTGGGTAAAGATGCTATTCATGCATATCTTCCGGAATTAGTAAGAACGGTAAAAGAACATCAACGAGCGGTTATTTGGCAAATAGATCCAATGCATGGCAATACACAATCAGCAAATGACAGTATGAAAACCCGACATTTCAATGATATTGCCGAAGAAACTCGTGCTTTTATTCATATTTTACATGAGATGGGCATACAGGCTGGGGGGATACATTTAGAAATGACCGGACAAGAAGTCACTGAATGTACTGGAGGATTACAACAAATTCGATACACTGACCTAAGTCATGGTTATCAAACTTTATGTGATCCTCGTCTTAACCGGACACAGTCATTAGAGTTAGCGTTCTTGGTTGGACGGCATTGGCATAATTCACTTTAATTGTAACCAAACATAAGTGCTTAGTACTTAAGCCAAGCACTTATCATTACCAACACCGCCAATGGCTAATTATTTATCCGCTAAAGCAGGTAATTCAGCTAAAGGCCAACGCGGTCTCACTGTCACCCCTAAAGGCCCTTCGGTACCACCTTTAAAACGGATCATCCCCGCCAAAGCAATCATGGCACCATTATCGGTACATAACTCAGGGCGAGCATAAAACACTTCCCCTCCGAGTTGTTCCATTATCATTGCCATTTTGGCGCGTAAAGTACGGTTAGCACTTACCCCCCCCGCCATCACTAAGCGTTTAAAGCCTGTTTGCTCTAATGCTCGACGACATTTTATTGCCAAAGTATCTACTACGGCATCTTCAAAAGCACGCGCAATATCTGCTCGAGTTTGCTCTGAATCATCGTTTTGACGAATAGTATTAGCGGCAAAGGTTTTTAAACCAGAGAAACTAAAGTCGAGTCCGGGTCTGTCTGTCATAGGGCGAGGAAAAACAAAACGTCCTTCTACACCTTGTTGTGCCATTTTTGATAAAACAGGGCCGCCGGGATAATCAAGCCCCAATAGCTTGGCTGTTTTATCAAATGCTTCACCGGCAGCATCATCAATAGACTCACCTAACAGGGTATATTCCCCAATCCCTGTTACACTAATTAATTGTGTATGCCCCCCCGAGACAAGTAACGCCACGAAAGGAAAATCTGGCGTTTTCTCTTCAAGCATCGGTGCTAATAAATGCCCTTCCATATGGTGAACTGGAATAGCAGGCACATCCCATGCAAACGCCAGAGAACGACCAATAGTCGCCCCCACCAGCAATGCCCCTACCAGCCCTGGTCCTGCAGTATAAGCGACCGCATCAATATCTTTTGCAGTTAAATTTGCTTCTTTAAGGGCGGCTTGGATCAGTGGCACTGTTTTGCGGATATGATCTCGTGAAGCAAGCTCGGGAACAACACCACCATAGTCGGCGTGCAGTTTTATTTGGCTATAGAGTTGATTCGCTAACAGACCGGCTTTATCATCGTAAATTGCGATACCGGTTTCATCGCAAGATGTTTCAATACCTAAAACTCGCATGACGCTTCCAAATTCTTCCTCGCGCAATGGCGTAATGGATCGATTGTAGCATTATTTCGCTAATTTAATACGCCTTCGCCACAACTTTTACATACCAGTATGTGACAAATTTCTTTTTCTGGTCTATAATTATCCACCTATTTTACATGATTTAAATGTGTGGTTAGCAACTATCACGTTGTGTTTTGAATAAATTAAGACACAAAAGTGAGAGTTTGCGTTTCAATTTTGTGCATCTCTTTACAAAGTGCCCTGCTTTGAAGTAAAATTCCGCACCATTTTAAATGTCGGCTGGCTAAAATCATGCCAGCACAAACCGATTTCTATTGAGGTGAGAGGCACATGCCGGTAATCAAAGTACGTGAAAACGAGCCATTTGACGTTGCTCTTCGTCGTTTCAAACGCTCTTGCGAAAAAGCAGGCGTATTAGCAGAAGTTCGTCGTCGTGAATTTTATGAAAAACCAACGACTGAGCGTAAACGCGCTAAAGCATCAGCAGTAAAACGTCACGCTAAAAAATTAGCTCGCGAAAACGCACGTCGTACTCGTCTGTACTAATATTTTGCGGCTGATACCGCAATTTATGCAGACACTGTAGTCGCAGTTAAAAGGCCGTGCTTTCTTATGAGAGCGCGGCTTGTTCTCGTTCAACAACAGGCGTAAAAGGGCTTATGGCTGGACGAATTCCACGTTCATTTATCAATGATTTATTAGCACGAACCGATATCATCGATCTTATCGACGCTCGTGTGCCTCTTAAAAAACAAGGCAAAAATCATTCAGCGTGTTGTCCGTTTCATAATGAAAAAACGCCCTCTTTTACAGTAAATAGCGACAAACAGTTTTATCACTGTTTTGGTTGCGGTGCGCATGGCAATGCTATTGATTTTTTGATGAACTACGACAGACTTGATTTTGTCGAAACCATTGAAGAGTTAGCAGCAATGCATGGGTTAGAAGTTCCTTATGAATCAGGAACTGGCAGTAGCCCGATTGAGCGACATATAAGACAAAATCTCTATCAAGTGATGGAGAAATTGAATCAGTATTACAAAAGCACCCTCAATACCCCTGACGCTCAGGAAGCAAGAAATTATCTTGCGCATCGCGGGCTAAGTGAAGAGGTTATTACCCGCTTTTCTATCGGCTTTGTACCTACGGGTTGGGACAATATCCTAAAACGTTTTGGGCAAAATCCCGATAATCAAGCCCTGTTACTTGAAGCAGGAATGGTAATAACAAACGATAAAGGTCGCACTTATGACCGTTTTCGTCAGCGCGTTATGTTTCCGATTAGAGACAGACGAGGTCGTGTTATTGCATTTGGTGGACGTGTATTAGGTGATGATTTACCCAAATACTTAAACTCCCCAGAAACAGAGATTTTCCATAAAGGCCGCCAACTTTACGGGCTTTATGAAGCACAACAGACGCACCCTAACCCAGCTAAGTTATTAGTGGTTGAAGGTTATATGGATGTTGTGGCATTAGCGCAGTTTGGTATTGATTATGCTGTCGCCTCGTTGGGTACATCAACAACCGCAGAGCATATCCAGTTGCTGTTTAGAACTACGGATAACGTTATTTGCTGCTATGATGGTGATAGAGCAGGACGAGATGCCGCATGGCGAGCATTAGAAACTGCACTGCCTTTTTTAAACGATGGCCGTTCTTTACGTTTTATGTTTTTACCTGAAGGCGATGATCCTGATTCACTGGTTCGCCGCGAAGGGAAAGAGGCATTTGAAAAACGAATGGAACAAGCACACTCTTTATCTGAGTTTTTATTTGATTCGCTGGTTCCACAAGTGGATTTGAGCACCCAAGAAGGCAATGGCAAACTCTATAGTTTAGCGCGCCCATTAATTGATCAGATCCCAAGTGAGACTTTACGTCTATATTTATTAAGAGAGCTTGGAAATTTAACGGGAAATCCCGATATTGAGCAGATGGATCGTTTATTTGGTAGAAACTCGCTACATCACGAAACATCGTATCAACCGACAAAACTACGTACTACACCAATGCGTATTTTAATTGCCTTGTTGATACAAAATCCCGAGTTTTGCCAATTAGTGCCACCGCTTGAGGGGCTAAATACAGAAAAAATAGCGGGTTTATCGCTTTTTATTGAATTAGTTTCTCTTTGCCAAGCGCAGCCAGGCTTGAATACAGGTCAGATTATCGAACTCTATCGAGAGAATAAATTCGGTAAACAACTTGAAAAACTGGCGATGTGGAACGATATAGATATAGATGAGATAGCTGAAAAAACATTTACAGATACGTTAGATCATCTCTTTTTAACCGCAATGGATGAACGTTTAAACGCCCTCATTGCCAAAGAGAGAACTGAAGGTCTAACACAAAATGAACGCGAAGAAGTCCAATTGATAATACAGGCTCGCGTTAAAAAGTAAAACCTAAATTAAGATTAAAAACACGGCTTAATTGCCGCTATCGGTAGGTATAAAAAATAACCTACATTTGCTACGCTGAGGGGATCGTAGCAATCGACAATGAAAATGCCCCTCCGTAGTTATTGTTGGCTGAACCGTTTATCGCCGACCGACACCAACCCAAATTACTTTGAAGTGTGGATACCGTCTTATGGAGCAAAACCCGCAGTCACAGCTGAAGCTACTTGTTACGAAAGGTAAGGAGCAAGGCTACCTGACCTATGCTGAGGTCAATGACCATCTGCCGGAAGATATCGTCGATTCAGATCAAATCGAAGACATCATCCAGATGATTAACGACATGGGCATTCAGGTCATGGAAGAAGCACCTGATGCCGATGATCTGATGTTGGCAGAAAATTCAAATGACACTGATGATGATGCTGTCGAAGCCGCTGCTCAGGTACTTTCTAGTGTAGAATCTGAAATTGGCCGTACAACCGATCCTGTGCGTATGTATATGCGCGAAATGGGAACCGTTGAACTGCTCACCCGGGAAGGTGAAATTGATATCGCAAAACGCATTGAAGATGGTATTAACCAAGTTCAATGCTCAGTTGCTGAATATCCTGAAGCAATCACTTATCTTCTTGAACAATATGATCGTGTTGAAGCCGGTGAAGCGCGTCTTTCTGATTTAATTACTGCCTTTATTGACCCTAATGCCGAAGAAGTGGCAGAAAGTGATGATGTCAATTTAGGCAAAGACGACGATGAAATCGACAACAGCGCCGATGACGAAGATGAAGACGAAGATGAAGATAGCGACACAGACAGCGATAGCGATGATGATAACAGCATCGATCCTGAACTTGCTCGCCAAAAATTCACCGAGCTTCGTGAACAGTACGAAAAAACGCGTCAATCTATTAAGGCCAAAGGTCGTACTCATAAAGATACCGAACTGGAAATTTTACAGTTATCAGAAATTTTCAAACAGTTCCGCTTAGTGCCAAAACAGTTTGATTATCTGGTTAACAACATGCGTGAAATGATGGACAGAGTCCGTGCTCAAGAGCGTCACATCATGCGTCTTTGTGTTGATCAGGTCAAAATGCCTAAGAAAAACTTCATTACTCTGTTTACAGGTAATGAAACTAACGACACATGGTTTACTGCCGCTCGTGCGATGAATAAACCTTGGTCTGAAAAACTGGCAGGTATTGAAGAAGAAGTACAACGTAGCTTACAAAAGTTACAACAAATTGAAGTTGAAACAGGACTGACAATCGAACAGGTTAAAGATATTAACCGTCGTATGTCTATCGGTGAAGCAAAAGCACGCCGTGCGAAAAAAGAGATGGTCGAAGCGAACTTACGTTTAGTTATCTCTATCGCGAAAAAATATACCAACCGTGGCTTACAGTTCCTTGACCTGATCCAGGAAGGGAATATTGGTCTAATGAAAGCGGTTGATAAATTTGAATATCGTCGTGGTTATAAGTTCTCAACTTATGCAACATGGTGGATCCGTCAGGCTATTACTCGTTCAATCGCCGATCAGGCACGTACCATTCGTATTCCGGTACATATGATTGAAACGATTAATAAGCTAAACCGTATCTCGCGCCAAATGTTGCAAGAGATGGGACGTGAGCCTTCACCAGAAGAGCTTGCAGAACGTATGTTAATGCCTGAAGATAAAATCCGTAAGGTACTAAAAATCGCTAAAGAGCCTATCTCCATGGAAACCCCAATTGGTGACGATGAAGATTCACATTTAGGTGATTTTATCGAGGATACTACCCTCGAATTACCTCTGGATTCAGCAACATCAGAAAGCTTACGTTCAGCGACACACGAAGTATTAGGTGGTTTAACACTGCGTGAAGCTAAAGTCCTGCGTATGCGCTTTGGTATCGATATGAATACCGACCATACATTGGAAGAAGTGGGTAAACAATTTGATGTTACCCGTGAACGTATCCGTCAGATTGAAGCAAAAGCGTTGCGTAAATTACGCCACCCAAGCCGTTCTGAAGTGCTACGTAGCTTCCTTGATGAATAATCAATCTCTTTGATTTTGGTAGTAATACAAACGCCTGTGCCTCACAGGCGTTTTTTATTATCCGGTCTAAACCATATCTGTTTTCAGCGCTGATAATTTGCTTTTATCATCCCTATTCTCTTTTGGTCTATCTTAAGTAACCGCTATCGTCTTCGCTAAAAATCTGCTGATTTTTTCTACCTCTATTTACAAAAAATCACCCTTTTATTTTTACCCTTGTCGATTTTTTACTCATCAAGTCTTTCTTTTTAAACTATCTCATTGAAATAAAAGATTATTATTTAATTTATTTTTTCTGCTCTATATTGAACACAAATTGCGCATACAGTCACACAAAGGCTAGACCTCGCCTCAAATGGCACGTATAATCTCACACCATTAAGGCCCCTTAGCTCAGTTGGTTAGAGCAGTCGACTCATAATCGATTGGTCACTGGTTCAAGTCCAGTAGGGGCCACCAAATTTTAGCTGTTAAATCAGCATATTAAGCCACTTCTTAGTAAGTGGCTTTTTTGTATCTAAGGGTTATTGCCCCCTTTTTGTCCCCTGAGATTTTTTTACTGCCCTAATTTTTTTCATGACATGTTACGACGACTTTTATTTTCTCAAAGTATGTCATGCTAATTTTCTCCAATATATTTGTAATTCATTTCAGTTTCAAAAATCTATATAGCCACCAGCTTAACGGACAGTTCGCCAGCACGCGGAAGCGAATCACCAAACCGACCATGTAGTTTGGTGTATTTGTGACAAACTGTGCTCAGCATATACAGATCCCCTGTGGTTTATTACTCAGGACTTTCAGTATCCCCCTCCTTACTACTGACGAAATTTGATGGAGATGTAGGTAAATCGTCTCAATATAAAAACCAGATTTTTGTTTTTTTAACTACATAAAAAATATAATTAATTTAAGGTAAGTATTATATTATTATAAAAAATTGTAATTATTATTTTATAAGGGTCGGTATGTATTTTTTTCTTGGTTTTTTGTTGTTTCTAATTGTTTTGATGGTTATTTGCAGGATTAGAGTTTTATGGTTGGCAAGAAAAAACACAATAACTGAAAAGGATTTTAAAACCTTCAAAGAGTATAACAATATTGAAGATTATGAAAAAGAAGCAAAGCAAGCTGTTTATGCAACAACAATAAGCAAAACTATTTTTGAAAAATGCCAATGTCTCATAACATTAAGAACAATGCTTGAATCCCTACACACTGATTATGAAAAATATGAAAAAGTAAATCCGTTATTAATGGAGCTATTACGCAAAAAATTTACTTTTACATACTCCGCTTTCATTACTATCTATCCAGAACCCATCGAAGAAAGCGGGCTAGAACGATTTAGTTTAATTAATACAAAAAAATACTGTCCAGAACATGTATGGAAACATATTCTCAAATCCGCTATTTATACCAATGAAGAATTGGATGACTATTTTGGGTCGCAGGAATTACCCCCACTGGAGCGGATGTGTACAGATATGGATTTATATAACGAGTTTAAAGGCACGGTTTTATTTGATGAAGTGATCGGGTGCTATGTTGATGAAGAAAACGAAGGATCTCAAATTTTTGATAATGAGGTTTATTCTGTTACCGAAGAACAGTTACGCCAGTGGCTAGATGAAGAGCTTGCATTTCTGAGTTATGTCACTGAAGGTCTTTTGAATATTTGTATTGAATACATAAGAAAAGAGAATGGAATTATAAGGGTTTGAAGTGATGGACAAAAACAAACTTAAAAATCTTAAGTTTTTTTGAAAATACCCCATTGGTTCAGCATTTGAATTATTCCCTTTCTGAAGATGAGGAAAGAAATTAAGTGTATTATGAAAGTCTGAACTTTCGGACTGGGCTATATCAACTATATTGTTGATATAACAATCTTAATCTTTCAATAGAATTAATTAGATTATTATTTATTTTATTGCGATAATAACTTAACAAACTTTCTTTTTATATCACTATTATTATGGTCATACGTCCTAATCAACACTGGTTTTTTCGGTTATTTGATTGGCACGGTTCAGTGCTATCAAAAATAATCTTTCGCTTATGTCTTAATATTGCAATGTCTATTATCGCTATTTTGGTTTATCAATGGTATGAGTTATTAGGTATTCATTTAACTGTTGCCCCATTTAGTTTATTAGGTATTGCTATCGCAATATTTCTTGGTTTTAGAAATAATGCAAGTTATAGCCGACTTGTGGAGGCAAGGACATTATGGGGAAATATGTTAATTACCCATCGCAACATATTAAGAAATATAAAAGCCTTATTACCGGAAGATAAACAATTTAATCGTGACTTTTCCAATCTACTTATTGCTTTTAGTTGGAGTCTAAAACATGAGCTAAGAAAAACAAACCCAATGGTCGATCTCTATCGCCTCTTACCCCGACCTTTATTTGATGAGATAATGAATAGCCCTTACCCCACTAATCGGATTTTATTACATATTGGCCTAAAAATTGGCGAGTTGCGAGATAACAAAGTAATAAGTGATGTTATCTTTCAATCAATTAATAAAGATATTAATAACTTATCTGATGTATTGGGTGGCTGTGAACGTATTTCAAATACTCCTGTACCTTTTGCCTATACGCTCATATTGCAACGTACGGTATATCTATTCTGTGCTCTGCTACCTTTTGCATTGGTTGCCGATCTCCACTATATGACGCCATTTGTTTCCGTATTTATCTCTTATACTTTTTTATCTTGGGACTCATTAGCTGAAGAGTTAGAAGATCCATTCGGTGTTTCTGCCAATGACTTACCATTAAATGCAATATGTAACACCATAGAAAGGAATTTATTAGAGATGCAAGATATCACTCCACTCCCCATCAGAGTTAAACCTGACCAATATTATAATTTATTGTAATTAATAAAATAAAAACAAATAAAAAAGACAGTGTTAATTAATAACACTGCCTTTTTTATTAATAATACATCTTTTATGTTATTAATGCGTTCTCATTCCTGCGCTGTACATTAATAATTTAAATAATGAGGCGATAATTGCAAGACTTAATACACTTAAAGACCAAATAATTATCATCCATCCGATTTGTTGATACCAACGAGCTTTATTTTTCGTTGGTTTTATTGTTAAAAAATGACTAATGATAACTTTCATTGGCATTTACCTTTCCACGAAATACATAATAACTCCAACTGGTATAGGCTAATATCACAGGAATAATTATAACCGCTCCAACTAACATAAATTGCTGACTTAAAACAGGTGCTGCCGCCTGCCAAATCGAAATAGAAGGTGGAATAATATAAGGAAAGATACTGATCCCTAATCCTGCAAAACCAATAAGTACCAATAAAAGTGATAATAGAAAAGGCTGATAATGACCATAATTATAGGCACTACGAACAATGCCCCAAGCACAAGCCAATACGAGCAACGGAACAGGTAATAAAAAATATAAATTAGGTAAACTAAACCAGCGTTGTGCAATATCTGCATGTGTGAGTGGTGTCCATAAGCTTACTATTGCAATCACCACCAGCAATGTAATAGCCAGATACACCGTTATAGTGCACATTTTACGATGCAGTTGATGCTCTGTTTTCATAATCAACCATGAACTGCCTAACAATGCATAAGTGACTAACAAAGCAAAACCACAGAAAATAGGGAATGGTGTTAACCAATCCAATGCCGAGCCACTGAAATGGCGCTCTGTCACATTAAAACCATTAATAACTGCACCTACTGTGATCCCTTGGCAAAAAGTAGCAAGAAAAGAGCCACCAATAAAAGCTGAATCCCAAAATAGGCGATGTTTAGGAAGTGCATTAACGCGAAATTCAAATGCCACACCACGGAAAATAAGCCCAATAAGCATCAATGTCAGTGGTATTGTTAACGCATCAATAATAACTGCATAGGCAAGAGGAAAAGCACCATAGAGCGCAGCCCCTCCTAATACTAACCATGTTTCATTGCCGTCCCAAACTGGTGCCACACTATTAATCATGGTATCTCTTTGTATTTTATCTCGGGTAAAAGGCAAAATAATGCCAATCCCCAGATCAAATCCATCTGCGATAATATACATAAGCGTGGCAAAAATAATGATCGCAAACCAAATCATCGAAAAATCAATATTCATTATTTTTCACCCTGTGTTAATTGGTCGGATTTAAGCACTACAGGGCCTTTTTTCATCAGATGCACCATATAAAAATACCCGATGCCAAATACTGAAAAATAAACCAAAATAAAGGCCAATAAGCTCAAACTCATTTGAATATCACCATGAGCAGAAACGGCATCTTTGGTACGTTGTAGACCATAAACAACCCAAGGCTGACGGCCAATTTCTGTGGTAAACCACCCCGCAAGGATCGCAATCAGTCCTGTAGGCCCCATTAATAATGCAAAGCGTAAGAAAAGGGGTGAGTGATAGAGTCTTTTCTTCTTACGTAAAATAATACTCAACAAACCTAAACAAATCATCAGCATACCTAATCCTGCCATGACTCTAAATGACCAAAATATAATGCTAGAATTAGGTCTATCTTCCGGTGCAAAACTTTTTAATGCCGGAATTTGCTTATCTAAACTATGGGTAAGGATCAGGCTACCTAAATAAGGAATTTCAATCGCATATTTTGTTTTTTCTTCCGCCATATCTGGGATGCCAAATAAAATCAGCGGAGTCGCTTCTTTCGTTGCATTATCCCAATGCCCTTCTATAGCTGCGATTTTAGCCGGTTGATGTTCTAGTGTATTTAATCCATGAGCATCTCCTACAAACGCTTGTATGGGGGCAATAATTAGTACTAACCATAAGGCCATAGAAAACATTTTTCGTACAGGTGCTGTATTTTGTCCTTTTAATAATAACCATGCGGCACAAGAGGCGATAAATAAAGCACTGGCTAAAAAAGCCCCAATAGACATATGCAATAAACGGTAAGGGAAGGAAGGATTAAACACGACCTGTAGCCAATCAACAGGCACGACAACACCATTTTCAATAGTATAGCCTTGTGGTGTTTGCATCCAACTATTGGATGACAAGATCCAAAAAGTAGAAATTAATGTGCCAAGCGCTACCATACAAGTTGCAAAGAAGTGAAGTTTTCGCCCCACTTTATTCCAACCAAACAACATAATGCCAAGAAATCCCGCTTCTAAGAAAAAGGCGGTCAAGACTTCATAAGTTAGCATCGGCCCTGTGATACTACCGGCAAATTGTGAAAAACCACTCCAGTTAGTCCCGAATTGATATGCCATCACTAACCCTGATACCACACCCATACCAAAGTTTACGGCAAAAATTTTTATCCAAAAATGATATAAAGAAAGGTAACTTGGTTCTTTTGTTTTTAACCATAAGCCTTCTAATAGGGCTAGAAAGCTAGCTAATCCTATGGTGATAGCAGGGAATATAATATGAAATGAAACGGTAAACGCGAATTGTATTCTTGCTAGGTGAAAAGCATCTAATCCAAACATAATGCCTCTCTCAATATAAATCTATATTCTATAAATTTATTCATTTTCTATTATCCTAATTATATTTTTCTCACAAAAATCTTATTTAGTTTTTATTATGAATGCTGATTAACCTCACTTTATTTTCAGAAAGTAAAAACTGAAGATAGTGAGTTTATATAGATATACTATTTAAATTCCCCTCTCTTAATTACTAAAAAAGAGAACAACAAAAAATCATTATGTAATAAATCACATAACGATACCATGGTAGCCAACAAACTGTTATTTCGTCATTTTTTCAATAAATCAAGTTTAAAAAACTTGTCCATTAGCGTATTAACATTTTTAACCAAGTAATAACAGAGAGTCAAATAAATTGATTTTATCACACGATAGATATGCTCTATCATCATATAAAATAAAGTTATAAAGCGTCATTTAGCCTATTTTACTCATTGACAATATAATTACATTATTTTAACTTCTTAAGTAACAGAAGAATTGCAGATTATATAACTTTAATACCAATAAATTATTATTTATTGGTATTAACAAGTCTAAATATATCCTTTATTTCTAGTAAGAAATATATTTTAAATTATATAACCTTATTGCTTTTTATATTCACCTGCTAACTATTCATCATTAAATATTATTATTAACGTTTTAGGAATGTCTATATGAGTAAGAAAAAATCACCTATTCCTGGAGTGAAACCCTATAATGGACCCGCAGGAGGATGGGGGGCATTAAAAGCAACAGCTATCGCGGTACGCACTCAAATGGATGCTTTTATTGCACCTAAAACATTGCTTAATACTAATCAGCCTGATGGTTTTGATTGCCCCGGCTGTGCATGGCCAGACAAAGAGCATCATTCTACTTTCCAATTTTGTGAAAATGGAGCTAAAGCGGTCACATGGGAAGCAACAAAAAAAAGAGTCACACCTGAATTTTTAGCACAACATACCGTAACAGAATTGCTGACAAAGTCAGACTTCGAATTAGAAGGCTACGGTCGTTTAACCCATCCTCTCGCGTATGATGCAGATACTGACACTCTTCGTCCTGTGACTTGGGAGCAAGCATTTACTCGTATTGGTGAGCTATTAAGAAATATGCCATCACCTGATAGTGTTGAATTCTACACCTCAGGTAGAGCTTCCAACGAAGCCGCGTATCTATTCCAACTGTTTGCGCGAGAATATGGCACCAATAATTTTCCTGATTGCTCAAATATGTGTCATGAACCGACTAGTGTAGGCTTACCTCAATCGATTGGCATAGGTAAAGGCACAGTTTCTTTAGATGACTTTGATAACACTCAACTCATTATTGCCATTGGACATAACCCTGGAACTAATCACCCAAGAATGATGGGAACACTGCATGAAGTAGCTCGTCGTGGTGTACCTATTGTTGTATTTAATCCATTGAAAGAACGTGCTTTAGAGCGATTTACCGACCCTCAAAGTGTTATTGAGATGGCGACTTATAGCTCAACCAATATCGCCTCATCTTATTATCAAGTCAAAGCCGGTGGTGATGCTGCGGCGTTAAAAGGCATTATGAAAACCTTAATTGAGTGGGATAATGAGCGTGGAGATATTCTCGACCACGATTTTATTGCTGAGCATACACTAGGTTTTGAAGCCGTAGTTGAAGATCTTAAACAAACTTCTTGGCAAGATATTGAAAGTGAAAGTGGCCTTTCGCAAGCAGATATTGAGAGTGTCGCACTCCTTTATGCCAATTCTCCGGCCACCATTATTACCTATGGTATGGGGATCACCCAACATAACAAAGGTACAGCGAATGTGCGTCTGATTGCTGATTTATTATTAATGAAAGGGAATATTGGTAAGCCGGGTGCTGGCATATGCCCATTACGTGGGCACTCTAATGTGCAAGGTAACCGAACTGTTGGGATCACAGAAAAACCATCTGTCGAATTTTTACAAAAAATAGAACAAACTTTTGGTTTTAAACCACCTTATAAACATGGTCACGATGCAGTTAACGCAATGCAAGCGATGGTTGATGGCAAAGCAAAAGCGTTAATTTGTTTAGGGGGTAATTTTGCCGTGGCATTACCCGACCCTCAACAATCATTTGCTGCAATGAGAAAGCTTGATTTAAGTGTACACATCGGCACAAAATTAAATCGCTCTCATTTATTAACGGCAAAAAATACCTTTATATTACCTTGCTTGGGAAGAACAGAATTAGATGTACAAGCATTAGGTCGTCAATCCATCACGGTCGAAGACTCAATGTCAATGGTGCATGCCTCTTCTGGTAAATTAACACCCGCTTCACCATTATTAAAATCAGAGCCTGTCATTGTTGCAAAAATGGCTGCTGCAACACTGACAGATAGCAAAACCCCATGGCTAAGATTTACGGAAAGTTATGATCTTATTCGCGATATGATTGAAAAAACCATTCCCGGATTTGATAATTACAACCAACGAATTCGTGTTCCTGGTGGTTTCCGTATGCCACTTCCTGCCGTTGATAGAGTTTGGGATACCCCTACAGATAAAGCCATGTTCTCGGTATTTAAAGGTGTAAAAGAGAATAAAATGGTCATGGGTGATGATGTTCTTCGTTTAGTCACTATTCGTAGTCATGACCAATATAATACGACCATTTATGCACTTGATGATCGCTATCGTGGCATCTTTGGTAGACGCGATATACTGTTTATGAATAATGTCGATATGATAGCAAGAGGCTTAAACGAAGGTGATAAAGTCACCATTGAAACGGTCAGCGAAAATAGAAAACTACAGCTTGATAATATAACTGTTGTTTCATTTAGCATTGCTCCTGGCACAGTGGCCGCTTATTACCCAGAAGCCAATGTCCTTGTACCATTAGATTATATTGATAAAGAGAGTGGAACCCCCTCTTATAAAGCAATACCTGTCAGAATTTATGATAAAAAAACACAAGTCGCTTAATCATAATTCATACGCAAAACAAAAAACAAAGGCGAGCTATTTATTAATACTCGCCTTTTTATCTCTATCCATCTATAGACCTGTACTTTCTAAGTAAGTACGCATTTGTGCAAAGCATTTTTCAATTAATATAGAGCGTGGCTCTTCTTTGCGGATCACAATCCCCAATGGGGCATTAATGGTTGCATCAACAATAGGTACAACATCTAGATCTTGGCTGAGATTTTCCATACCTTTAGCAATAGGGACAATCGAGGCGCAAAACCCTGCATTAACTGATTGTATAAGATGTAATGTAGAACTACTTTCGACCAACACCTTGGGGTGTAAGTTATAACGCTGAAAAGCTAAATCCACGGATTGCCTAAAGTGATTCTCTTTATTTAATAAAGCCAATGGTTGTTTAACCGCTTCATGCCACGAGATAGTTCTTGTTGAAGGCATAAAGTGATTGCGATGAAATAAAAGCCCTAACTCCGTTTGTTTTAATGCATAAATTTCATGCTGTTGAGTATTCGCTTTTTCCAAATAGCAGATACCAATATCAAGGCTATTACTATTAAGACGATCTATAATATTTTCACTATTCGTTGAGAGCACCTGAAAACGGATCTCAGGGAATAGTGCCGATATTTTCTGCAACATCAGCATAGGATTTAAATTGGTTAAAGGCACAATACCTATACGCAGTTGCCCAAATAGTTGCTGTCGAAAGTTAGCGGCTTCTGCTTGTAATCCATCGTAAGCAGATTGCATAGTTTTCGCCCATTTTAATATTTTCTCGCCTTCTTCGGTAAATCCCTCAAAGCGAGAGCTACGCTTGATAAGAACCACATCAAGCTCTTTTTCTAAATTACGTAATCGCATTGATAAGGTAGGTTGCGTAACATGGCACATTTCGGCAGCTTGACCAAAATGTTGCGTTTTATCCAAAGCGATTAAATAAAATAACTGTTTAATATCGATACGCAATAACCTCGTCATTTGCAGGTGAAGGAAATAGTTATCTGTTTTTATATTGCACTATTAACAACACTAAAGTTTGCGCTGTCTATAATTATTTTTCAATAATAAACGAAGAGAAAAGAAATAGTCGTCTTATCGATTAGCTATAAAATAAAAAAAACTCACCCTAATATTGCAACTAAGGTGAGTTTATTTTTACTAAAATATTAGTGTATTAATTAAAGATAAGCTTATTCTTTGATTTGAAAAACTGATACTTTATCGGTCAGATTTTGTGCTTTTTCATCTAACATCATGGTTGAGGTGGCTCCTTGTTCTACTAAAGCCGCATTTTGCTGAACCACAGAATCCATTTGGTTTATCGCAACGGCTATTTGTTCAATTCCCACTTTTTGCTCTTCCGATGCAATGCTAATTCCCTGCATAATATCGCTTACTTTGGTAATTGAGGTGACAATTTCTTGTATATGCTCACCGGTTTTATTAACCAGTTCACGACCATGTGCGACATCCGCCACAGAAGCTCGAATAATCTGATTAATTTCACGAGCTGCTTCCGCACTTCTGGCTGCTAAATTGCGAACCTCTGTTGCAACAACTGTAAAACCCCGCCCTTGCTCCCCTGCACGAGCGGCTTCCACTGCCGCATTCAACGCAAGAATATTGGTTTGACTGGCAATATTGTTTACCACGTCATTGATTTCAGCGACTTTTAACGTACCGACTTCAATTTTTTTCATCGAAGTAATGGCATCATTCATAATGCTAGCGCCATCGATAGCCAAATCACGCGTTTGTGCTGTGATAGAGTTTGCTAATACGGCATTATTGGTATTATTCACTACCGCAATTTTTATCTCTTCCATGCTGGCTGCCGTTTGTTGCAATGCACTCGCTTGCTCCTCTGTACGAGAAGAGAGATCTTGATTACCCGCTGCGATTTCTGCTGAACCGCTTTTGATCACTAATGCTTCTTCTTTCACCAAACCAATAGTCGATGTCAGTGCATTTTGCATATCACCGACATGAGAAAATAGTGTACCAAACTCATCTTTTCTATTTTTGGGTAACGAGAAGTTTAAATTCCCTTCTCCCACTTTTTGCAAAATGGCAGAGAGCGTATTGAGGTTAAAGAGAAAGGTTTTATTAACCCAACGGATCACTAAATAAAGCAGTCCAATCAGTATCACTAAAGCAATACATGTAGTGTAAATAAAGAGTTGAAACATCCATTTTTGTTCGTCTTCTATTTGATCATTAACATTTTGAGTTATCACTAAGTATTCATCAAACAACTCAGCAAGTTTGGAAAAATCTTTCGATAAATCAATATTTTCATAAGCTAGCGTATCAATAGGCGCAATAATAGTATCGACGAGTTTGATAAATAGTGCCGATAATTGTTCTGAGTTTCTTTGTGCGTCAGCACTGATTTTGCTTTCCCTTTCCCAAGCGTTAATTGTCGCTTTTGATTTAGCCGCTAATGTTTTAGCTTCAGAAACTAATCGAGCTTTGGTTTCTTGCATATCTAAATTTTCATGACCAATATTGACTAAAAAGTTAACATGAGAGCGTATGGTTGCTAGTTCATATCTTGCCTCTTGTACATTATTTAATCTCGTGGTTAACGAGTTTAATGAAGCAAAATTATCCTGCATTTGATAAATAAAAAACGATGATAAAGCTGATGTCACTAAGAAAATAGCTAATAGTATAATAGAGCCTACTTTCGCTGTTCTTTCAATACTCATGAAATAATCCACCTCGGTAATTAAATAACATAAATGTATTCATATATCGGCAGTGGATAGATTTTATTTACTCATTAATCAGAATTATCGACACAAATGTTTTACACACACCACCCTCAGTGATAAAAGATGATGTTTTATACTATTATGGTAGTTTATTCTTGTTCATTGATTAACTCTTGTTTCTGCTCTGGCTCTTTTTCGAGATCGTCAATATTAAAGACTGCGGCATTATCCATCAGCACTTGTGCTTTATCGTTTAACATCATGGTAGAAGAGGCGGCGAGATCGACCAAAGAGGCATTTTGTTGTACTACCGTATCCATTTGATTAATTGCTACTGCAATTTGTTCGACACCAAGACGTTGCTCTTCCGACGCTAAACTAATCCCTTGCATGATCTTGTTTACTTTTGAAATGGAAGAGACAATCTCTTGCATGCACTCACCGCTTTTATTCACTAAATTTGTACCATAGGTAACATCATTGATAGATGCTTTAAGAACTTGGCTAATCTCTTTTGCTGCTTCAGCACTTTTTGCGGCTAAGTTCCGTACCTCAGCGGCCACAACGGTGAACCCACGCCCTTGTTCGCCTGCTCTTGCTGCTTCTACGGCAGCATTTAAGGCCAAAATATTAGTTTGATTGGCTAATTTATTAATAACATCATTAATTTCCCCAACTTTCACTGCACCTTGTTCTATTTTCTTCATCGATAATACAGCTTCTTTCATGACATTAGCGCCATCCATAACAATGTCAGTAGATTGATTAATAATATTATTTGCTTCAATTGTATTATCGGTATTGTTAGCAACGGCTATTTTGATCTGCTCCATACTGGCAGCGGTTTGTTGTAACGCACTGGATTGTTCTTCTGTACGAGATGAAAGCTCTTGATTACCAGAAGCAATTTTAAATGCGCCCCCTTTTATATCCATAGCCTCTTTTTTGACAGAAAAGATTGTCGAGGTTAATGCTTTTTGCATATCACTGACACGAGAAAAAAGTTTACCAAACTCATCATTTTTTACTTGTGGTACAGAAAAAACCAAGTCAGCATTACCTACTTTATTTAATATCTCAGACAATGTATTAAGATTAGAAACAAAGGTTTTATTGATCCAATGAAGCACAAAGTACAAAACAATTAATAAAATAATTAATGAGATAATTGTTGAGTAGATAGAAAACTCAACCATTGAATCTTGTTTATGAGTAAGGTAGAGACTATTTTTATTTCTAGTCTGAATATATTTTTCAAATAATTGATCAAGATGTTCAAAATCTTGATCAAATTGATTAGCTTTTATCTTTATTGTCGCTAATTTATTAGGATCTAAAACTAATTTATCTATCAGATTATAAAATAACGTCGAAATATCATCAGCATTTTTTTGTGCTGCAACAGTCATTTTCTTCTCTTTCACCCATGTTTCCATGGTGTTTTTAGCCATGATAGCTAGCTTTTTATTTTGCTGAATAATTTTGTTACGATCTGCGACACGACTATCTTTGTCTTGTAATAGATAATTGACATTAGAACGCATAATAGCCAGTTGATAACGAGCCATCAACACATCGTCATAACGTGCAGATAAGACATCAACTTGAGTAAAATTGTTTTGCATTTTATAAATAAAAAATGAAGATAAGGCAGACGATAGAATAAAAATCAATAACAGTAAAGAAGAGCCTAATTTTACGGTTCGTTTAATACTCATGATAAAAATACCTATATGCGCATATCGATAAGATTTATTTTTTATCGACACAATGATATTTTTATTTAATTATTAGAGATAACACTAGGTCATTGATTTTTATTTTAAATAAATTTTTATATCATAAACAAAATAAGTTATTTTTAATAACTGCTATAATTATTGGTATATTATAAAATAAAACAAACCAATTCTTTTAAAACATAATCCGCTATCAATTAGTGCATTCTTCTTTATGCTCAATATCAATTTTCATTTTATATGACTAATATCATCAACGATTAAAAATAAAAACCTTATTTTTTCAATAAGATACTGATGATACTATCTCATTTTGAGAACAATGATATAATAGGCGCTTTACCTCATAAACTCTGATGATTTACGGAGCTCAATATTTATGCAACCACAATTTGAAAACGCAAAAAACACCGTAAAAACATTATCAGTGTTTGATTTTGATGGTACTTTAACCTATCACGATAGCTTTATCCCTTTTCTAAAGTTTGCCTTTGGGCGTCGTAAATTTGCTCGTCGTATTATCAAAATGGTATTCCCCACATTACGTTGTTTTAGACGTAAACTGACTCGTGATGAATTAAAAGAAGTGCTGATTAAAACTTTTTTAACCGATATCAAAGAAGAATGGCTCAAAGAAAAAGCCGAAGCCTTTTGTAAAGCTTACTGGACTAAGTTAATGCGTCCTGCAGGTTTATTAGCCGTTGCTGAAGAGATTAACCGTCATGCTGAAGTGACCATTTGTTCAGCTTCTCCAGCTATGGTGTTGCAACCTTTTGCGGATCGACTTGGTATAAAGTTAATAGGAACAACACTTGAAGTGGTTGATGGTGTGCTGACAGGAAAAATCATTGGCAATAACTGCCGTTGTGGCGAAAAAATCAAACGATTAGAGCGTGTCTATGGCGATCTTACTCAATACCACTTAAGAGCGTGGGGCGATTCACGTGGTGATCATGAATTACTCTATGCTGCACAAGATCCACATTGGCGCTATTTCCACACAGGAAGTAATAAGTCAAAAAAATCACCTATTAAAATAACGCTTAAAAAAGACTCATAAGTGATTATATAAAAATAAAGCGGGAAACGTATTTTCCCGCTTTATCCATAAACTAACTATTTATCTAGTCATCTTGGCGCTTTTATTAGCGAAAGATTAAATATTGACGCCATGTTGTGCGGCTAGTGCGCCTAAACCACCCGCAAAACCTTGGCCTACTGCTTTAAATTTCCAATCTGAACCATGACGATAGAGTTCACCAAAGATCATCGCCGTCTCCGTAGAGGCATCTTCAGAAAGATCAAAACGTGCAATTTCAGTGTTATTGTCGTTATTATAAACGCGCATAAAACTGTTGCTCACCATACCAAAGTTTTGTTTGCGGTTTTCAGCATCGTAAATAGTGACAGCAAAAACCAGTTTTTTCACTTCAGCAGGAACTTTGGATAAAGTGATTTTGACTTGTTCATCATCACCTTCGCCTTCTCCAGTACGATTATCGCCTTGGTGTTCAACACTACCACATTGGCTCACTTTATTATTAAAGAAGATAAAACTTGCATCTGAAAGCACTTTTCCATCTTCACCGACCATGAATACTGACGCATCTAAATCAAATTCAGCGCCATCTGTCACGCGGGCATCCCATCCTAAACCAACCATAGCCACCGTCATGGTTGGTGCTTCTTTAGTTAGCGAAACATTACCACCTTTAACAAGGGAAACAGCCATATCAAAGCTCCTACTGTGTTGAATAAACTGACAATTAGGAATAACTGCCAGTAATTTGTGATTTCATAACATACGATTAAGAGGCGTTAATACCATATTGCGCACATACTGAGCCTAAGCCCCCTGCATATCCTTGGCCTACAGCACGGAATTTCCACTCACCGTTATGACGATATAACTCACCAAATAACATCGCCGTTTCCGTTGATGCATCTTCCGTTAAATCATAACGAGCAACTTCAATTTGGTTGTCATCATTAACTAAACGAATAAACGCACCAGATACCTGACCAAAGCTTTGACGACGCGCTTGCGCTTCATGGATAGTCACTACAAAGATAATTTTTTCGACATCACTGGGGATGGTATCTAGTTTGATTTTTAGTGCTTCATCATCACCATCACCTTCACCTGTTCGGTTATCACCAGTGTGAACAACAGAGCCGTCGGCAGATCTTAAGTTGTTATAAAAAATGAAATCGGCATCGCTACGTACTTTTCCATTAGCGGCTAACAGAAATGCAGATGCATCTAAGTCAAAATCTTGACCATCTGTAGAACGGGCATCCCAACCAAGTCCGACTAGGACGTTTTTCATCGTTGGGGCTGCTTTGCTTAAAGAAACATTACCACCTTTAGAAAGAGAAACGCTCATCTTCAACCTCTTCAATTTATGTTGCGATATTCTAATTTCCCAAGAATATCGGTTATCATTATTTACCTTATTTATTCTTTTTTTCTGGGAATACAAAACTTGCCAGAATACCCAGAGCAAGAACACCAAGCACTACGAATAGGCTGGTTGTCGCGGAAATGCTATATCCATGCTGCCAAATATGATCTGTTGCATTAAGCCCCAGCTTTACAGCAATAAAGAACAGCAATGCAATAACCGCTTTTTCAAGGTGAATCAGATACTGTTTTAATGCCTCTAACACAAAGTAGAGAGTACGTAAGCCCAAAATAGCGAACATCATTGCACTATAAACAATCAGTGGCTCACGACTAACGGCAATGATTGCAGGCACCGAATCGAAAGCAAACATCACATCAGAAAGCTCTACCACCGCCACACACAACATAAGCGGTGTCGCATATAACGCAGCTTTTGTACCTCGCCCGATAGTTATGTCTTTGTTTTCCGGTTTTGCTAACTCTGCATCAACCTCTTTTTGTGTTAATAAGAAGGCATGTCCAGTAATTTTTGGCCATATAGGGAAAAATCGTTTTACTAAGCGATAAGCAAGGTGCTGTGAATAGTCTTCAATTTCTTCACTATCATTCCCACTTCTCAGCATCATTACGGCTGTCCAAGCAACAATCAGAGCAAAGACTATCTCAACGTAAGGCCCTAAACTTAATAAGCCGGTACCAATAGCAACAAAGATCGCACGGAATACAATGGCACCAATGATCCCCCAATACAGAATGCGGTGACGGAAACGATCAGGAACCGCAAACCAAGAGAAAATCGCCATCATGACAAATAGGTTATCGACAGACAGTACTTTCTCTAATGCATAACCCGTCACGAATAAGCTTGCAACTTCTGCACCATGGTGGACGTATAAAAAACCCGCGAATGCCATGGCAACGACTACCCAGAATATTGACCAAAAAACAGCATTCTTTAACGTTATCGGCTTATCTGCACGATGCATAAATAAATCGATAAAAATAGCGCCTATCGCAAGTACAACAAAAACAATGACAGTTTCTGTCGGAAAACCAATATGTGTGGATACCATAATTATTCCTAAACGGTTCCCTATATAAAATTAATTACAAATCAAACTCTGCGGGCTCAAAGCCTAATGCAACGGCAATAGCACGCACCGCCTCTTTTTCGTCATTGTCAAAATCACCATCACTTTTCGCAACAGCAATACCGACACGGATCGCTAATTGTGCAGCTTCTGGCTGATCTTTCATTGCCAGAATATACTTCATCGTTTCACCTTTACCGACTTCAGTATCAAATTCAAAACTGCTAATTAGCTTATTAAAGAATTCGATCACCTCGGAGGTATCAAAGACTTTAAGCTCTTCTGATGCTTTTAAAAAACCGAGCATCTTCTGCTTTTCTTCAGAACTCACACCATCGCTGGCAATAGCGATACGAGCACAAACTGCGACCGTACCTTGCATAAATTTTTTGTTTTTAAAACGACTGACTTGCTTAGTTAACTCCGCTCGCCCGGAATTAAAACCTTCTTTTAATTTATTGAAAAAACTCATTTTTATTCTCCTTATTTCGTGTATTCACTTAGATCCAGCAGTCCAGCGAAATCCCCATCCGTAGGCATTATCCATATCGCGATGGCCTTTAAAAAATTCATTGAGACGTTCAACTTTGATTGATCCGTTTTCATTAACAAGTCGTGCGATGGCACACATAGCTCGACCATTATTACCATCCGTTAAACGTGTTTCGATAGGTGGTTGCTCGGGAACATGAATAGTGACCACACCATCTGTTTTACTCCAGTTAGGAACCCCTTCATAAATAAAAGTAAAAATAAGCACTTGCTTGATATTTTTCCATTCACGTCCATTGATAAAAATCCACTCGCCACCCGCTACATCACCAGTGCGATCATCACCTTGTAACTCAACATAAGGCATGCGATTAAAATCACCGAATCCATTTCCTAAGGCTTGGATCACTGACTTATAACCATCTTGTAGTTCAACAAAGGCGCCAATATCTAAATCAATACCTTTGTTACCACCAAATAATCCACCTAATAACCCGGAACCACCGCTTTTACTTTCTCGATGCCAATCGAGGTTAATGCGGATTTTGCCGAAATCATCCTTTTTAGTTAAGCTAATTGCCGGTTTCTCTTTAGTTAGCGAAACCTTGCTTAACTTCACTGAGCTCGGTGCTGGTGCTGGTGCTGGTGCTGGTTCAGGATCAGCAATATCAACACCAAAATATTCCGCCAATGGTTTTAATCCACCGTTAAATCCTTGTGCAATAAACCGAAATTTCCAGCTTCCATTGCGACGGTATAGCTCACCTAAAATTAATGCCGCTTCAGTGCGTCCATCGATATCAACATGGCCGTTCGCAACGACATTATTGTTAGCATCAACTTGAATAGACAAATGTTGTAGATGAGCAATGGTTTGTTGCCCCTCACAAGTAGCTGTAAAAGCAATTCTATCGACATCAGGACGTAAGCGAGTTAAGTCAACCGTAAACGACGTGCTATTACCTGCTGTTGCATAAATAATAGTACGGTCATCATTAGTGGTTTGACCATAAAACACCATATCAGCATCACCGTTCACTTTTCCTGAGGCATAAAGCCTAAATGCAGATACATCAACAGGTGAGCCTGAGTGAATACGCACCATTAACGTTTGATCAGGTACGGATATATTTCCGCCAGGTGTTAGGGTCATTTATCGCACCACCGTCGCCAAAATATCTGGCATCATCTCGTCAATGACAAGCCCTTTACAAGGTGAGCCAAAAGCCGTGAAATCCCATTGTCCGTGATTACGTTGTAAAGCGGCAATCACGATCCCAGTATGAGCGCCTTGTTCCGTTAATTTGTAATGAGCAAGCTCTTTATTGGTTGTTTTATCGACAACTCGACAAAACGCATTTTCAACTTCATTAAAGGTCTGCCCACGGAAACTATTGACAGTGAAAACCAAATATTCAACCAATGAAGGAAGACGATTTAAATCAACAAAAATAGTTTCATCATCACCATCACCCTCTCCTGTTAAGTTATCTCCTGAGTGAATAACGGACTGACAAGTTGATTTTAGTTTACGAAACCAAATAGTATCGATTTGTTTACCATTTACATCGAGTAATACACAACTTGCATCTAAATCTATCGAATTATTACCACCAAAGAGTCCACCGAGAAATCCCTTTTTCTTAATAGGATCCCAGCCTAAACCAAACATTAGGTGACTCAGTGCAGGGGCTTGTTTACTGAGAGAGACTGTCTGATCCTTGCGTAATGAAACCATAATTAACTCCCTTCAAAGGTAGAATGAAACAACAATATCACTTGCATATAAATACAAATTATAAATCATCATATCATGATGAAGTAGTTCGGCAATTCTATTTTTATCAACTTACTTCAAGAGATTGTAAACATATTGAAATAAAAGAAATTTTTATAGATAAACACAATTAAAACTTAAGTTAAAAACAAAAAATACCGCATTAACCTAATTATTTTAAATTAAAGTAAAATAGATCACATTATGATTGACATGATAAAATAGAAACTTCATGATGAGAAAACAGGTTTTAGCTTAAACATTCACAGTATGTGACGTTATGTTCAACACGGCTTAGCTTATACCCAGATAAATGCACTTAAAAAACTAATTAGTACGGATAATAAAGAATAATGAATAGTTTGATTGGCTCTTCTGTTTATCGTCGCCAACTCACTTGTGGCACATTAAGCGTAACGCCAAATTGCTCATTAGAACATCTTGATGAACTTTTTGATATTGCGGAAAGACGCAACCCTAAGCGCGCTTTTTTGTTTGTCAGTAAAGTATTAGGGCGCCATATTCCTGTTTCACCTAAGAAAATGCGTGAAACTTATCAACAAATGGCCAAACAATTTCCTCAATCACTCGAAGGCCCTATTCTTTTTATTGGTATGGCAGAAACTGCGGTCGGTTTAGGTGCGGGGATTTTTGATGAAGTAAGAGATCGCTATCCTCAAGCCCTCTACCTTACTTCAACGCGCCATCCTATTGCTGATGGTGAATTATTCTGTAAATTTAAAGAAAATCACAGTCATGCAACTGATCACCTACTTTATTTGCCTCATAACCTAGAACAACGCCAATGGATCCAGCAAGCGAAAACCATTGTGTTAATTGATGATGAAGCAACCACAGGTAATACCTTTCTTAACTTGCTGTCTGCATTACGTGAAGAAGGTAAGTTAACACAAATTAAGCAGATTATTGCTGTCACATTAACCGATTGGAGTGGTGATGCTCTGCAAAAGCGTTCACCATTACCCATAACAACCTTCTCTTTAGTGCAGGGAAAATGGCAATGGCAAGCCAATCCCGATGCACCATTACCTGTTATGCCAAATGTCAATATTACTGCTTCAGGACAGGTTGCTATCACAGGAAAACAAAGCTGGGGACGCTTAGGCATGACAACCCCTGCTAATGATCTTGGCCTATTTATTCATGTTTCTGAGGGTGAAAAAATATTGGTTTTAGGCTCTGGTGAATTTGTCTGGGAACCCTTTTTATTAGCAGAACGCTTAGAAAAACAAGGGGCTATTGTAAAATATAGCTCGACGACTCGCTCACCTATTGCCACTAATTTTGCTATCCAATCAGCGATAACTTTTACTGATAATTACGGATTAGGCATTCCTAACTTTGTCTATAACGTGGCTCATCAGCAATTTGATCGCATTCTGCTTTGTTGTGAACCCCCTGCCGAAAGTATTGATAGTCAACTTATTGAGGCTCTCTATAAAGTTGCCCCTATTGTTGAAGTAATTAGCTATGACTAACCCTGTTATTTTAGCCGATCTTGACGATACCTTATTTCAAACTCGTCGCAAAATGGTGGATGAGTTAGCGCTTGCACCCTATAAAACTGGTGCGTTGGATAGAAGTTTAGCGCCACGTAGCTTTATGACTCAAGAGCAAGCTATGCTGGTTGATTGGATGCTAGAACATGCTGATTTAATTCCAGTCACAGCACGTGGAACGGAAGAAATGAGCCGTGTCACTATTCCTTTTCATTCATGGGCTATTACCACACACGGTGCTGTTGTCTTAACCCCAGAAAAAGTCGCAGATGAACAATGGCAACACCATATCACACAAAGCTTAACACCTTATAAGCAACCTTTACTTAGGTTACAGCAATCTATTACCCAATTAATGGCTGAACGTAATATTGATGGTTGGGCGAGAATTAACTATGAATATGATGATTTACCCATTTATTTAGTGATGAAGCATAACGATAGCGCTCGATTAGATGAGCTATATGCTATCGGTGATGAGATAGAAAAAATATTCTCAACCAAAGGTTTTTATATTCATCGTAACAGTAACAATATTGCTTGGTTACCTGAGCCAATTGAAAAAGGTAAAGCCGTCACTTATTTGCTTAATAAATTAAAAGCAGAACGTGGCGTTTTTCCTGTAATTGGTTTCGGCGATAGCCTAAGTGATCATCGCTTTATGAAATTATGCAATTGGTATGCTATTCCCCGCCAAAGCCAATTCGCGAATGCGATCAACACAAAAATTTTTGGAGAATAAACATGATGGATCATCAGCCTTTTTCAGGCTCTTATCTACTGGGTGATGTTGATTTTTTACTGCAACCCGTCAAGATTGAAATGACACCTGTTGAGTTAAAAGAAGAACTTATACAGTCTGGTAAACGTCACTATTCTGATATGTTAAGCCAAGAGCCAGAACCCACAACCTGGCATCTTGAACTGTTTGAAAAAGCACTGGCTGCTGGCGCAACACGTTTAGCTACACAAGTAATTATGCTAGCAAAATCACTTATTGCGCATTTTGGTGACACCCCTATTATTCTGACAAGTCTTGTGCGTGCGGGTGTTCCACTTGGCGTGATGTTACAACAGACCTTGCGCAAAATGGGAAAAACGTCTTATCACTATGGTATTAGCATTATTCGTGATAGAGGTATTGATAACGAAGCGCTTTCATGGATTGAGCAACGCCATGGGACAGAAGGTATTGTATTTGTTGATGGGTGGACAGGAAAAGGCGCTATCACAAATGAGTTAATTCGTTCATTGGCGGGACGTGAAGGTTTTCCTGCACAACCCCATCTTGTCGTCCTTGCTGATCCTTGTGGTTGCGCTTGGTTAAGTGCCAGTGATGAAGATTGGCTAATCCCTTTTGGGATTATGGGAGCGCCCGTTTCAGGATTAATTTCACGTTCAATTTGGACAGAGCAAGGCTTCCATGGTTTTGTCGATTGCCAACATTTAAAACAATATGAATGTAGTCGCTATCTTGTTGATAAAGTCGGAAAAATAGTTGACGCCTTAATAGATAACGATATTCCACTCGCCACATTTAAACATCAACCGTCAGACTTAAAAAAACTGAGCGAAAATGTCGTTAGTTTACTTGCCAACAAATATGACATTTCAAATATCAATCGTATAAAACCCGGTATTGCTGAAGCAACTCGCGCCGTTTTACGCCGTGTACCTGAGCATATTCTGGTAAAAGAAATTGCAGATCCCGATGTTGCACTACTGATTTATCTTGCTAAACAAAAAAATATTACTGTAACCGAGGCAGGTAAAGCATTAGGACAATATCGTGCCGTTACTATCATTAAAAAGGTGCAATAATGATTGAACGATTATCCCCTTGGAATTTAGGGGCAACGCTGTATATGCCCGCAACACGAACCGATATCGCCGCAACAATTATTGATCAAAAAATTGATGGATTACGTTCATTAATTATTTGTTTAGAAGATGCCGTCAGTGATACTGATATTCCACAAGCATTACAAAATCTAGCAACATTATTAACCACATTATCAGACTATAAAAAGCATCATGATTGTACTGAATGGCCGTTGCTATTTATACGCCCCCGCCATACAGAAATGGCGCAATGGCTGGTTGAACATGTAGATTTAACCGTGATTGACGGCTTAGTATTACCTAAATTTACCCAAGCTTCATTACCCCTTTGGTGGCGTATCATCAAACCCACCCATTTATGTATGATGCCAACATTGGAAACAGAAGAAGTGTTCGACGTTCTTCAAATGACCTCACTGGCAGACTTGCTACTAGCCCACCCTTGCCATAAGAGAATTATTGCCTTACGTATCGGTGGAAATGATTTAATGAATGTTATTTCTCTTAGACGTAATCGCCATTTAACACTCTATGATGGACCTATGGGATACGTGATAAAAATGTTGGTTGCTGTATTTGGTGCTCGTCAGTTTGCGCTTACCGCTCCTGTTTGTGAGCATATTGATGATCAACAAATTATGGATAGAGAATTAGCCCTCGATATTGCCAATGGTTTAGTGGGTAAAACCGCTATTCATCCCAAGCAGATAGACAAAATAGAACAGGCATTAATGGTATCTCAGTCTGATCATTCCGATGCGTTGCGCATCTTAAATTCAACACAAGCCGTATTTAAATCTCATGGTGCCATGTGTGAACCGGCAACACATCGCCGTTGGGCATTAAGTATTTTAACTAGAGCAAAACTGTATGGCATTATTCCCAATTCAAAAAATAGTGTTCAACGATTTAATACACCATAAGTTTAAATATTCGTTTTTATATTTACTATAAGCATTTTTTTATTTATTAATATTTTAAACTTAGTCTCTAGTTGAAGAATAATATCTTTAACTAGAACTTCTATTTATAAAACTTTAACATATTATTTAACAATATTTTTATTTCGGTTGTTATTTTATAAAATCTTTAATATTTGACATTATTTCAGATATACTTGTAGAAAAATAATACAGACACAATAAAAGCTGGGTCTAATTTCTTAACACACAATTGACAGATACGTGGTAACCAAACATGCAATTGAGCTCTCGCCAAATCAGAGTTTTTAAGCTGGCTATACTTTTAAGTACAGGGAAAAAAGTCCCCACGATTAAGATTATTTCTGCTCTTGAATGCTCGGAGCCAACGCTCACCCGTGTTTTAAAAGAAATAAGAGAGTCTTATAGTGCTGAAATTAAGTACAGTAAATCATCCAGATCGTATCAAATGACTGAACGAGGTCAGCTTGATAATAAAACATTACGTCGTATGCGAGAGGCATTATCTTCGAATGAAGAACTACAACATAGTGGCACAACAAGTCGTGTTTATTTAGATAAAGATAAGAAAAAATCAGTATCACTATCTTTAAAAATGTCAGCACTACGGAAAATAGATAAACTTTCGTTTTTAAGAAGTACAACCCGAAGTCAGACGGTTGAGTTTCTTGTTGATAATTATGTAGAACATTTAATTCAAGTTGCTCTCCAAGATAAAAAATAAATAGGGTAATTATATGAAATAACTTGGTATTTAATATCGAGTTATTTCATTGATATTTTTCAATAACCCTGTACGGATAATTGTCATTCCCCCTAATGGTAAAATAATGTTTATACGTTATTTATTTTATTCATTTAATGTGATTGATTAAATCCGTTATGTTTCACATTTTCTAATCTGAATTGTATAACCACTTTTAAATCTTTAGCCGGTTTACCTGATTCGTATCGCCAATGCTTCATCGCCAGTGAAACAGAGGGAGCAAATATCGCTGCAATAGGATCATCTGATATCCTAATATTTTGTACATTACCATTTTTATCCACATCAAACCTAACCTCTACATCGCCTTCAATATTAGCGGTTTTAGCGCCTGTAGGATAATAAGGAAATTGTCGTGATACTATTTTCGGTTTTTCGACAGAAACTACAGTAGCTTCTTTTTGCATATCCAAAGGTATCGTTTTTATTGCATGAGCAACAAACCCACTTAATAAAAGAATACCGCCAAATACCCCCAAAAGAATAAATTTTATTTTCATAATTGTTATCAGAGTAATTTTTAAGACATTAATAATTCTAATGATAATTTGCTAACTTAAAAAGAGTATAGCGATTTTAAAAAAATACTCTATATATTAAAATTCAAGATTACGAATAAAACGATAATCCGCAGACGACTTCTTAAGTCGATAGAGACTAGCAGGGCGTCCCTTCTCAGCACGTTTTTCTCCGGTATCAATTAATAAGTCGGCTTGTTCAATCCGTCGTCTAAAAGATTTTTTCTGGATCTCTTTACCTATCAATATCTCATGCACATGCTGTAATTCAGGCAAAGTAAACACTTCAGGTAACGCAAATCCCGGCACAATAGAATAAAGCGATTTTTGCTTTAATCGCTCTCTCGCTTGCGCAATCAGTTCATTATGATCAAATGCCAGATTTTTCTGTGCTACTTCATCAATAGGTAACCACATCACATGATCCACACTATCAATATGCGCTTTACATGCTTGGTGAGCAATTAACGCCGTGTAACATACAGTAACAGACCAACCTCTTACATCGCGCTGATTATTTCCCACTGAGCAGAGTTGTTCAATGTACGGCGGGATCACCCCTGTTTTCTCTTTTAATTTTCTGAGCACAGTATCTTCTAGGCAGTTGTCTTGTGTTTCATCAACAAAGCCACCAGGTAATCCCCATTTTCCTTTTTCAGGATGATTAGCTCTTTCCACCAAGAGCACTTTTAACTGCCCTTCATGGTAAGTGAATAGTACTGAATCAACAGTAATAAGCGGCGATAGAAAATCACGGCGATTGTAATTTGCTAAAAAATTTTGTTCGTTCATGGTCTGCACTTTATAAAAAGATAATGAGTTTATTTTAATGTTAAACACATGAAAATCAAATTTTGTCATAAAGACACTAAATGACTTGACACCAATAGTGTCCATAAGACAATATATAGTTAATGTCATAAAGACACTAACTGGAGAGGACTATGTTTAACTTAAATTATTTCAAAGCAGACTCATCAACATTTATTATTAAATCGGTCAACGGGAAAGTGCGCCAACAAGGTAAAGGCTTAAGTTTTTGGTATAATTCGGCAACAACATCTATTGCAGCACTGCCGTTAAATGCACAAGAAGCCCCTTTTATCTTTAACTTCCAAACTGCTGATTTTCAGGCACTACGTATTCAAGGACAAATTTCATTCCAAGTCACATCACCTGAAAAAGCTGCTGAAGTCCTCAACTTTAATTTAAGTAAGAATGGCAAATCTTACGCCAGTGAAGATCCCCTAAAGCTCAACGATCGCGTGGTGCGTATTGCTCAAACCCTGATCCAAGCCAAGATCCAAAGCACCCCTTTACGAGAAGCACTACAACTTAGCCAATCCTTGGTTACTTTAGTGATGAAACAACTTACTGAACACCCTTCATTAGAGGCCTTAGGTATTACTATTTTAGATGTTTCTATTGCGGCCATCTCACCCTCTCCCGAAACGCTTAAAGCATTAGAAGCTGAGGCGCGGGAATCCTTACTCAAAGAGGCTGATGATGCAATTTATGCACGTCGTAAATTCTCAGTAGAGCAAGAGCGCACCATTAAAGAAGCTGAATTAGAAACAGACTTATCTATACAGCGTAAACGACAAGAAATTGAAGAAGCTCGTTTAGAAAATGAACGTACCCTATTACGTGAACAAGCCGAAATAGAAAAAGAGCGTCTTGAAGCCAAAGTCAATGCCGAAGCAAAACGTAAAGAATTAGTCGCGTTAAGTGCGGAAAATCAACGCATACAATCTGATGCTGATGCTTATGCTATTGAAGCAACTATGCGAGCTTACCGTGAGTTGCCCGTTGAAAATCTCAAAGCAATGGCTCTAGCAAAAATGGACTCACAACAGTTAATGGCAATGGCATTTGAAACTTTAGCGCTTAATTCAGGAAAAATTGGTGAATTAAATATCACTCCTGATTTATTTAGCCAATTTATGAAAAAAAGAGGATAACCTATGAAAAATAATACCGATTTTCGTTTCATATTAGTGATGCGAAAAAGTCGCTTACAAGAATTAATTGAGCGTTTTAACACTTGGTCACAAGCCAAATTCTATTTAGAACATAACCATGTTGAGGTAACAGATTATCTTAATGAACATAATCTCTATCAAAAACAACTCACAGAAGCTGAGCTTATTTTAAAATCATTTGGGCGTTTTCAGCTCTTGGAAAGAGGATTATTGCCTAGTTATCAATTTTCCTCTCATGATATTGTAGTGGTAATAGGTCAAGATGGCCTCGTCGCTAATACTCTGAAATATCTTAATCAACAACCCGTTATTGCTATCAATCCAGATCCTTCAAGATGGGATGGTAAGCTCTTGCCCTTTGAAATAGGGCAATTGAAAGAGATTATAATTAATACAATAAATCACAAAATGCCTTTTAATTCGGTCACTTTTGCACAAGCAAAAACCAATGATGGTCAATCACTGTTAGCGGTTAATGACTTATTTATTGGCCCTAAAAGCCACACTTCCGCACGTTATATCTTACAATGGGGAGACTCTCAAGAAGTGCAATCCTCATCAGGCATTATTGTATCAACGGGACTTGGCTCTACAGGGTGGTTTCAATCTATTCTTGCTGGAGCCATGGCCATCACCGGAAAAGCATCACACCCTCTTTTACAAGGGTTTAGCTGGAGTGATAAAAAATTACAATTTAGTGTAAGAGAGCCATTTCCTAGTAGAACAACAGGCACCGCTTTAACTTTTGGCACGATTGAGCCGGACTCTCCATTGCAATTAGGATCTTTAATGCCCGAAAATGGTGTTATTTTCTCAGACGGCATTGAAGAGGATTATTTACATTTTAATGCTGGCTGTATTGTGCAAATCAATATCGCAGATAGACAAGGGCAACTCATCGCCCCTAAGGGGCGTCAGCCTATTTAATGATGATTATTTAGCACTGTTTCTAGCCCTGAAATCATCACATCAAGCACAAAAAGGAATGCAGCTTCACCATTATCACTATCCATAATATCAATAGCTTGCGTTAATAGTGGTGGGTAGTTTATCTCTATTTTTGGCACTTTTTCTCGCTCTTTTTGGCTCTCTTGATGTTCTTGGGTTTCAAGCACTGAACCAAGTGTAAAATGCGCGATGGAACTTAATGCATAAACAGCTTGCGTTAACGTAAAGCCAGCATCGCACAAAAATTGCAATTGTTGCTCTGATGTCTCAAATTGATTGGCTGATGGTCGTGTGCCTGCATGGATCTTTCCACCATCACGATACATTAATAGCGCCTGACGAAAACTTTTTGCGTTATTACGCAAAAAATCCTGCCAACTTTCATTCGCTAATGGCAAAACATGATGATGATGCTTTTGTAAAATAGTCTCAGCTAAAGCATCTAATAACGCACGTTTATTCTTTACATGCCAATAAAGTGTCGGTTGCTCTACCCCTAATTTTTGCGCCAACTTACGTGTTGTTAACCCTTCCATACCGACTTCATTTAATAAAATCAATGCGTTATCAATAACCTGTTCTTTATCTAATTTTGCCATTTGTGTCCTCATAATAAAATATTCTTGACAATCTATCACTGATAGAGATATTTTTCACCTCTCTATCAGTGATAGATTTTTAGGATATTTATGAATAAATCAATTATTATCATACTGCTTGTCACAGTATTAGATGCCATTGGTATTGGCCTTATCATGCCAGTACTACCAACACTATTAAACGAGTTTGTGAGCGAAAACAGACTCGCCAATCATTACGGTATATTATTAGCACTCTATGCGACGATGCAGGTGATCTTCGCACCTATTTTAGGAAAATTATCAGATAAATATGGCAGAAAACCTATTTTATTATTTTCGCTATTGGGTGCGGCATTAGATTACCTATTAATGGCTTGCTCTACCTCATTATGGATGCTCTACATTGGACGCATTATTGCGGGTATAACAGGAGCCACTGGTGCAGTATGCGCATCAGCAATGACTGATGTTACTCATCCTCATGAAAGAACACGCTATTTCGGTTTTTTGGGTGGTGCATTTGGTGTGGGTTTAATTATTGGCCCCATGTTAGGGGGATTACTGGGTGAGATCAGCGCCCATACGCCATTTATCTTTGCGGCTATTTCTCATTCGTTATTATTTATATTTTCATTACTTTGTTTCCAAGAAACTCAAACCACAAAAATATCGACTGAAATATCCGTATTAAATCAGGAAACAGCGCCTCACTCTGCCACTGGTTTTATTAAAAAGAGTCTCTGTTTTTGGCTTATTGCCTATTTTATTATTCAACTAATAGGGCAAATTCCGGCCACCATTTGGGTGCTATTCACACAAGTGCGTTTCGCTTGGCACACTACTGAAGTAGGTTTATCTCTTGCATTTCTTGGTGTATTACATATTTTTTTTCAAGCGGTTCTCGCAGGAAAACTGGCGCAAAAATGGGGAGAACGCAACACGGTTATCATTAGCATGTCAATTGATGCATTTGGTTGCTTATTATTAGCCTGGATAAGCCATGTTTGGGTTATGCTCCCCGCTTTAATCTGTTTAGCTGCGGGAGGAATGGGACAACCTGCTTTACAAGGATATTTATCAAAATCTGTTGATCATCATGTTCAAGGACAGTTACAAGGAACGTTAGTCAGTCTAACGAATATAACTGGGATTGTTGGCCCGTTACTCTTCTCTTTTATTTATAGTTACAGCGTTGAATATTGGGATGGCTTATTGTGGTTTATTGGTGCAATGCTTTACAGTGGGTTACTTGTAGCCAGTTATTTTAAACAGAAATCACCAATATTAAAAAAATTTCCCTCATAACATACTTGTCATTAAACAGGTTGAAGATCAAGACTGGCTTCCTTGCAGACTTGATCTTCATTTATCGTGATAAACGTTCCTTGTCTCCACGTCACGCAGTCTCGATACTCATCTTGAGCAACCCAATTTACGCTACTTGCAATCCATACCAATCAATAGCGCTATTGGATATCACTTAATTCCCTATGATGCGAAACCACACAAATATCATAAAATACAAATATAACGCTCAACTTATTGATTATTGATAATTAATCATTGGTCACTTAGTTTTTCTTCCGTGAAAATAGCTCATTTCCTTTTTTCCTTAGCCAAATTTCGACAAGTTGATAACCGGCGATCCCCAGGGCAGAGCCGATCCCCATAACCGCAATAGGATGAATACCCGGCCATAAAATCAACAGAGCACCTGCCACAACAGAAACCGCTGATCCTAGGATGATCCTGCCAATAAATAGTCGTAATGTGATAACTTCATTAGCAACTAGCATCTTCCCTAATGCAATAAAAGCGCCAACAACTACCAATGATACTAGTGTGTGATCATATTCATCCATGAATATACCTCGCATTCGCTTACAGTATTTAGCCGTAAAAAGAACCCTCACCTCCTAGTATCAATCAGATAATCTGTATGGAATATGCAAGATCCTTTTGCTCAAGGATAAATACAACGTCCTTTTGTACTATCCTTGCCCACTTCCTTGTTAATTTGTAATAGGTTATCCATTACCTATTTTTCTCCTCATATTAGTCATTACAACAAATTAGATAATATTTAAATTCAATATGTTGTATCTCCACATGTAGGTTTAACGTGAAATCATTATCTATAAATTTTGTATTTTATACTAGTAACTTTGTTCGGTTATTGTCGGTTAATGGTGTTTAACCGAGGTTAACCGAATTATTTTTAGTTAAATAAACAAATAAACTTGTTTTTCATGATGAAAATCATTAACAACAAATTAAAATACAAAAAAACAATAATATTACTGGTGATTGTACAAACTTAGGCTAATATAGAAGGTGGTGATAGATTGATAATAAAGAGAAAATACCATGCGTGTTTTAACAATTTACTGTCCTGAATGTGGTGAAAAAGCGATGATAAAGAAAAGTAATCGCAAGCATAAAGAGTTAACAGATCTTTACTGTGCCTGCCGTGATCCGCTTTGTGGGCATACCTTTGTGCTAAATCTTACCTTTAGTCATACTCTAAGTCCCAGCGCCAAAAAACAAGATGCCCTTTTATTAGCAATGATAAAAAATCTCTCGCCACAGCAACGAGAAAAAGCCTTAACCTTGTTACAAGAGATATAACCCTTTTTTACTTACTCTATTTTGCCTTGATTTTATGATCCTGCTCCCATTCTGGCAGGTAAATAAGTTAACTGGTTCTTATATAACCATAAATGATGTAGATTTAATTTAATCCAACAGAAACATTCTTATATCGCTTATTAAAGCAACATAGCAATTCAACAACCACAGAACGCGGTTTTGATTAAAAAAGCCATAAAATGAGTCATTCCTTTAATCAGAATTTGTCGAAATCTTATGTAACAGCATTCTGTTACATAAAATTTCAATACAAGTTTCAAATGGAGTATATAGATGAAAAAGCTTATTAATCGTGTTGATGATGTTTTATCAGAACAACTGCAAGGTTTTGCTAAAGCCCACCCTGAAATCAATCTCCATCCCTCTTCTTTTTATGTCACCCGTCATGATGCCCCCGTAAAAGGTAAAGTAGCCCTTTTATCTGGAGGTGGCAGTGGACATGAGCCAATGCATGCCGGTTTTGTTGGAAAAGGCATGCTTGATGGGGCATGTCCTGGTGAGATCTTTACCTCACCAACCCCAGATAAAATGTACGATTGCGCAAAAGCAATTGATAGCGGTGAAGGTGTATTAATGATCGTTAAAAACTACACCGGTGACGTACTCAATTTTGAAACTGCGACAGAGCTACTACATGATGAAGGTGTAAAAATTGCTACAGTATTAGTTGATGATGATGTTGCGGTTAAAGATAGTCTGTATACCGCCGGTCGTCGTGGTGTAGCGAATACCGTATTAATGGAAAAATTGCTAGGTGCGGCGGCTGAGCGTGGCGATACACTCGATGATTTGGTTAAGCTAGGTCATCAAATTAATAATAATGGTTTTTCTATTGGTATTGCACTACAGGCTTGCACCGTACCTGCTGCAGGAAAACCCTCTTTTACTCTCCCTGAAAATGAAATGGAATTTGGCGTTGGGATCCACGGAGAGCCAGGAATAGACCGTCGCCCATTTACTTCATTAAATGATACCGTTGATGCAATGTTTAATACTCTAATTGAAAATGGTCACTATCAGCGCACCATTCGCAGTTGGGATCGAGTCAATGGTGATTGGATTGAAGAGACACAAGAAAAACAGCCACTAAAATCAGGTGATCGTGTTATAGCCCTAGTCAATAATCTTGGCGCCACTCCCCTTTCTGAATTATATGGTGTTTATCATCGCCTTGCCCTGTGCTGTGAAAACTTTGGTCTTAACATCGAACGTTCGTTAATTGGCTCTTATTGTACCTCGCTCGATATGTCGGGGATCTCAATTACCTTATTAAAAGTAGATGACGCGCTACTTACTTTGTGGGATGCACCCGTTGCTACACCTGCGATGACAAAATAAGTTTTCCTATAACGATAACTAAGGATCAGAAAATGGTATTAACTCATCATCAAATTATTCTTTGGCTACAACAATGCGCTCAACTTTTTGAACAAAACAGTGACTATCTCACCGATCTTGACCGTGAAATTGGCGATGCTGACCACGGCTTAAATATGAATAGAGGCTTCAAAAAGGTAGCGGAGAAATTACCTGAATTTGCCGATAAAGATATTGGTTTTATCCTTAAAAATACCGGTATGACATTACTGTCTAATATTGGTGGTGCCAGCGGTCCTCTTTTTGGCACCTTCTTTATTCGTGCCGCTAAGCCCACCGCATCATTACAAAGTCTCGATGTAAATCAACTTTATGAAATGACTAAAGAAGGTGTTGATGGCATTGTCAGTCGCGGTAAAGCACAACCAAATGATAAAACTATGTGTGATGTTTGGTGGCCTGTGGTTGATAGTTTAAAGCATGCGAATGACCAAAGTTTATCTATAGAAGATGCTATTGATAATGCACTGAAAGTTGCAGAAAAAGCGGCGGAGGAAACTATTCCTATGCAAGCGAAAAAAGGCCGTGCCAGTTATCTTGGTGAGCGCAGTATAGGACATAAAGATCCCGGCAGTGCCTCTGTGGTATTGATCCTCCAAGCGCTGTCTAATGCTATCCACGCATAATCATTCACAATATAATCAAGAGAGGTCTGCCATGATTAATATCGTGATTGTTTCTCATAGTAAACATCTTGCTGAGGGTATTGAGGCGTTGGCGAATCAAATGCTTAACCCAACGCATTGCCGACTAGCCATTGCCGCAGGTGTTGATGATGAAGCGCACCCTATTGGTACTGACGCTGTTAAAATTATGACGGCGATTGAATCGATCGCCGAAGCTGATGCCATTATTGTTATGATGGATTTAGGTAGTGCCATACTCAGTACAGAGACAGCAATTGAACTGCTTGATACAGAATTAGCGCAAAAAGTGACACTATGCTCAGCTCCGCTGGTAGAAGGAACATTAGCCGCTGTTGTCGCAGCGTCATCCGGAGCTAGCTTAGAAAAGGTTCTCGAAGAAGCCAACCATGCACTAACCCCTAAAAAGATGCAATTGGGTGAAAACATGGGTGGCTCAGAGCCAAATGATGTCACGCCTTCTATTCAAATGCACGGCAAAGAAGCTCATTGGGTGGTAAAAAATCCTCATGGTTTACACGTTAGACCTGCAGCGACACTGGTTGAGCTACTGTCAAAATTTCGTGCTGACTATCAATTAATTAAGGGAGATAGACGCATTAATCCCCTTAGTTTAAATCAACTTTCTCTTATTCAAATTCGCCAAGGTGATGAAATAACCTTAATTGCTTCAGGGGAACAAGAAAATGAGGCTATTGATGCCTTTTTAGCACTGGCTAAACAAGGTTTTGGCGAAGCATTACCGGATGAACTCACGGAGCAAAGTTTAACTGGTACTCTCGTACCCGCTTCCCCCATCAAGGGACCAGCTTTTATTTGGCATGAGCTAGAATTAGCTCCTATTGAAAATTTATCTGCACCACTCGATAGCACAATACAAATTGAGCAATTTAATCAAGCGATAAAAGATACACTCAATGATTTGAAGCACTATGCTGAAAAAGCCAATCACACATTAGGTGAACAAATAGGCGCTATTTTTAACGGCCATATCATGATGCTGGATGATGAAGAATTACTCACCAATGTTATCGATCGTATTAAAACAGATAACGTTAGCGCTCAGCAGAGTTGGACGAATGAAATGAAAGAACGTATCCAACTCTACCGTACTCTCAGTGATCCTTATTTGAGAGCACGGGAGTTAGATCTTCGTGATCTGCGCAATCAAGTTCTTTACCATTTACAACAGAAAACGCCTCCTAAATTTACCCCATCACAACCCTCTATTTTAGTGGCTAAAGAGTTATTCCCCTCGACATTAATTCAGTTTGATGCAACTCAATTATTAGCCATTACCTTAGCTGAAGGGGATAGTTGTTCTCACAGTGCCATTATCGCCACGCAGATGGGGCTACCTATGTTAGTTCATTTAGGTGATGGATTATTAAAAATAAAAGAAGCACAAGAATTAACCCTTGATCTCAAGAGTAGTGAATTAATTATTGGCTCAATAAATTAATATGCTAATGCAATAAGCGCCAAATGGCGCTTATTGATAACTATCAAACCTTAGGTTTATAACTCTCTTTATCCAGTTCATGCTTTTTCATGCGTAAATAGAGTTTTTTACGTGGGATACCTAAATAATCAGCCACATCGCTCACACGGCCAGCAAATAAATAGAGTGCATCTTCAATTAAGCGACGCTCATAATCATCAACTAAGTTATCTAAAGGCCCTTCAGGGGGGATAATGGCACGATGTTGCTCACTATCAACCATTTTCACAATACCAACAGCATAGAGTTCAGCGACATTCCGTAGCTCACGAATGTTTCCAGGCCAATCATAACGTTTTAATATATCGAGATAATTACGATCAATTTTTGGTACGGCGATCCCAAGCCGCTGAGCACTTTGCCGTAAAAAGGCTCTAAATAGAGGAATAATATCTGGGCGTCTTGCGCTTAATGGTGGCAAAGAAAAAGTTATTTGCGAAAAGTAGTAATAGAACTCAGGTATCAATCGCCCTTCAGTGACCAATTGCTGGGTATTATTTTCTAAAATCGCGATCGTTCTAAATTGACGCTTACCCTGCCTTTCCATATCTAATAGGTAAGCACTTAACCAACGTTGTGCACCAGAAGGTAAATCATAAGGGGAGCGTAAAATAAGTGTGCCGACTTCCTCTTGCTCTATTTGAGCAATCAGTGGCTTAATATCTACTAAATTTTGACAATCTACCGTAGTCACCGCTTTATCGCTGTGAGGACTTAATTCATGTAATAACTGAGCGAGTAGATGTCGCCCTGTCCCCATCTCACCTTCAATCATTAAGTCTTTATCAATATCAGCAATTTGCTGTACTTGCTGTCTAATGGCGGTAATTTGTGCACTATCGCCAACTAAACGCTCTTGAGTCGTGGTGATCATCGTTTTTCTAAGTGAAAGAAGTGATTTTCGCTCTTTATGCGCTTTAGCAACTAACTCTAAAAATAGCGGTGGATTAATGGGCTTTTCAATAAAATCATAAGCGCCTTTTTTAACGGCCTCTACAGCAAGGGGTATATCACCGTGGCCGGTGATCATAATCACCGGAATACGAGGATCAATTTGTTGAATACGCGCTAAGACTTCCATGCCATTCATCGCAGGCATGTAAATATCTAACACTACCGCACCTTCATATTCTGGTGTCAGCAGACTCAATGCTTTTTCTGGCGAATCAGTCACTCTGGCAACCATTCCGGCAAGATTAAGCAAATGACGATAAGATTCGAGAATATCCTCATCATCATCAATTAATAGTATATCAATATCAGACAGCAGTGACTGTGTCATGAGTAAACTCCAAAACAACCATCGCACCGCCATTTAATGCCGATGCTAAATAAATTTCATAACCAAACCGTTGCATAATAGAACGGCAAATCGATAGCCCTAACCCTAGCCCAACATCTTTGGTGGTGGTAAAAGGGGTGAATAATTTTGGTAAAACATCAGCATTAAATCCTTTGCCACTATCGGTAATGCCTACTCGTTGATATTTAGCTTCATCCGATAATAGGTCGACGCTGATCTGACTTTCGCCCATTCCCGCGACCGCATCCATTGCATTAACAAACAGGTTAACTAAGACCTGCTCTATTTGTGTTGGATCGGCACAAATATTCAGTTCACTGGGGATATTATTGATAATGGTGCACTGCTCTCGTTTAGAGCGCGATTCCACTAATACCATGGCACTTTCCACCAGCCCCTGTAACGGCGCTGAAACATAACTGACTTCAGATGAGGATTTTTTAGAAAAATTACGTAATGCTGTAATGATCCTATTCATACGAGCACATAATTTTTCAATACGCTCAATGGGATCAGGGAGTTGGTCATATTTCTCCATCTGTAGTGTTAATTTAACGCTATATAAGTAGGTATTAATGGCTGAAAGCGGTTGATTTAATTCATGAGCAAGACTGGTCATTGCCTGTCCTACTACTGCCATTTTGGCCGCTTGCACTAACTCTTCTTGTGTCTGAATTAAGTGTTTTTGTGCTTGTTCACGACGCACAATCTCTTCATTTAATTGTTGGTTCTTTTCTTGTAAATCTTGGGTTTTTAATGCCACAAGATGTTTTAATTCTAATCGACTTAATTCTTGGCGAGTAATATCCGTGATCGTCACAATATATTTATGCTCGTCTTTATGAGGATATTCGCGAATATTAAATTGCAGAAAATGAGGCTTTCCTTGTTTTACCATGCTCACAATAGACTCACTTTGCCCAAACAAATAAAGCGGACTTGTGGGACTAAACTGCGCTCTTAATATCGTATTGGCTTCACCACTAAATAATAACCATAATGGTTTATTGCTCTGTTCATGACCAATACCTAATAAAGTAGCAGCACTGGGATTGACGGTTTCCATACGTCCATCATGATGACAAGTAATTAAACTGGCATCGGTATTATTAATCAAATTCAGGGCATTCGTGGCTTCAACTTCTTTCATTTGACGCCAAAAGCGTCGCAAACGGCGACTTAATAATCCAATTTCATCTTGCCCTTCAATTAATACAGGCTCTGTTAAATGACCTTTAGCAACATGGGCAAGATCATCACTCAACTTATTTAATCTAGCAATCAGTCGCCTATCTATTAAGATTTTCATGACAATAATGCTGAGCAATAGTGAAGCAACGACAATTAAGATAATGACAATTTTTCCCGTTGCCATCAGTTGTCGCGTATTATCATTGAGCTTATTCAATGCTTCACTGGTGGCAAGCACATTACTTCTTACTGCATTATCAAACTGAGATAATTTTTCATTTAATTTAGGGGTAAGTGCTTTAAGTTTTTTTTCGGTTTCGACATCATCAATCAATGTTTGATAGATATCACCGTCAAAACGAGTGATCGCAATAATTTCTTGCAATACTTGGCGATGAGCAATGGTAGAAGGATAGCTTTTTAATTTCTGATTTAAAACGATAATTTCATCAATTTTGACACTTATATAGTGAAATGCGACATCAATATCACGGCTATAGCGTTGATGTGCAATTTCTTCCACTAAGCTAATTAATTCATTTTCTGTAGTGAATAACTCTTGAAGTAACGTTGATTCTAAAAGCAGTTGTAAGCTATTTTCCTGTACATTTTTTTCATTAAGCATTTGGCTGACATGCCACTCAATTTCATTAAGTAGAGGCTTAATATCTTCACCTACCGCATCATGCATCCAAGCCAATTGACCTAAAAGCTGTGCTAACCTATTTTCGAGTTCACGACGTTTATCTAATAAAATATCTTGCTGCTCAATTAAGTTTGATAAGTCATCCACTAATTGATTATAAAAAGTGCGTTGTGATTGTTGCTCAATCGGAAACTCGCGCAGATTATCTAATAGTTGATAAATCTGCTGTTTTTGTTGTTCTGAAACTGATTTACGTTGTGTTTGTTCACGCTCTTTTAATAGCATCTGTAAATTAGTGCTGTAACGCTCCATATTATAGCTGGTGGTTAACATAGGTAAGGAGTCACCAACAGACGCATTGATTTGAGTGGCTAATTTTCCCCACATAAAAAATATCACCCCACCAATCAATAAAGTGAGTAACGAACTAAAGATAAACGCCAAATAAAGGCGTCTACCGAGTTTGCCCGATTGCTTAGGCATTAATATCTGCATCCATCATACCTTTCAAAAAAACAGTATTTTCAACTGTATATCTGAACCACAAGGCGGTTAGGGAGATTTAGTTTCTTTCAATAAAACTAATGCTTGTTCAAGTTTTTCCGCTTCTAATGTACGCCATTGGTACAATACGGCTAACGCTTGATCTGAATATTCCCGCTGATCGGCTTCTTTCATAAATAAGGCTTGTAATGTCGGTGAATTAGCTTCTTTTTCGCTAATTAGTACTGAACTGGCTATTTTTCGGGCTTGATTGGTTGCTGCGATCCGTTCTGGTGATCGATTTTGTTGTTTTTCTGCCTCGTGGATCTCATTCCAAACTTGGCGCATTAATGGAAAATTATGGGTGATCATTTGATCAAAAAGAACATTGACCACTTCGCTACGGCGATAAGCTTCATTACTGTTTAAAATAAACTCAGTATTATTAGCAAGCTCATCATTATTACGTAAAATTTCTTTGCTGAGGGGGATCTTCGCCATATCACTTTTATAGATAATCTCTTGTCCTTCATCCGATAAAAGAAAGGCGATAAATTTGGCCGCAGTATCTCTTTTACTGCTTTCAGCCACAATAGCGACATAAGCAGGTAAAATAATTGATTTATCAAAATAACTAAAATCAACAAAATCAAAGCGTTTTTGGTGGTTAAAAGCGTAATTATCAATAATAGGCCCCGCCCCTACAATACCTCTGGCAATAGCGTCACTCACTCGTGAACTACGTGCCGATATCGAAGAAAGGTTACCACTGGTTTCTAGTAAAATTTGCCATCCGCGCTCCCAACCATACTCTTGCAGCACATTTTCAACCATCAGTTGCATCGTGCCAGAGTTGGCTGGTGTCGTCATAGTTAAGTGCCCTTGGTAAATCGGATCACTTAAATCAATCCAACTTTTAGGTGCCGGAATACCTAACTTTTGCAAGTATTGTCTGTTACTCATGATCCCAATACCTGAATAACCCACCGTGGTTATTTTGTCATTTAAGATATCACTATGACGAGTTAGCCATTTTGGTGTTTCATAGTTAATCGGTAAGCGCGCGAGTAGTCCTTCTCTATCTAAATGATGAAAAAAATTAGCCGAAGAGGACATCACTATATCAACAGGTTGCGTAGGATACTGCTTCATCATCCGTGTAGCGATCGCAACACGCCGATAAACCACTTGTACCTTAGTTTCAGGATAACGAGCACTAAAAGCTTCGGTAAGTGGTCGCATAGGTGTATCTGAAAGTGTCGTCAGTATAACCAATGGCTGCTCATCACTTTTTGCTGGAGTGATAAACAGCCAACTAAATAATAGTATGAGGCTAAAGATTATTTTTATTCTCATGACATACCCCTGATTTTGTGTTGAATAAACCTAAAAATGTGTTGAGCATCAAATTTCTGATATTTAGCAATATTTATTATTTTCAGTGAATGAGTCCTTAATGACCCATTTTCGATGATGATACGACGATATATTCACTCATTTTTAGTCCAACACCTAATAGCAATGTTACAAATTTGACTCACCGATTCAGCAGAATGTGTCAGCTCTGACTCAAATTAGCGCTTTTGCCCTCTGATGGCCTAAATGAATAGCATCTGCCCTGAAAAACAAAATCAGCTTCAGGCATGAATAATATTCGGAGTCATCTCTATGTTAAGTTTCTTTAAAACCAGAAAGGATCTGCCGCTAATCGAAGCGTCCAATGAAAAGATCCGCTCAATATATAAAAAATATCAGTGGCAGGTTTTTCTTGGGCTAGTACTAGGCTATGCCATGTTCTATGTGGTACGTATGGCACTTGGTGTCGTTAAAAAGCCGATGCTAGATGCCGGTATTGTGACCACTGCAGAACTGGGTTTAATGGGGTCGGCGTTCTTCTTTACCTATGCCTTTGGTAAGTTTTCCAATGGCTTCTTGTCGGATTATGCCAATATTGGCCGCTTTATGTCCATCTCGCTGATTGCGTCCTCTTTTGTTTGTATCTTTATGGGAATGTCGACTGCGAGCCTATTCTTCATCTTATTGTGGGGAATTAATGGTTGGTTCCAATCGGTAGGATCTGCCCCTTCTTGTGTGTCTATTTTCCAATGGTTTTCTCCGAAACAGCGCGGTACAGTCTATTCTATCTGGGGTGGCTCACGTAATATCGGTGAAGCAATCACTTGGATATTAACTGCGACCATAGTGAGTTTCTTTGGCTGGCGTGCCGGTTTTATCGGTGCAGGTATCGCAGGTATTGCAGCAGGTATCATCTTACTGATGATCTTAAAAGATCGTCCTCGTACTTATGGTCTACCTGATCCTGCCAGTGCATATGGTGAAGAGTCAGAAGCCGTTAAATCAAGTGATCCAAAAGAAACTCGCCGTGCTCAATTATTTGTCCTAAAACAACCTACCGTATGGATCATCGCTGCAGCTTGCGCTGCCATGTATATTTCACGCTACGCAATCAGTTCATGGGCGGTGCTTTATCTGCAAGGCTCAAAAGGCTATTCACTGATTGATGCTGGCTTTGCTATGTCAACTTACCCTATTGCCGGCTTCTTTGGTGCCATCTTAGCTGGTATGGCATCTGACAAACTATTTAATGCTAATCGTCATATCCCAACTCTTATTTATGGTATCGCCAATATTGCCGGTTTCGCCCTCATGTTCTGGGGTCCACAAAGCCGTGTTATGGATGCCATTGCATTAAGTATGATTGGCTTTGCCATGGGCGGACTGGTGGTGTTCTTAGCGGGCTTAACGGCTTGCGATCTGATGCCAAAAAACGCAGTAGGTGCAGTAAAAGGCTTTATCGGACTTTTTGCTTATATTGCCGCATCTGCTCAAGAGCTTGTTTCTGCCTCGCTGATCAAAGTCACGCAAGTCGGTGATATCACTCACTATGATTTCACAACGGTACAGTATTTCTGGATTGGTTCTGCCATCGTGTCCATGATCTTAGCTACGCTGGTCTGGAATGCGAAAAAAGTCACCATGGATTAATAAATTAAGTTGTTATCAAGGGATACTTTTCAGTATCCCTCTTTAAAAAAGAGAATGTCACTATGCGTAAGACAAAAATTGTTGCGACTCTTGGCCCTGCTAGTTGCTCAGAACAGATGATTGAAAAACTGATTTTAGCTGGCGCTAATGTATTTCGTTTAAATTTTTCACATGGTACTCGCGAACAGCATCAGTCCACAGCCGCAACTATCCGTCAGGTCGCAAAAAAACATCGTGTATTTATCGGCATTTTAGCTGATCTGCAAGGCCCTAAGATCCGTATAGCGAGTTTTAAAAATAATGCTATTCAATTAACACAAGGGGATAGTTTTATCCTCAATGCAGATTTAGACAGCACACAAGGCGATGAACAACAAGTGGGGTTAGATTACCCACAACTTGTACAAGAAGTCACACCAGGGAATATTCTGTTACTTGACGACGGTAATATCCAATTAAAAGTCCGTGCAGTAAATAATAATAATATTGAGACAGTGGTCACTGTCGGTGGAAAATTATCTAACCGTAAGGGAATTAATTTACTCGGCGGCGGTTTATCCGCACCAGCCTTAACGGACAAAGATAAGCAAGACATACACACAGCAGCCGCTATTCAAGCAGATTATATAGCCGTTTCTTTCCCTCGTAATGGTGCAGATATTGAATATGCCCGTCGTTTAATTGTTGCTGCTGGCAGTCAGGCAAAAATTGTTGCCAAAGTAGAGCGTGCAGAAGTCGTTTCATGTCAAGCCAATATGGATGACATTATTCAAGCATCGGATGTCATTATGGTAGCGCGAGGGGACTTAGCGGTTGAAATTGGCGATGCCAGTCTTCCTGGTGCACAAAAACAGTTAATTGCTCGTTGTCGTGCTCTAGGTTGCCCAGTTATTACAGCCACCCAAATGATGGAGTCCATGATTGAAAATCCAATGCCTACCCGTGCGGAGGTGATGGATATCGCTAATGCAGTAGGTGATGGCACAGATGCGGTGATGCTTTCTGCAGAAACAGCTGCAGGTAAATATCCTGAAGAAGCCGTTCGTGCAATGGCTCGTGTTGCAGAAGGTGCAGAGCGCTCTTTTGCCGCCAATGCCGAAAACCCATGGCAATCCCCTTCTTACTATTCACAAACAGGCCGTTGGATTGCTTTAGCGGCGACCACAGCAGCTTTTCATAATGATAAACATCTGAGCGTTGCTGCTTTAACTGACAATGGTCAATCAGTCACGCTTCTATCGCGCTTTATGCCAAATAACAATATTTATGCATTAACAGATAACCCCGCACTTGCTGGTCAGTTGACTGTATTACGTGGTGTAACGCCTGTCACTTATCAACGTCAAAATAATAATGATGGTGATGAAAACATCATGCAAAAACTGCAAACAGAAGGATTATTAACAGATATTCACTCACTCTTAATCACCCGTTTATCGACCTTTGAAAAAACCGGTGAAAGTGACTGTTGTCATCTGGTTCCGGTAAAACAAGTTACAACAGCTTTAACTTAATTGTCTGTTATCAAATAGCTTATGAGAGAGGCAACCTGAAGAGGCCAATAACAAGAAAAACAGTATAGCCAATTATTTTAGCCACATGGAACGTGGCTATTTTTCTTTTTAATGCACCTAACCATCATTATCTATTAAAAAATAGTGCTCCTAGCTGTTGTTTTTTTCGACAGCATCCCAATATTAATTCCTATATTCACTGTATTAATAGGAGAATATGATGGCAAGTGGATGGGCAAATGATAGTGCTGTTCAAGAACAAATTGATGCCACTATTGATGATGCCATTGCAAGAGCGCGTAACCAAATGACTCAGGGAGAAAGTGCTGAGTTTTGTGATGAGTGTGGTGAAGCAATTCCATTAGCTCGGCAAAAAGCGATTCGAGGGGTTCGCTATTGTATTAACTGCCAAGAAGCGATAGATAAAAAATATAATACCTTTAGTGGCTATAATCGCCGTGGTAGTAAAGATAGCCAACTCAGATAATGAGCACACTTCTTATACAAAAAACTGTACCTTATGTAAGCTTACTCAATCAAGGTACAGTTTATTTTATTCAATCAACTCACGAGTTAAATCTTGCTAACTTTCTTAGCACTTAAACTATGGCTCATTTCAGTAATTATCTTTAAGAAATTATCAATATGGGAACGTTCCGTATTCGGGTTCATAAAAACAGCTTTTTCACCCGGAATATAAACATAGCGATTATTTTTTGCATACTTAGAGCAAGCAATAGAGTCAACCCAGTTGGTAAATAATCCCTTTTTACCCCGTTGTAAAAATAATTTTCTATGCCATTGTGCATTATGAACCATAAAGTCATAGGCTTCTTTATCTGTCGCACAGGTTGATTCTAGATCAAAGGCAACATTAGGATCAGAGACTAAGTTTGGATCATATAATTTAAACCCAACGCTTGGGCCTTGGTTTTGAGGCACTATGACTTTGGCATTCCCCATAGCAAGTAATTGATGGCGCATATAGTTCGCGTTTTGTAGGCAATGGGCAATGATGGTTTGATAGCCTTCAATCCCCATATAATGCATCGCAGAATAAGCACCAAAAATACCAACCCCACTACGTGTACATTCAATAGTTGATTGTAAATGGGTTTGACCTTCTAATTCATGTTCAAAGTAAGTGAAGTTTTCCGGATCATTTTCAAGGGCAACAAAGTCATTGCCATTTTTCACTAACACTAAACTTGAGGTATAAGGTACATATCCCCACTTATGGAAATCGATAGTAATTGAATCAGCATATTTTAGATGTTTAAATTTCGCCACATTTTGGCGTAAACCATCTAAAGTAATATCGTTGATAGCCAGAGGGTTGCTATTAAAATCATAATCTAAGAAGAAAATAATTGGCCAACCTACTGCTGCATCGACGTGAATATGTGGTTTAACCGCGATTTCAAATTCTTCACACAGACGATCTCTTAATTCGCAAACGCCTTTAACATCATCAACGCCAAAGGTGTCCGTCGTCCCTGTCGTCAGCATAATAGTTGGTACTTTACACTTAACAGTAAAACAAGCTCTTAATTCACGCTCTAAGTGTTCTAAATTAATCGTATTATCTTCGGACACCTTAATGCGGATAGTCTTGTTATTAACATCAACCCCTAATAGCGCCAAGTTGGTCATATTAGAATAATGACCCCCTTGAGAGTTAATAATACGATAATCCTGATCGGCTGCCATGCCTAAATGTTTAGAATTAGGCATTGATTTACGTAAACCAAATAGATAACCATATAAGTTACACATGGTGCCACCCTGGGTGAAAACCCCAGAGGCAACTTCGGGATCGTACCCTACTAATTTAGCTACTTTTTTAATGGTGACTTTTTCTAAAACGTCAGCAACACCTGAGTATTCACAATAAACCATATTAGGATTGCCCATTAATCCTAATATTGAGCCATAAACACCCGGATCGCTTGGCATCGCAATGACATTTTCAACCGCTAATGGATTTTCCCAGTTTTTGCATAACGTCGACACTAACATGAGTAACTCGTTAGGATCATTCTCTGGGTAATTAATATGTTGCTGGATCTGCCCATCAGCCATTAAACGGTCAAATAACGCCTGCCCATTCTCATAACGCTGTAATTGATCCTTATCATTCGTCATGGTCTTTCTAAACTGTGTAATAGACTGAATGGTTTTATCCTGAAATATCGGCCAATACTGCGGATCACGGCTGAAAAAGTGAGCAATAACATCACGGTACTTCTTCTCAAATTCAGCATTTAGAATGTTAGCAGAAGATAAACCCAACAAATCTTGACTTTTCACTATATTCTCCAAATAAAAACCGACAATAGCTTAAATAAACTGAATAGCAATACTATACATTTTCTTATTAAAATAGTTAGTGATCTATATATAACAGTTGTTATTTAAATAGTTAACTAATAATTTATTTTATTTAAAATATATCAATAAGATAGGGATAAATGGCAAGCTATATTGACAGTCATTGCACTCCTACCCTTGCTTTTATGTGACTGACATCACAATAAAAATAGTCTCACTATTAGCATTATCGCCGGAATTAACTGTAATAATTTGATATATAATGAAAAAATATTAAAACCAAATAACTTATTGAAATTATTAGAATAGATATTTAATTAAATTAATTAATCTATTTTTAATGAAATTAATGCAATTAAAATTGCATTTAATGTAACTACAATACTCAAAATAAGAATAAAAAACTACATTACGCTTTATTAATAGATAATTTATTTTTTACTTAACTTTTACGTGACATTAAATATTAAAATAATAGTTAATGATGCTAAAGAGGCTTAATAAAAACAATCAAGTCAATAACATTAGTTATTTATACTAAAAATAATTAAAAAATTAGCATAAGTTAAAAACTTAATATATTAAACTGTTAGGGCAAATAGTATTGGTAAGCGATGATAACGAACTTTACCAATAAACTGATAATAATGATGATACAGCTGAAATAGCTGATAGAAGATTGAGTAGGAAAATCAAATTGAGATGGGGATTAATACATAAAGCGGGAACAGTATTTCTTCCCGCTTTATTAATTAGAATTCGACCTTAATGTACAAAAATTAAAACAGTCCCAATAATGTGCCAACACCTAGGGTAAAGAAGCTAAATAGCCAAATCCAACCAAATGAGTAACGTAAATGTTTACCCATATCAGTGCCTGCAAGCCCCATAGCAAGCCAAGCGGCTGGTGAGAATGGACTTACAAAGGTTCCGGCATTATTACCTATGGCCATAGCATACACAACATCAGCAACATGGACACCACCACTAGCAGTGACCTCCTGCACAATAGGCAATAGCGCAAAATAATAAGCATCAGTGCTGGTAAAGATATCCATGGGAACACCTAATATACCTACAACAATATGCAAATTATCGACCCAATGAGAAGGTAATACTGCTGCTAAATCGAGGGCAATAGCTTCCAGCATTTTCCCATTAGACATGATGCCTAAAAAAGCACCTGCCGCTAAAATAATTGCTACCATAGAGAGTGCTTGAGGAGCATGATGATTAATTATCGCTATTTGATCTTTCGGCTTAGGATAGTTGATCACTAGAGCGGCTGATAATGCAACCATAAAAATATAAGGTGCCGAAAATAATCCTAAGGCTAAACACGTAATTGAGCCGATAATTAACAGAAGGTTGATCCAAAATTTTTGTGGTTTTTCTGTTCCTGTTTCTGGCTGATCTTCATCAAATTGTCTTAATAAAGAATCTTGCTCATAAGGCGTAGTCCCTTTTAGTTTTGCTTTAGCAATACGTTTGGTTTCTCGCACCCCCATAACCGCGGCAAAAAGCATCGAGCCAAAAATACCAATTATCTGTACTGGGATGATCTTTTGCCACAATTCCGCAGCCGAAATACCGGTTACAGCCGAGGCTCTACCTAAAGGCCCTCCCCAAGGTACCATATTCATCACCCCCATACTGGTGCACATAATTAGCAACATAAGATAAGGGCTCATACCTAAACGGCGATATAGCGGTAAAAAAGCAGGAATAATAATTAAGAATGTCGCCGCACCCGAACCATCTAAATGTACAACAGCCGCGACTAACGCTGTGACAATACACACTATAATGACATTGCCACGGGTGATACTGATCATCATACGGATCAGAGGGTTAAAAATATGCAGATCTTTCATTATGCTAAAAAAAAGTATCGCAAATAAAAACATCGTTGCGACACTACTCACCTTTTTAATACCTAATTCAAAAAAAGTAGATATTTCAGTAAATGAATAACCTGCGACAAGCGCACCAATTAATGGTATGACCGACATTGCAATAATTGGGCTTGTTTTCCCCATCATTAGTAATGTCACAATAGAAATAATAATGAGTAATCCGATAATCGTTAGCACATGAGGATCCTTGTAGTCGTTATTATATTTGCACTTTATGTTACAAAAATGCTAACCACTCATGTAAAAACAGTTTCAATGATGTGAAGTTAATCACCGATTATTTTCTATATAAATATACTTAGTAAAAATCCTAATTATATTAAATAAAGTTAAAAATCAAATGAATAAAAAGAAAAATAGACATAAAAAAACCCAATGCAACATTGGGTTTCAATTCAATTTAAGCAACGAAATGTATCAATTAGTCTTCTAATAACAGAACAGATTCTAATGCAATTTCAATCATTTCATTAAAGGTAGTTTGGCGCTCTTCTGAGGTTGTTTGTGTACCTTTCTTAATGTGATCAGAAACAGTACAAATTGTCAGGGCACGTGCACCATATTCCGCAGCTACACCATAAATACCTGCTGCTTCCATTTCAACACCTAAGATGCCGTATTTTTCCATCACATCAAACATTTCTGGATCAGGCGAGTAGAAAAGATCCGCTGAGAAAATATTACCCACACGAACTTTAATATCTTTTGCTTTCGCAGCAGAGACAGCATTTTGTACTAATTCAAAATCAGCAATAGCCGCAAAATCTTGGTCTTTAAAGCGTAAGCGGTTAACTTTAGAATCTGTACATGCTCCCATACCGATCACAACATCACGTAATTCAACATCTGGTAATACCGCACCACATGAACCCACGCGAATAATCACTTTTACACCAAAATCAGTAATTAGCTCTTTAGCATAAATTGAGCAGGAAGGAATACCCATACCGTGGCCCATTACAGAAATTTTACGGCCTTTATACGTACCAGTAAAACCTAACATGCCACGAACATTATTTACTTGACGTACGTCTTGTAAAAAAGTTTCAGCAATGTATTTAGCACGAAGCGGGTCGCCCGGCATTAAAACGACATCAGCAAAATCGCCCATTTCTGCGTTAATATGAGGGGTAGCCATAATTCTTCCTTTTAATATTGATCTTTCACTATTCAAATATAATTCGGTAGACATATTGCTATGCCTACCGAAGTAAAATTAAAACATTGCTTTACCGTATTCTACTGGTGATAAACCGAAGTATTTCACAACAGTTTGTCCGATATCAGCAAAAGTTTCACGGTGACCTAATGAACCTGGTTTAACTTTTGGCCCATAAACCAGAACCGGAATGTGTTCACGGGTGTGATCTGAACCTTGCCAAGTTGGGTCACAACCATGGTCTGCGGTTAAGATCAAAATATCATCTTCTTTCACTAATTCCATCAGCTCAGGTAAGCGACGGTCGAATAATTCGAGTGCTTCACCATAACCGACAACATCACGACGGTGACCATAAGATGAGTCGAAATCAACAAAGTTAGTGAAAACGATAGTGTTATCACCTGCTAATTTCATCTCTTCAATCGTTGCATCGAACAGAGCATCAATACCTGTTGCTTTCACTTTCTTAGTAATACCTACATTTGCATAGATATCAGCAATTTTACCGATAGAGACAACGTGGCCTTGTTTTTCATCAACCAGTTTTTTCAACATAGTTGGTGCTGGTGGCTCAACAGCTAAATCATGACGATTACCTGTACGTGAGAAATTACCTGGTTTGTCGCCAATAAATGGACGAGCAATGACACGACCGATGTTGTAATCACCTTTGTTTAGTTCATCACGAGCAATTTCACATAGCTCATATAATTTATCTAAACCGAAGGTCTCTTCATGACAAGCAATTTGGAAAACGGAGTCAGCAGAAGTATAGAAAATAGGTTTCCCAGTTTTCATATGCTCTTCACCCAGTTCATCCAGAATAACCGTACCAGAAGCGTGACAGTTACCTAAATAACCCGGCAAATTGGCACGTTTAACAATGTTGTCTAGCAACTCTTGAGGGAAAGAGTTTTTCAAATCTTTAAAGTATCCCCAATCAAATAATACAGGGACACCCGCGATTTCCCAGTGGCCTGACGGTGTATCTTTACCAGAAGAGATCTCACTCGCGTAGCCATAAGCACCAATAATTTCCGCATCTTTGTCTAAACCAACAGGGAATTTACCTGTTGATTCTTCAGCCGCTTTACCTAAACCTAAACGACAAAGATTAGGTAGGTGAAGAGGACCTTTACGACCATCTTTATCCGCTTTACCTTCTGCAAATGCTTGTGCGATATGTCCTAAAGTGTCTGCGCCTTGGTCACCGAATTTCTCCGCATCACCAGCAGCACCGATACCAAAGGAATCTAATACCATGATATGTACACGTTTCATAATTCTCTCTCCTGTGTCATTTTCCGTAGACCACGGATATGTCACTTATAAATCATCATTGAGTTCTTATTCGCTGACTTGGCGATACACCATTGGTGACGTTTCACGTTTTGTCTCACCAATTACCATCGCTTTACGGACTTCTGCCGCAGCTTCTTGCCATGATTTTTCACTATTGGCATGGATCATCGCGAGTGGTGTATCTGTATTGATTTCTGTTCCTAGTGCCGCGATTTCACTTAATCCAACACTGTAATCAATAGCATCAGTTGCTTTACGGCGACCACCGCCTAAAGTCACAACTGACATACCTAAAGCACGGGTATCCATTTCTGTGACAAAACCGGCTTTCTCAGCAAATACAGGCTTACTTAATACCGCCGTTGGCAGGTATTTATTGTAGTTTTCAACAAAATCTGTAGGACCATTTTGGGCTGCAACCATACGAGCAAAGACTTCCGCTGCTTTACCGTTATCCAGCACATCTTGCAGTTTTTGGCGAGCTTGTTGACGTGAGTCAGCTAAACGACCTGACACTAACATTTCTACACACAGTGCCATCGTAACTTCAAATAAGCGTGGATTACGGTATTCACCCGTTAAGAATTGTACTGCTTCACGGACTTCCACTGCATTACCTGCACTTGATGCTAATACTTCATTCATATCAGTCAGTAGTGCTGTAGTTTGGCATCCTGCGCCATTTGCTACTTGTACAATTGATTCTGCTAGCTCTTCCGATTTCTGATATGTTGGCATAAAGGCACCTGAGCCAACTTTAACGTCCATCACTAATGCATCCAAACCTTCAGCTAATTTTTTACCTAAAATAGATGCAGTGATAAGCGGGATTGAATCAACGGTAGCAGTAATATCACGTGTAGCGTAAAAGCGTTTATCAGCAGGTGCTAATGAATTGGTTTGCCCAATAATTGCTACACCAACATGACGAATAATATCGCGGAATTTTTCATCATCAGGGAAAATATCAAAGCCGGGAATAGCCTCAAGCTTATCAAGAGTTCCACCAGTATGACCTAATCCACGACCAGAAATCATCGGAACATAACCACCACAAGCAGCGACCATTGGCCCTAACATCAGTGATGTAACATCGCCAACACCGCCTGTTGAGTGTTTATCAACAATAGGACCATTTAAGTTTAGACTCTTCCAGTTTAGTACAGTACCGGAATCACGCATGGCTAATGTCAAAGCCACACGTTCAGGCATGGTCATATCATGAAAATAAATTGTCATTGCAAGTGCTGCAATTTGACCTTCAGAAACAGTATTATCTCTGACGCCATTAATGAAAAAACGGATCTCTTCTTCAGTTAAAGGATGACCATCACGCTTTTTACGAATAATTTCTTGGGCAAGAAACACTGCAACCTCCTGGTATTATAGCATTGATAACGCCCACCCATTGTAGGGTAGGCATACTTCATAAATGAATTAATAACCACTAGACGATTTTTGTTCGCCATGACCGAGTGTGGCTAATAAATTACCTAACAGACTTGATGCACCAAAACGGAAGTGGCGAGCATCAACCCAGTTATCACCCATAATACGGTTTGCTAATGCAAGGTATTGCGCAGCTTCTTCAGCTGTACGTACCCCACCCGCTGGTTTAAAACCAACTTCTTTGCCAACACCCATATCGTGGATCACTTGAAGCATTAATTCAGCGCTTTCCAGTGTTGCATTAACAGGCACTTTACCTGTGGATGTTTTGATAAAATCAGCACCTGCTTTAATTGAGATTTCAGATGCTTTACGAATGAGCGCAGCATCTTTCAACTCACCCGTTTCAATAATAACTTTCAGTAAAGCACCCGCTTTAGCGCAAGCGTCTTTACATGCTTTAACGATATCAAAACCGATTTGTTCATTACCTGCCATTAATGCGCGGTAAGGAAAAACAACATCAACCTCATCAGCACCATAAGCTAATGCTGCATTAGTTTCAGCTAATGCGATATCTAAATCATCATTACCATGAGGGAAGTTAGTTACGGTTGCAATACGAATTTCTGGTGTTCCCTGTTCACGTAATACTTTACGAGCCAGTGGAATAAAGCGTGGGTAGATACAGATTGCGGCTGTATTACCTTCTGGGCTTTTCGCCTGATGACATAGTTTTGTCACTTTTTCATCAGTGTCGTCATCATTTAAGGTGGTTAAATCCATCAAAGACAGCGCAAGGCGCGCTGCAGCGGTTAAATCTGTCATAAAACTCTCCAACGATGTTTCTCAAGCCCTCTATGGGCATACGCTTTAAGGTTAGCGATTAATTTTGTTGGCGAGCGGACTTGGTTCCTTGAAGATGTGGTTGTAACAAGTGCTACAACGACAGCTGAGCTCCCTCTCACCGCGCTATGCTCACTTCGGCGACCCGTCATTGAGCTTTCGCCATTCCATGAAGTTTCAGCACATCTTATTTGAACACGCTAGAGAACAATTAGATGTGCTTTCTGTCACAAGAATAAAATGAAACTTGCAACTAAAGACATTAAATTGTGATTAGAATCACAAAAATTTTATTTTCTGGTTTAATGTTACTCGAATAAAGTCAGTAAGTCGTCTTTATAACGTAAAAACTTTTACTTTTAATGAAATGACTCATTAATTGGCTAACTTCTCTACAAGTTGCGAAGTAACTCACATATATATAAAGGTAGTTAACATTACAACAGAAAACAAACAAAAAGAGCAGATAAGCAATTACCTATCTGCTCTGTAAATACTTTCTTATTTAAGCAGCAACCACAGCCATTGCGGTTAATGCAAAAAAGAAGCCGGCGATGGTTGCACTCATTAAGTTAGAGAGTGTACCCGCTAAAACGGCTTTCATACCTAAGCGTGCGACATCTTTACGACGGTTTGGTGCCATTCCCCCTAAACCACCCAGTAATACCGCAACAGAGGAAAGGTTAGCAAATCCACACAGCGCAAAAGAGATAATCACTTTTGTTTGTTCAGACAAGGCCATTAAACCCGCTGCTGCTAATTGTGATTCATCTTGCAGATATTTACTAAACTCCGAGTAAGCATAGAATTCGTTGATCACCAGTTTTTGACCAATAAAAGAGCCAGCAATGGTTGCCTCACTCCAAGGCACACCAATTAAGAAGGCGATTGGTGCAAATACCCAGCCTAAGATTAATTCTAGCGAGAAGTCTTCATAACCGAACCAGCCACCAATTCCGCCAAGAATACCATTAATTAAGGCAATTAATGCGACAAAAGCGAGTAGCATTGCACCTACGTTTAACGCAAGTTGTAATCCTGAAGAAGCCCCTGATGCCGCAGCATCAATAATATTAGCGGGTTTTTCTTCATCACTTAAGTTATCAAAAGCATCTTTTTGATCATCAGGTGTTTCTGTTTCAGGAACCAAGAGTTTTGCGAAGAGTAAACCACCGGGTGCTGCCATAAATGAAGCGGTGATCAAATACTCCAATGGCACACCCATACTTGCATAACCTGCCAATACCGAACCTGCCACTGATGCTAATCCACCACACATCACCGCAAAAAGTTCTGAGGTTGTCATTCTAGCAATATAGGGGCGAACCACCAGTGGTGCTTCTGTTTGTCCAACGAAGATATTGGCTGTTGCAGACATTGATTCAGTACGAGAAGTGCCTAATACTTTTTGTAATCCGCCACCTAAAATCTTAATGACAAATTGCATGATACCTAAGTAATAAAGTACTGCTATCAATGAAGAGAAGAACACAATAACAGGTAAAACACGCAAAGCAAAAACAAAGCCACCGCTGCCAAATAGCTCAAACATTTTGTCGGAAACTAAGCCAGCAAAAAGGAAGCTCATGCCGTTTTCACCATAATCGATGACATTTTTAACGGCATCAGAAATAGCCAATAACACTTTACGGCCACTTTCTGAATAAAGTACAAATGCGCCTAAACCAATTTGAATAAGGAATGCGCCACCGACCGTGCGTAATTTTATTGCACGTCGGTTGCTGGAGAAAAGAATGGCTATCAATATCAATGTGGCCATTCCGACCAAGCTCATAATGAGGTGCATTGAAGGATCCCTGTTCATATAAAAATTTAATGGATTATCAATAAGCTTGTTACTAAGTTTATTGACTCTTTTTTTGCCAGATAATTATACCTAGTCCCAGAAAAGAACCCTCTATATCCATCACAATTAGCATCTTAAAAAAGTAACATAAAAGTCACAAATGAGATCTAAATCACACTAAAAAGCAAAAAACGCACTTAATGGATAAAGTTCATTTGGAAAAGTGGTTAGCAGTTTAATAAAAAACGGTAATACGAATGGCAGAATAATTACTAATTTACTTAAAACTAGGCATCATCTGTTAACTGAAATAATTGTAGACTATTTAGGTAAAGTTGGTTTGCAATAACCTCTGCTGACTCTTGACGCAATTCACAAAGAGAAGAAAAAACAGCGAGAATTCGCTCAGGGCGGTTAGGCTCGCCTTGAAAACCACTTACAGGCATATCAGGCGCATCCGTTTCTAATAACAAGCGCTCTAAGGGTAGAGAGGCAATTGCACGACGTGTTTTTTGTGCACGTGGATAAGTGATAGTGCCCCCTACCCCAATGAAATAGCCTTGTTGAACAAAACGTTCTGCTTGTTGCAGACTGCCGGAAAAACCATGGATCACACCTTTACGAGGAACTGAATAACGGCGCAAAATAGCACTTAGGTTATCATGAGTTTTACGTGAATGAAGGATCACTGGTAAATCAAATTCTATCGCCAATTTAAGTTGTGCTATTAAAAATTGTTGCTGTTTTTCCGGATGTGGATTTGTCATATAGTTATCCAAACCCATCTCCCCCATTGCAACACAACGTGGCGTCGTTTTTAGGCGTGTTTTAAGTTCAATCAAGTGCTGCTCTGTATGCGCTTCAATATATAAAGGATGCAAACCTAGTGCACAATATAGTGCATTGTTATAACGAGACAATTCCGTTACCGCGTCCCAATTCCACTGAGCAACCGCAGGAATAATAATTTTTTTTACCTGAGCCTGTTGTGCTAAAGCAAGGCTATTCTCAAGGTCGTGATAAAAGACGGGAAAATCAAAATGACAATGCGTATCAATAAATCGACTCATTCTTGAACACTCCTTACTTCAGGGTGCACACTCCGAGTTCCTTTTTGAATGATTTCGGCATCTTCCGCTTTATCTGCTTTTGCTTCATTTTCAAATAGGCTAAATATTTTTTTATCGTGTTGCTGAAATTTTTTCTTAGAGAAGTGTTGACCAATAGTGGCTAGAAAATAGCGCCCACAGCGTCTACCAACATGATAATCATGATTTAATGCACTTAAACGGCTTCCTAATGCACTAGATTGTAGTGTTGTTGGTGGATATATTTCAATGATAACGGCATCTTCAGGTGGAGATTGGATAAATCTTAGTGTGTCAGTATAAGTTTCAATATGGACTTGAGCCATATTGAGAAAGCGTTGAAAACGGCCATTCTCAAACCATTTTCCCATTTTATCCACCCACTCGGTGGTATATTGATATTCAGACGGTACGGTTCGTATAACGACAATTGTACGACAACCACGACGATAAGCCTCTTTTACCGGGATCGCATCACTAATACCGCCATCATGGTAAACAACATCTTGAAATAAAACACCATTGCGATAAAACGCGGGGATCGCACTGGAGGCTTTCACAATATCAAGCCATGTGCTTTTTTCTGGTTGAAAATAATTTGCCTTAAAATTGTCGGAGCGACTTGCCACCATATAAAACTCGCGACCACTATCGAAACGACGTAATGCTTTAGGCATATTTAAAGGCATTTCTTTCGAAGTGGTTTCTATATACCAATCAAGATCGAGTAAATTTCCCCCACGAACAAAACGAATCGGATTAAAGAATTGGTTATTGGTGGTATAACGGTTAATGACTCTGCGGGCGTACCCCCTTTGTCCACAAGCAAAAGCAGATAAGTTTTGCGCCCCCGCGGATACCCCTAGGAGTAGATCAAAAGGATCAAATTGAGAGCGCATAAATTCATCAAGAACACCGGCAGTAAAGATGCCTCGCTGTCCACCGCCTTCGCAAACTAATGCAACTTTGCCTTGTGGTAAGGATGATTGAAATTCAAGTGCAGTAATATTATTTAATGTAACCGGTATATACTTCCCCATAGAGTCTCCTTAATACAACCTTATAAGGATACTCGCACCTGTTTTCAAGGTCATTCTTTTTAATCACTAATTAAAATAAATTAAGTCGCTATTAAGTTAGCCTTGAATATTCACTGATGATTCAACGCTTTTTACACCATCAATTTTTTCAATGATCTGAATGATTTGTTTTTCCTGATCTGCATTTTTAACAAAGCCGGCAACTGTGACATGACCAAATTCAGTACGAATTGAAAGTGATCCACTGTCAATGGAGGGGTTAGGTAATAGTGTTTCTTCGATTTTTTTCGATATTGCCGTATCGCTTAATTCATTGTTAACATTACTGGTAGTTTTATCAATTTCGTTATACCACGATGTCTCCGCAATAGTTGCTGTACTTATCATTGTCACTGTCATACCCGTGACGAGCGCTAATACTAATTTTATTTTTTGTTGATTCATTGCTTCCCCCTGCTCATAAATTAATCATGACAGGAAATGTGTGTATTTTTTATCAAATTATTAACAAGTACTTCAGTTACACTACTAAGTTATGAGTAGCAAATAAAGTAATAAATAGTAAATAAAGATAACTTTTTGTAATTTTAATCTAAAAAATAGCCATTTATATGTAAAAAGTTTTTATTTTATTTATACAATGAGTATAAAAATATCATTATTAGGATAGCAGAGAATAGAAAGAGTAATAGCTGATTAAAGGGTAGTTTTTATTAGAATATCGACGGAATATAAATAGTATAGATAAGATTATTGAGTAAACCTAAACAGATACTGGAGTTGATTTTACAATACATCATTGTGAAAAAAGCCATAAAAAATATGGCTTTTTATATGATTTATAACAGAAAATTAGTGTTCACGCGTTTGATGGAACTCAATATCAGGATAGCGTTCACGGGTTAAATTTAAGTTAACCATCGTTGGTGCAATATAAGTTAAGTTATCACCACCATCTAATGCCAGATGTTGCTCATTTTTACGCTTAAATTCTTCGAGTTTCTTTTCGTTACTACATTCAACCCAACGAGCCGTCGATACATTCACTGATTCATAAATGGCTTCAACGCTATACTCACCTTTTAAGCGTGCAACCACGACATCAAACTGTAGCACCCCAACTGCGCCAACAATTAAATCATTATTAGCTAGGGGTCTAAACACCTGTACCGCACCTTCTTCAGATAATTGCACCAGACCTTTTAACAATTGTTTTTGTTTTAGCGGATCACGCAGACGAATACGGCGGAATAATTCCGGAGCGAAGTTAGGAATACCGGTGAATTTTAACATTTCACCTTGAGTAAAAGTATCACCAATTTGAATGGTACCGTGATTATGCAGGCCAATAATATCACCAGGATAAGCATGCTCAACATGAGAACGATCCCCTGCCATAAAGGTCAATGCATCTGAAATCACCACATCTTTTTTCGTGCGTACTTGGTGCAGTTTCATCCCTTTATCATACATGCCTGACACCACCCGTAAAAAAGCAACACGGTCGCGGTGTTTGGGATCCATATTAGCTTGAATTTTAAAGACAAAACCCGTGAATGTCTCTTCAGCCGCTGTCACTTCTCGCATATCAGTTTGACGAGGCATTGGCGCTGGCGCCCACTTCACCAAACCATCAAGCATGTGATTAACACCAAAGTTACCTAATGCGGTACCAAAGAAAACCGGAGTCAATTCACCCGCTAAGAAAGCTTCATGATCAAACTCATGTGATGCACCTAACACCAACTCTAGCTCATCACGTAATTGAACGGCTAAATCATCACCAATCGCTTCATCTAACTCAGGATTATCCAACCCTTTGATTACTCGTGAGTTTTGGATAGTATGACCTTGGCCTGTTTGATAAAGATAGGTTTCATCTCTTAAGATATGGTAAACCCCTTTAAACAGTTTTCCACAGCCAATCGGCCAAGTAACAGGACTACAGGCAATTTTTAGCTCAGTTTCAACTTCGTCCATTAATTCCATCGGATCACGAATATCACGATCCAATTTATTCATAAAGGTCAAAATTGGCGTATCACGTAATCGAGTCACTTCCATTAATTTACGGGTACGATCTTCGACCCCTTTTGAAGAGTCAATGACCATTAAACAACAGTCAACGGCAGTTAAAGTACGATAAGTATCTTCAGAGAAGTCTTCGTGCCCTGGGGTATCAAGTAAGTTAACTAGACAATCAGCGTAAGGAAACTGCATAACAGAAGTGGTAATGGAGATACCACGTTGTTTTTCCATTTCCATCCAGTCTGATTTAGCATGCTGATTTGAGCCACGCCCTTTTACTGTTCCTGCACGTTGGATAGCTTGTCCGAATAACAACACTTTTTCAGTGATGGTTGTTTTACCCGCATCGGGGTGGGAAATAATGGCAAAAGTTCTACGGCGAGCAACTTCTTGCTGAAAAATAGGATTAGACATCAATAGTGATCTTCTAGTTGATAAACAAGTGAATGCACTGCACTGAGATATTTCTATAACGACTTATTAAAGTGACTATAAAGCACATTCACCCGTAAGTTAATCTTAGTTGGCGCTTATTTTCGCCTATCTTGGCTTTATAAACAATCAATGGTTATCTATTTATTCTCAGCATTGTGCCAATGCTCTGTTGTCGTTGTTTGCAATCGTTGTTTTTTTAGCTGATGAACAACCGAGGCTAGACCACAAATTTCTTTGCTACAAAAAATCGATAATAGCCTATCGTGCTACACCAATGATGGTGCCGTTGTCGTTGATCGCTGTTGCTGAATATTGGGAGTCCAGAGGCTTTAGGTATTTCTGTTCATCGTCAATGACTAACTGCTTAAAGGTTGCTTCTTTCGAATCATCCAAACGCGCAACAACCAATAAATCTGAAGAATAAGATAACTCAGGATCAACAACGATCACAGCCCCCTCGGGTATGATTTTTTTCCGCTTGGATTTTCCATACTGTCGCCTTTTACGCGAAGTGCGAAACCACCCTTATGCTTTCCCTGTGACTTCACGCCACTCTTCAGCATCTTCATAGGCAAATTCCTTCGCTATTTCAGTCCAATCACCGGCCTGAACCCAGTTAATGAGAGGAATTCTTCCCTTGATATCAGGCACGACTTCTACATTACCGACTCCCAAGTCAATCTCGACGTCAAAGCAATGACATTTCGTTGATCAATGGACTTTTTCCACAAAAAAACGTCACTGATTAAGAACCTTAGAATAAAGGGCATCAATGAAAATACTACACTGCTCTTTCATTTTCCTATTAAAATCAATATAAGTATCTTCAGGGATTTTTAGAAAAAGCACATGGAACGGTATCTCTTGCCCTTGCTGGTGAATAATATCTGAAATCACCCCCTGTGTTTTTTCAAGGTTAAGTGAAGCCCATCGTTCTTCTGATATAGGGTAAATAAATCCACACCCCTTGATTGCGGCAATATTTCCATACTGCCCTATGTAAGTATGTAGCTGAAAAAGATCTTCACGCTTCACCCCAAATTGTGAATCAAATGCTTTATACTTCACATCAAATACGAATAATCTCTCATCGATTTCTATAACAAGATCAGGTTCAAGTTTTCTCATATAACCGCTGAGCGCACCAGATGCTATTTCCTGACATAGCTCGAACTTACCTAGCAGGCGTAACCCATCTCGCTTGATGAGCTTACGAATGAAATATTCAAACAACATCGAAATATCGAAAAAGAAAGCACTCGAATCCTGCTGCGAATCAAAATCAGAGCCCTTCCGGCCAATAACTTGCTTAGATAAGTCAATGAGCACGTTATAATCATTGTAGAAAGGATTGGTGAAATGAGAAGTCCTCAAAATTTCTTGCTGTGACCTTTTTATCCCCTGATTGGCAGTCAGAAATGCACTATAGATATTTCGTGTTTGGTGACAAAATGAGTAATGTGCAACTGCTTCATAAGCTTTTATAAAAAGTGAAGTTGCAGGGCTATCGTAGCTGTGCTCTCGGTACGAGCATAAATATTTTCCAGATGATTTATTCTGGAAATAATCTGTAGCATTTATAGTTCCCCTTACACGGGAAATACGATCATTTCTTGTAATATAAGTCTTTGGCAAGCCCAAGCGGTAGGCTCTCTTAAACTTAATGTTCCATAGATATGCTAAAAGCCATTCGTAACCGTCTGTGTGACTTTCTCCTCCAATGTTTTCTAATTCGAGAAATCCATCGGCATCTGCAATGATGTATTGAAGGAAAGCATCACCAAAACGTGAGCTGATCTTCAGAGAGTAATCTCCTCGCTTAACAAATCCGATTAAATTGCCCGTGTCGAGATTAAAATTTCTGGCATCCGTACCAGAGACATCGATGAAACCGCCATCTGTATTGTGTTCGTAATCTTCATCATTGAAGAGTATTAAAGCATCGGAAATATTATCATTCAGCGTTTTTTCGACATCACGAGATACCGAATTCAAAAAGTGCCAAATTGCAGACTCGTCGTTATGAGGATAGGTCCACTGCCCTTTTGATTTGGTTCTAAGGGTTATCGACTTTCCTAAACGTCTATTTTTCAAAATGCCTTCGCTGACAAAATAGGACTGGTTATCGACCAGTGTGCCGTTCTTAATGATATCGAAAAGCCACACTGTTTAAACCCCAAACGCCTTTCCGAAGGAGCTAATCAGTTCAGTCTCCTTACCCGTTCCACGAAGATACTCCTGTAATAACGGACGAATACAATCATCCCATACACGCTCTCGTACTTCCGAAACTGTAAGGCTGGTTGCATACTTCAAGTCCATCAAATAGGCATGACCAATTTGGTAATCATTACCAAGCAAAGGCTCTTTAGCTATCAATTCATTCAAGCGTTCAAGGTTATCCACCAGGGGCAGCCAAGCTTTGCAAAATTGGTTCAAATGGTATTTCAATAGCGCCATATCAGGCACCACTTCTTCCCAACGGAATCTTCGACGTAAAGCGAAGTCAAAACTTTCGACACTTCTGTCTATCGTGTTCATCGTTCCAATAAGATAGATGTTTGTTGGAATGAAGAACAAATACCCTTTAGCGTCCTTAAGCATACCAGTATGTTCATTGTTCAGATTGGCATATTGGGTTTTAACGCAACCTCTAGTGCCTCGGTATTCCAGACAGTACATTAACTCACCAAAAACGCGAGATAACTCAGCCCGGTTTACCTCATCAATTATAAAGAAAAATGGTGGTACTGCTTCCGATACAAGCTTGGATGTATCTGATATTTCGAAAACATCCCGCCAATGCTCACCTGATAACCTTTCTCTAAACGGGAGAAGTTCCTTGATAGTAAGAGACTCCCACTTCTGAGCAAGTCCAAGCCCATATACATCGATTTCCCACTTACCAGCGCTTCGACAAAACTCTTTAAAAACACCATTTTGCAACCTTAATTGAGAGTTCCCATTACTGCCCAAAACCGGACGTAGCCCTTCCATAAAGTCTTCATAACTGAAAGAAGGATGAAATTGAACCAACTCAATCTGACTTGCATGTGTGAGACGGCTATTGGAAGCAAATTCCTCTTTCCAGATGTCAAACATGAGCGAAGTTTGCAGGCGTGCTTGATAAGTTTTCCCTGTCCCCGGTGCCCCGTATTTAATAATCTGCTTCTTTAAACTGAATGGGTTTGACAAATTCTCGTAAAGCACCCAAACAAACTGACTAAGATAAAACTCATCAGTTTTACCTTCCCGAAGCTCATTATCAAACTCGCTTTTGATGCTTTTTAATAGAAAAATGTTTTTAGCAAACCAACTTTGATTTTCTTCTGTTGGGTATACTGGAATTATTCCTTCGCGTATAAGCCAACTAAAAACCTGATTGAATTTACCGGAGTCAACCGTTGTGGAGACTTCGAGTGTACAAGCTGCAGCCACTCGATTAACGAGAACAGGGTTGTTGGATTTACCTTGGTTAGACCACGTATCAGAAAAAATCGTGAAGTTTTCACTGTTTGGAATCAATATAAATTTTTCTAATGCGGATATGAAATTCTTGTTTTTAATGAATGACTGGAAATTGTCATTGCTCAACACAGACTGTCCGCGAGAAGCGATACCGTTGCTCTTCTCATAGATTAACTGCTTCAGAAAAGCTTCATCATTTTGAGACAAGCCTTCTCCAGATGTGATTCGCTCACGAATTTGAGCGACCTGACTGTAAAAGTCACGATAGGCTTTGTGCCATCCATTGACTTCATGTTTCCTGTTCTCAATAAGATATTTATATAGGTTTTTCAGTCTACTTTTCATTTATTCCCTTGTTACTGGATTATCGGACACACATCTTGATTTCATTTTGAGATTTTTTGAGAGACTTATTTAGTCTGAAAACAGTAACCAAAGTCTTCATTGCTCCTGACTGAACGACTACAAAATGCAAATCACTGTTACTGTGCAGCCAAATATCAGCTTTGTTACTATATTTTTGGTTCTTATGAAGAGCTACCTTTTCAGGCAAAATTGCTTTTGTCAATGATGAGCTAAATAACCTTGAAGCCAAAGCCTTCCAAGGATGCTTGGGCACTCTGTCAGAAAACCATTCAACAGACCTTTCCTGTTCATGACTAGTCACCACGACAGGTCCAATATTTGGCACATTGATGACTTCATCGATTTCTCTCACGGTAGTATTATCGACACTGTATTCCTCGAAGGGATATGAGAGCCAATCGTCATGCTTTTCTACTGAAAGTTGTGCTTCCTTGTGTCAATGATCTTCAAAAATCCACCGCGATGATCATTGACACCATAAGGTAAAAGAGTTTTAAGAGACTGCTTATATGACTCTTTCACTGTTTCGCGCTGGGAATGACTAACCATTGCGTTCCTCCTTTCTCTAGTTTATCTTTTTAGGATTTTACGGCGAAATTCGCCGTGTAATTGATATTTTTTAAACTAATTCAACTAAAACTGAGAAAGCTTACCTAATTCGATATGCGAGTAACATCTGTGATGCTTTGATGCGTTTTTTTTGTTAGGACCAATCCAGCTATTAACTCAGTAATAAAATATCAGGCCCCATCCGCAGAGGTACTTGTTGGCTCAACTTGATGGGATTCACTTATAGATACCAGTAGCGATTTTCTAGTTTAGAAACAAATAAATGTACAATACGAATGTATTTTCCTATCTTAATAGGCTTTTTATAAACTAACGATAAATTTAAGAACTAAAGTAAACATGCGTTTTACTTATTTTAACGCCCTTCATATTGTCTTTATTATTCTCACAATATGTTTTACTAAATACCCCTTGTAACTAAAGTAAAATTATTCACCAAAATATCCATTAGGTAAAATTTAAATAAAAGAATAAAAGTCTACTCACTTCACATAAAATAAAAAAAGACGCCTAATAGAAGACGTCTTTAATTTAACTTAAATAAGTATTTAATTAGAATTTAATTGGATAAGCCATGATTATCGCATCTTCTTTTCCCGTTGCTGTTGGATAATAATTCTTACGTACAGATACTGAATTAAATCCTATAGATTCATAGAGATTAGATGCTTTTTGATTGGATTCTCTTACCTCAAGCCATAATGTAGCAATATCTTTTCTTTCAATATTATCAATAAGTTCTAATAACAATGCTTTTCCATAGCCTTTACCTTGATAATCAGGATGTATCGCGATATTAAAAAGCGTTGCTTCATCTAATATTAATTGCGTAATAGCAAAACCTACCATAATATTATCAATGCAAATTTTTAGATTAAAATAATGATCACCTTGGTTACTATAGAATGTTTCTTCGCTCCAAGGGAATGAATGACTTAGTTTTTCAATTTCCCATGCTAAAGGTAAATCAGCAGGGTTTAATGGGGAAATGGTCTTCATGTTGATAGATTTGTTTCCAAAGATCGCGTTTTGCATTGGCATCAAAATATAATTGATGTAATGAAGGGCTTCTCAGAGAAGTATATTGAGCAGGTAGAGTGATATCAGTACCTAATAGCCAACAGGCTGGTGTAAATGATCCTGTGAGCAGGCTCACATCCTCTGAGGTAATACAATAGATTTCACTTTTATCTATTCCCATAGTGCTAAAAATATCAGAGAAAAGCCCGTTATTTAGATCAACAACATCATCAGTAATGATAAGTAAACGAGTGGTATCCGGAAATTGCACAGAATGTTCGCCTTTTAATACAGCAGGCTTACGAAGTACCCATTGACGAATTCCAAGTTGGGCTAACATTCTGTCTTTACGGCTCATGATATTTACCTATCAAGTGTAGAACAACGGTACATAGTATCAGAGGGCATAAACTACGCCAATAAATAGCGTCAGTTTCTTTATATCTGATATCATGCGTTTTATGTTTTTTAAGGAGTAATAATCATAATGTCCTCATTGTCCCCTGCCAGCGAAGTTATTCTTCGTCATCTAGATCATTTCGCAGACAGGCACGTGCTCATAGCAGGTGATCTTCAAGACACGCTAGCATCACAAATTCAGGCCAAAAGTGTTAGAGCCTATACAAATCAATATCACCAGTGGCTACCGCTACTCAAATCCATGGGTGATAATGCATTTTTTGGTTTAGCGGCAGATCAATCATTCGTAAAATATTGCGACACTTTGATTTATTTTTGGCCTAAGAATAAGAATGAAGCAACTTTTCAGTTACGTAGCTTATGTGCAAGTTTATCTGTCGATACTGAAATCTTCATCGTCGGCGAAAACCGTAGTGGTGTAAAAAGTGCTACGGAATTAATGAATGGTATAGCAAAGCTAAAAAAAATAGATTCAGCACGTCGTTGTAGCCTCTTTTTTGGTTCACTAACCTATCAAACACTCTTTGATCGAAATAACTGGTGGCAAACTTATCGTTATGACGATTTAACGGTGATGGCATTACCCGGTGTTTTTAGTCAAACCGCATTAGATGAAGGCAGCCGATTATTACTCTCTACATTTGATGATGCAATGGTAGGTGACTTACTGGATATGGCCTGTGGTTGTGGGGTGATTGCCACGGTATTAGGCAAGAAAAACCCGATGTTAAAACTCACACTCTGTGACGTCAATGCAGCCGCTATTTCATCCAGTATTGCCACGTTAAACGTTAATGAATTAGAAGGACGGGTTATTGCAAGCAATGTCTATTCTGCGGTAGAAGAAACTTATGATTGGATAGTCTCTAATCCTCCTTTCCATGATGGCTTAGGTACCAGCTATCAAGCTGCAGAAGACATTATTCGTCTCGCGCCTAACTTTTTGAAAAAAGGCGGTAAACTGCGTATTGTTGCCAATGCTTTCTTACCTTATCAAGATATTCTTGATCACGTGTTTGGCTCTCATGAAGTGCTTGCATCAACAGGTAAATTCAAAGTTTACCAAGCAACCAAGAAATAGTAATCACCAGCACTATTATAAAAACCGCCAGTAATTGATTTTTCAACTACTGGCGGTCTTCTGTTTATAACTGAAAACAGTCATCTAATAGCAGACACTTTTATTTTCAAACGAAATTATCATTTTTTTGAACCAATAACCTGACCACTTTTATCTCTGTAGATGGTAGTACCATTACTGTCTGTGCGAGCTGAACCTGTGACTTGACCACTTTTATTGAGATAGATGGTCTCACCGTTACTATTTGTACGGGTAGAGCCTGTGACTTGACCACTTTTATTTAGGTAGATGGTATTACCATTATTACTTCTACGGGCGTAACCAATAACTTGACCACTTTTATTTAAATATGTGATCTGACCGTTACTACCTATACGGGTTGAACCAATAACCTGACCACTTTTATTTAAATAGGTGATCTGACCGTTACTACCTGTACGGGTTGAACCAATAACCTGACCACTTTTATCTTTGTAGATTTCCGCATATACATTACTTGATATAATCACAAACAAGATAACAATCAATATATTGATTTTTTTCATAAAAAACCTCATAAACCTACTGCATAATCGGTTTTTGTCATAATTATTTATCTTAGTTCTAAAAATAGAATCTATCTATTTTATATTATAACTCTCGCTGTTTTATTTTTATCTCCAAGATAATCTATTGATAAAAATAATTGACGCCAAAATTAAAAAGCATAAAATTCGCCGACTATCTATTAAGATATTGTGTTTTGCGAGAGTGGCGGAATTGGTAGACGCGCTAGCTTCAGGTGTTAGTGTCCTTACGAACGTGGGGGTTCAAGTCCCCCCTTTCGCACCAAAACAGACTGATGAGTTAAACCCTACTTTATTTACTTCCTTCCATTTTATTATCAGCATGTTATCGTGCCTTTATTTACGGTTATCTACCCATGATAGGTTAAAAAAAAGGTCATTAAGCTATAGGTGATCACAACGCCGGCGGGGATCATCACCCACATTTGTAATTTCTTATGAAATAACATAATGGTAGATAGCAACATAGAAATAACAAGAACCAATGTAAATGCTGCTGTTCCTGCAATAGAGTGGGTGATCACAGTAAATAACGAAGCAACGGCCAACATTTCCCATAAACTAATACGAGATGTCCAAGAAGAGACAGAGGAGATACGTGTTGATTTAGCCATGAGAGTCACCACCCGTTAATGATAATGATAATGATAATGATAATGATTTTCATTATTATATAACACATTGGTTAACTCAATGTCTATCAAGAAAAAAAGTAGCCATAACCTTAATTTTAAAGAGGTTAAACAAAAAACGCTTTACCGCTGCCAACGATAAAGCGTTTTAGAGTCATCAAATGATGATGTAAAATAAGTGATTAATCTTCTTTATTAAAATTAAGCACTAAATGAATATCTTCAGGCTCTCTTTCATAAAGCTCAGTATCAGGCACATCAATTAAACGACAGCCCATATGCTGATAAAAATTAACACTATTTTCAGAAGGCGTTGAGGATATATATAATCCGCTAGCCCCTTTTTGCTTCGCATATTCCACACAATAATCAAACAATATACGGGCTAATCCTTGCCCACGCTGCTGGTGGCTAATATGTAAGAAAGAGAGCTGTAACAAGGTGTTATCTTGGCCTCGCCACTGTGGATCAACACTGGCAGCAGCGACTAACTTGTCATCTTCAAAGACTCCCCAAAAAGGGGCACCGCGCTCAGCGCTTTCAAGTAAAACAGGGGTATAATGTTCTGCCTCACCTTCAGGCCAGCCTTTCATATCAAAACGCTGTTCAGATAACACCAGTTGCCCTTGTTGTAAAACATATAGCCTTTCAATCAGTTCTGTTCTATCAATTTCCCAAACGCGAGGGATTTCATTATGTGTTAATAGACGAATATTTTTTTTCATTGTTGAAGATTAACCAGTTCTGAAGAAGACCCGCTCCGCTCTAATGCGTGGTAAGCCACTGCACAGAATAAGGAGTTCAACCGTTTCATATCACCCAACAAACTGGTATGCAGCGAACTGGTTTCAATACTTTGCATATTATGCAAATGAAGACGTTCTACATGAGCAAACGAGTAACGTTGGTTGAGTAAACGGAATCGATGTTTTGCTCGGCGTAATTTACGCGCATGCTCCATATTGCCGGAAACAAACACCGACATCGCCAGATTCAGATTACTTTGCAGACGCTCAAGGAGTGTCTGTAATTCACGACGTCCTTCCTCCGATAAATTTAAGTGATGATCTAAACTTTTATTCACCACCTCACCAGACATACGCGCTATGATAGCGGAAGATTGTTGCAAATTCATCGCGGTATCAATAATTTCTGCCCAGCGACGAGAGTCTTCAGTACCAAGATCATGCTGCTGAATTTGTGCCATATACAATTTAATACTGCTATGGAGCAATTCCACTTCCTCTTCTAGCTGGCTAATCTCCCTTTTTTGCAGACGATCCCCTTCCATTAAGGCTTGAAAACGTTGCAACATCTGTTCAACCACATCCCCTAACCGTAATGTCTCTCTGACTGCATTAGCAATAGCTAAAGAGGGAGTATCAACGGCGGATGGATCTAAATAACGAGGTGCAACTTCTGTCCCAGTAACCGGTAATTCCGGCACTAATTTTTGACATAATTTCGCCATTGGCCCCACAAACGGCAACATCAACACACAGCGCACTAAGTTATAAATCACATGAAAATAGATAATCACTTCCGCAGGGGAAAAATCATATTGTTGGATTTTTGTCGCAATGATGGTGATCCACGGCAATACCAGCAAGGCGCCAATTAATTTAAAAAACAGACTTCCTATGACGACTTGACGTGAACTAATACTTTGACCACGGCTACTGATTAATGCCAACAATCCACTACCAATATTAGAACCAATAACAATACATAAACTAATATATAAAGGCATAAAGCCTGTTGCACTTAATGTTGCGGTAAGTAATACCGCCGCTAAGCTTGAATAACTGACCATCGCAAAAATAGCGCCGACCAGTAGTGCTAAAATCGTATCCCCGCTCAAAGAGGTAAAAATAGCTTGTACTGCACTGGCATGGGTTATCGGCTCAGCAGAAGTCACAATCAGTTGTAATGCTAAGATAATTAAACCAAGGCCTATTCCCACTCTACCCAGTTGCCCGATACGCTCTTTTTTACGACTTAAAAAAGTCATGACACCCAGTAAAATCAGTAACGGTGATAACCACGAAAGATCGAATGTCAGCACCCGCGCCATTAGCGCTGTACCCACATCAGCCCCTAGCATAATCACCAAAGCGGGTGTAATAGAAATAAGACCTTGAGTGACGAACGAAATCACTAGCAATGCCGTAGCATTACTACTTTGTACTAAGGCAGTAACACCGACACCAGCAAGAAAAGCATTCGATTTTTTATTAATACTTTTACCTAAAATTCGGCGCAAATCAGAGCCGAACACTCGCATAATACCGGTGCGAACAATATGTGTTCCCCAGACTAAAAGTGCCACGGATGAGAGTAAATGAAGCAGTGTTAGCATAGAAATTAGTCACCTTATTTTTTATCGTTGTTTATTGGCTCATTTCTCCTTCAATGCCATAAAAAAGAGAGAGATCCTACGCAGATAACCATATCTGAAAAATGATTTTTATAGATAACGCCCTAATCAAAACGACGTTATTAGGCAAAAAGATATTGCGACTTAAGTGCAATAATCAATGAAGAAGTTAAGAATAGTATAAGAATATCATTGTAAATTCTGTTAATTATAGCAAACAAAAAGTAACTTTCAAAATCAGACTGTAAATAACGTCTTGATTTATTATCGTTTTCTTATTTTTTGTAAAGAAATCATAGAAAAAAACGCGACTTGAGGGTATCTCTCTAAGTCGCGTGAAAATACAACAATTTTAGTAAGACAATTCAACTACATTTCAGACAGACTACAATTCAGTCACCTTATCAAGGTTATTTCAATCCCATCGCATCGCGCATAGTAAAGAAAAGATCTGTTTGGTCTGTTAACCCTACGACATTAGCAGCATGTGGGCCATAAGCGGCAACGCGTAATTGCGCGCCAGTATGCTCTTGTGAATCCGTTTCTGAGTTACCATAATTCACCACCATGACAGCGCCATCTTTGGTAATCAATGCTTGTGTTAAGCCACTTGATTTCACATCAGCTTCAATAATTTGACTAGAGTGAGCGTGATCTGCGGTCACTATAATAAGCGTATCACCATTTTGTTTAGCGAAATCTAAACCAATTTGTACCGCTTCATCTAATGCCACCGTTTCACCAATTTGACCACAAGGATTAGCATTATGATCTTGTTTATCAATTGAGGCGCTTTCAACTTGTAAGAAGAAACCATTTTCATTCGTTTTCAGCAAATCAATCGCTTTTTTGGTCATTTGCGCTAATGTTGGTGCATTCGGGTCTAATTTTGAATTCGGTTTACACTCTAAAGGAGGATTCTTTAAATTACCTTGATAAGTGGCTTTTGGCCCTTCCCAAGCGACGGCCATATTACCGTCATGAAATAGACCTAACACAGGTTTGTCTTGATTTGCTAGCGTAATCGCCTCTAACGATTTAGCATCTTTCACAATTTGATAGCCACGCTCTATCGCTTGTTGCTCGAGCGTTTTCCCTTTATATTCACCGGCCGTTGCTGTTTGAGCAAAACTTTTCGCGCCCCCTCCCAGTGTAATATCTGCACGAGTCACTAACAATTGCTCAGAGATTGAACCTCTACCGCCATTTTCTAGCGCATTCGTTGAGCATTTTGCTAACGTTTCTACAGGCCCATAACACTTACGCCCAGTAACATGTGAAAATAGCGCAGCCGGTGTTGCATCTTGGATTTCAGAGGTAGTGACATTCCCCGTCGCTTTACCATTCGCTTTTGCTAATTCCAAAATCGTTTGGTGATCTTTACCAAATACATCAATCCCTAATGCCCCATTATAGGTTTTAACCCCTGAAGCCCATGCTGTTGCTGATGCGGCCGAATCTGTTACATAATTAGGTTTTTGTGTTTTTCTATCTAAAGAATAATGAGTATATTGGCCGGTCATCGGTAACGCATCAATTCCTTTAAAGAAGCCACCAGCCCCTTCGGCATAGTTACGTGCTACCGTTATCTCAGAATCCCCCATCCCATCACCGATAAATAGGATCACATTTTTAGCTTGATGATTATTAAGTGCTGCTTTTAATGCTTCAGTTTGATCTGAGGTTATACGACGAGCACCACCAAATTCCGTAATATTACCTTTTGCTGCGCGATCTTGCGCCAAAATAGTATCGGCAGTGACGGGGGCTGCAAAAGAAGAGAAACCCACGCTTGTAAAGAGTGTTGCGACGACTACAGATAACGCAGAACGTTGATAACGTAGAGACATAGCTTTTTCCTTGCACGCAAAAAAATAAAGAATTTTGGGGTTTATGTTTTAAGTCACAAAGAGCTTACGAGAGTAAAATGACAAACAGATGAAAGAAAAAAGCGATTTAGATGACAGCTTTATGGCAAATAAATGACAAATTAGCCTAAAGAAAAAGGATGTGTAGTTCACCACCACTCACATCCCTTTAAGATAAAAAAGATGAATAATTAATCGTTAGTTAACGCTTTTGTGCCAATATAAAGCGCCTCACACCAAGAGATATAATCATGCCCGCTCGCCATCTCTAGCGATTGCACAGGATAGCCCCTTTGCTGTAAAACCTGCTTTAATTGGCGATTATTATTTAATATTCCTCCAGTGCCTTCACGAGACTCAAATAACCCAGCCTCTAAGAAAAACTGTAATGGTTTTTTATCCGCCTGTTGATATTGGCGAATTAACCATTCTGGGGCTTCGTTTTCTGGCGCCCACCAATAAGAGCCGGACATACTAAGCACTTTCCCAAAGCGATCAGGACGGTTAAATGCCACCCATGCAGAGGCTAACCCCCCATAGCTTGAGCCTGAGACTATAGTTTCCTTAGCGGCTACTTGCAGGCCTTTCTCTTGCTCTAACCAAACCAAAAGTTCATCCGCTAAAAAGCGGTGAAAATCAGGATTAGGTGGTAATTCAACACTACGACGATCACTATCGATACTATCGACAAATAAGATAGCAATAGGAGGTAATTTCCCCTCTTCAATCAACTTATCAAAAAACCGGTCTATGCCATATTGTTGGCGATAAATTTGTCCATCAAATAGCACCAATAGCCGCGGTGTCGTCATTTTCTGTGCGGGTAAATAAAGCGCAATCTCTCGATCATTATTTAAAATTTCACTATGAAAACGACTGATTGATGTATTGCCATTCATTGCCCTATCTAAGATATCTGGCAACTGGCATTCACGGGGATAATCAAGTGACAGCAATGAAAAGTAATTATAGCGATCGTCCGCTTTACTTGGTGAAGGGTGAAGATTAAAAGGATCGGCCTGTGCCGTCGTTAAAATAGCACGGCGCTGCTGTGCAGCTGTTGCATTTTCAATGACTGGCACATCTGGTGCTAATTTATATTGCATTAATGTATCGTTAGGCACGATATAACTACGATACCAAATATCACTATTGGCTAAACGCGTTAACGGATCATGATCACCTGCAGGCGATCCCAATAGATATACATTAGATTGCGCACCTTGCCATAAAAAAGTCACGCGCTTGTTATGATTATCGTAAGGTTCAACAAGGGGAGTTCCCTCTTGCTGTATCTGTTGCCAGAATAACTGTATATTGCTGGCGGTGAGATCTTGTGCCAGCATTTGCAATCTAGGGCTAGTTAATGCTATACCCGCATCTTTATCTAAAGGCTGATAAGGGTATGTTTTCAGTGTGATATGCCACTGTACCCCAACTTCTCCTTGGGCAATAAACTGATAATTTGCCGTTTCAGGTAATAGGAAGCGTATCTTTTGTTGTTGTCCATCAACGGGCACATCTTTTAATAAGCGACGAATATGAGTGCCATCTTGGTTTGCTAATTGCAGATTTTGTATACCTTTAACATCTAACTCAGCATAACGCTGGCTCTGTAAATGTGTAGAAAAACAGAGTGCCTTATCGTGATTAAACTGGCCTGTTATTTCTTTATTTTCTGTTATTGATAAGCAATTGGCGAAACTAGAAAAAGAGGCCATCAATGCGCAGATCATTAGAGGAGTTCTCACTGTATTTTCTCATTATAATTTAGGTAAGAACTTATAGTAATGATAATTGTTATCAATTCAATAAGGATTTATTGGTGCATGAATTTGATCACTTAGAATAATAAAAAAACTCCACAATCTTTTGGTTTTCTTGTGGAGTTTTAGTAGCAAAATAATATTCAAAGGGTCTATCAACGTTCTTCTAATGGATAACTACGGAAGCTCCATAATCCCAATGCTTTTAAGCCATCGCGATAAATACCTTGTAAATCAGATTTTGATGTTTTTTGTAATTCAGCTAATGGCTTATCGGGGGCTACAACCGTTAAATAAGTGATATCACTGGGGCCACTTTGCCAACTCGCAACCGTAAAAATAACATCAGCACGACGAACATGACTACCAGAGCTAATAATCACCGCTGTTTTAATTCGGTGTTTAGTTAATGCATAACGGCTAAATAACGCATTCTCCACCGTTGAGCGTGCATAATTGTCTTGGAAAATTCGCTCTGCGGGAATACCTTTTTTAACTAACCAATCCGCCATTAATTTACCTTCAGTTTGATGTGCTTTCGGCACACCACCTGTCACAACAATCATTGCATCAGGTAACTGTTTTGCGACTTCAAGGGTTTTATTTAAACGATCAATCAAGATCTGATTCATCGTACCATCTGGATTAAGTGCATAACCCAATGTCACAATGGCATTATTTCCTTTGGTTTTATTTAGCGTTGCCAAATCTGCTGGCGTTAACTTATCACTTAATGGCATTTTGCTTACACGATCAACTTGAGCAAAAAAGCGGCTTAGCTCTTCAGCTTTTGCCGGATTAAGGGATTTTAACTTGTTAAAATAGGCTTCACTTTCTTTATCTTTACCTTCAAAACGCGTCCAAGAAGTCACATAAATTAATGCATCAATATCATCCGGTGCGGCTTCTAAAATTTGTTTATAAATCGTTACCGCGCGCTCTATTTGATTGTTATAGACATAAGCACTGGCGGCACTAAATAGTAAATCTAAGCGATAAGGCTCTAATTTATAAGCTTGTTGTAGCTTTTGTGCTACGACTTCCATATTAGAAGGTAGTTTTCCCGTAAATCCAGCGTCAGAAACACGCGCTGGCGATTTAAATGCCTCTAATGCATCTTGGATCAACATATCTACCGTTTGGCGCTGAGAAATATATTGCTGATAGCTATTATCGGGTTGATGGACTTTTTGATAAGCCAATGCAGAAGAGGAAGCCGTAAAGCCTAAAGCAGCAATGGCTAATGAAATAACTGTTTTTTTGATCTGAAGTGAAATACGGGAAGGTTGCGCCATTATCTTGTCCTTTTGCGAAAATAAATCTGTTTCTTCAATTGGTTAAGCTTATGAAGACAAAGTGTGTGACTCCTCACACTTAAGAGAAAAAGAAATACACACCGATATATCTATACCTAACTTTTATCATAGAGATCTACCATTAATTTGCAGTAATCATTTTCACTAATTTGAAAAAAATAGCATTATTATGCTAATCGCTTAATGAACAGCCGTTTTTATCCATACTTTAGGTTTAAACAAAAATTTCATTCTTATTGTGATTATATAGCTAGCAATAAATAAAAAACGCCAATTAATGGCGTTTTGAAAAATACTTATTCGATATGCTTTGATTGCATCATCAGCAATTCCCTGACTAATTCGACACAACGAAGAAAACGCTCATCATAATCAGGAGGATCTACTTTGACATATTCAATATTGTTTTTATCTAACATCTCTATCAACAATGTTTGAAAACGACGGCGCTCTTTATCACTCCCTAAACTACGTAAACCATCGGCAACCCATGGCGTATTGTTCTCTAGCAGAATAACTAAATCAAAACGATATTCATCAATCAATGCCTGTACAAAAGGATGTTCTTTTCCTTCATAGCGTAAACAAAAAGCCTGTGTTGTTACAAAATCAGTATCGATAAATGCGACTTTATTAGCATATTTAACTGCAAAATCAATATATTGGGCATGACCTAAAGCTATTTTATCATAATCAGAATACTGCAATGCCATTTCGTCTCCTCCTAAATGAGAGAAGACATAATCACGGCCATATTCCCACGCACTGGTTGTATTAAAAATATTGGCAAGCTTATTTACTAAGGTCGATTTGCCACTCGATTCACCACCTAATATAGCCACTGTACGCACGAAAAAAGGTTTTACTTCGGTAGGAATATATACCCAATATTTAAATGGCGCTTGACGGATTTGACTACCGCTAATATTCATAAACGAGCGCTCAGGATCGACCAGTACCGTTTCAATACCTAAAAATGCTTCATATTGACTGGCGTCCTCTCGTTCACTGGTATAGATAAAATCCGGCGCGATTTGTTTTTCTTGTAGAAAGGCTTTGATACCCTCACTCCACATTTCCCAACCATGAGGTTGAGGCTCTATACCATGTTCATTAAACTCATGAATACGAATATTTTTCTGATACTTAAAAGTTTGTAATAACCAGCGCAACCTATCACTTACCGTCGGCTGTTGTGACATCGCACTATTGATAAATAGCTCTTTATCACGAGGTTCGTCATGACATAAAATGACATGCAATTCATCCACTTGACTACAAGCTCGTTGAATTAAATAAATATGCCCAGTATGAAGAGGATAGAATTTACCAAAAATCACCCCAATGGTTTTCTGTTGTAATGGATATTCTAATCCCAAAAATTGGTGTAATGCGGACATTTTTTGTGCACTGGGGCTTTTGATTTTGTTATTAATAAGCTGGCTAAGATAGCCCTTTGTCATCTGACTTTCATCGGCAACTTGCTGTAAGGTATAGCCATTCTTTTTTATTGCCTGTTTGATATAATCAAAAGATCCCATGATTTACTCCTTTAGAAGTCGTCCAAATCATCAAGTACAGATAACGCATCTGATAGTTTCTTCACACCATACACTTTCATATCAGGTGGATTTTTCTTTGGCATATTCGCATTAGGCACAATAGCACGTTTAAAACCGTGTTTTGCTGCTTCTGCAATTCGCTCTTGTCCACTTGGTACAGGACGAATTTCTCCCGCGAGTCCTACCTCACCAAAAATAACTAAATCACGCGGTAAAGGACGATTACGAAAACTCGATACTAATGATAGTAATAAAGCTAAATCTGCACTAGTTTCGGTTACTTTGACACCGCCAACGACATTAACAAAGACATCTTGATCAGACATCTGTAAACCACCATGACGATGCAAAACCGCTAATAATATTGCTAAGCGATTTTGCTCTAATCCCACCGCAACACGGCGAGGATTTGATAACATAGAGTGGTCGACTAACGCTTGGATCTCCACCAGTAATGGCCGTGTTCCTTCCCACACCACCATAACAGAACTACCTGAAGTCACTTCATCACCACGACTTAAAAAGATAGCCGATGGATTACTCACTTCGCGTAAACCTTGTTCGGTCATGGCAAAAACACCTAACTCATTCACCGCACCAAAGCGGTTTTTATGACTACGCAATGTTCTAAAACGTGAGTCTGTTTCACCATCAAGCATCACTGAGCAGTCAATACAGTGTTCTAATACTTTAGGTCCCGCTAATGTGCCATCTTTGGTGACATGACCCACCATAATAATGGCAATATCATTCGTTTTAGCAAAACGAGTCAGATAAGCGGCTGTCTCTCGTACCTGTGCCACACTGCCCGGGGAAGATTGAATATCGGCCATATGCATTACTTGGATCGAGTCAATGACCATTAATTTAGGTTGCTCTTGAGCAGCAATTAAACAAATTTGTTCAATACTGGTTTCTGACAACATATTCAATTCGGTTGTTGGTAAACCTAAGCGGTGCGCCCGCATGGCAACCTGCTGTAATGACTCTTCTCCCGTGACATACAAGGTTTTCATTTCAGTGGCTAAACGACACATGGTCTGCAGTAATAGTGTACTTTTACCTGCCCCCGGATTTCCGCCAATTAAAATGGCACTTCCCGGCACAACCCCTCCGCCTAACACACGATCAAATTCTTTAAATCCTGTCGAAAAGCGAGGTAATGCTTCAAGGCTAATTTCAGAGAGCTTTTGAACACGGCTTATTCCTTTCGCATCTCCGGCAAAACCGCTAAAACGATCGTTACGGGCAGAAGGTGCCGCCGCAAGGCGCACTTCCGTAATGGTATTCCACGCATGACACGCAGAACATTGTCCTTGCCAACGCGGGTAATCGGCACCACATTCATTACATACAAAGGCTCTTTTGGCTGCTTTTGCCACACTGCTCTCCCCGTTATTTTCTTGACTGAAAACTTATCGTTCTTCGTGCTTTAATCCTGCACTTAAAATACACATCACACCCATTAAATCAGCATGACGAATAGCTACTTTGGCTTGTGCATATACTTTAGGTTTGGCATGGTAGGCAATACCTAAACCCGCCTTTCTAAGCATTTTAAGATCGTTTGCGCCATCACCTATCGCAATGGTTTGTTCCAGCGGTATATCTAAATCTTTAGCTAAGCGTGTAAGCACTTGCGCTTTATATTTAGCATCAACAATAGGGCCTTTGACTTTGCCCGTTAATTTACCATCTTTAATTTCTAGCTGATTAGCAACCGCTGCAACTAAACGTAATCGCTGTTTTAGGTTATCAGCAAAATAAGTAAATCCCCCTGATGCAATCGCAATTTGCCAATCCATTGCCTGAAGCTTACGCACTAAACTTGTTAACCCGGGCATCAGAGGTAAATTATCCATTACTTTTTGTAAAATATTCGCATCAGCTCCCGCTAATTGTGCAACACGCAATTTTAGGCTTTCACTAAAATCCATTTCACCTTGCATCGCTTGCTCCGTTATCTCGGCCACTTTATCACCGACACCGGCCAGTTTAGCGATTTCATCAATACACTCAATTTGAATAGCCGTGGAATCCATATCCATCACTAAAAGTCCCGGAGAGCGTAAACGTGGGATCTGCCCAAAGGGTACAACATCTAAACCACATTCATCAGATAACCGACGAATACGACGGGTTAAACTTCCCGCAATACGTACCACTTGGTAATCATCAATACGCCATGAAGAAACCACCACAATAGCCATACCTAATTTATGCTGGAACTCACTTATTCTTTTTTTATCAAGTTCTCGTCCATAAAGTAACCATCCGCTATCGCCTGCACGATAATCCAGTGGCATCACTTCTTCACCACTGAGTGATAGCGGTAGACCTGGCCATTTACGGATCTCATCCGGTAAATAGCAATAGGTCAGACTATTTGACATACTTATTCTCCTGTTTTCCCCTGTCTGAACAAAATAATTGTTATTCAGCCTATTCTATCTGCGACTCATCTGGCAACATGCACATACTTGCTTACGCAAAAGGTTGAACATGCTTAAAGATAAACTAAAATTCAAACTACAAAAAACCGCGATTATACTGATTTGTATCGCATTATTGGCTTTTTTGATGCAAGGTGCCTCTTATTTTAGCCGTGCAAATCAGCACGCCCGTATCACCCAGTTTGAAGAGCTTGCCAAAACACTGGCAGAACAAGTTGCCTTCTCATTATCCAATTATATGGATGACAGTAGCAAAGATAACGTAAATCCACACATTATAGCTAATTTAAATCATCTAACTCACGATAGTCGGGTACTGGATGCAAGTCTTTATTGGCAAGATGGCACACAAATAGCGCATAGTGGTGAAAATGTGACGGTAAAAGAGCGATTGGCCTTAGAAGGACAAAAAAGTGGCGGTTCTTTTAATCATCAGCTGGGGGTGCCTATCCCTGGTCAAGATCAGCCAAAGGGTTTTCTAAGATTGACGTTAGATACACACCAACTTGTCACAGAATCTGGCCAAGTCGATAACACCACCAATTTATTGCGTGTGATGCTATTGGTTGCTCTGGCGATTGGTTTTTTACTGTCCCACAGCTTATTGCAATTAACACCAGTGCATTGGCAGCAATCGCCCTATTTATTAACCGCAAGTTTACCCACTCGTCATGAAAAAGAAGATGATGAACAAAAAAGTGATCAGCAAAAAGAAACAGAAAATAGATCTGAAGTTAAATAACACTGCCACAAATTAACATAATAAGGTGAGTCATTAGTACTCACCTTCATGTCTATGTTTCTATCTAAAATAGGTTAAATTATTTTAGATATATCTAATTTATACGTATTTTCGTGCTATTCCCTTAAACTTTGAATGGGCTTTGTTTAAAATCACAGTAAATCTCAGTCAATTTATTAACCTAATACGATAAATAAATCTTACATCTTTCTTTTGCTCTTGAGTTGCTGAGGTGGTTATGACTGAACAATCTGTTATCCAACGTTGTCAACAAATCGTAGAAAATCCAACCCTTTCCCCCGAACAAAAACGTCATTTTCTAGCATTAGAAGCGGAAAATATGTTGCCATACCCGACATTATCTAACGAGGCGAGCCTTGCGCTAAATGAACGGGTTATCTGCGATATGTATGAAGGTCATGCCCCTTATAAACCACGTTATGTATTACCTGATTACGCGAAATTCTTAGCACAAGGCTCGCGCTATTTAGAGCTTGAACCTGCCCAAGATTTTGATGATGCGCTAAATATGCTGACTATCCTTTATCATCATGTTCCTTCAGTCACTTCAATGCCGGTTTATTTAGGTCGTATTGATAAAATCTTACTACCTTATGTGGGGAATTTGACGCAAGAGCAACTCTATCCAAAATTAAAGCGTTTCTGGCGCTATCTTGATAGAACCCTTCCTGATGCCTTTATGCACGCTAATATTGGCCCCGAAGACTCTATCATTACACGTTTAATTCTTAAGGTAGATGTTGAACTTCAACAAGTAGCCCCGAATCTCACCTTTATTTATGACGCGGCACTAACACCTTCTGATTTATTGCACCAAGCAATCACCAATATTTGTCATAGTAGTAAACCCCATATTGCTAACGGTACATTGCAAGATGCTGTATTTGGTAAAGATGAATACGGTATTGTTAGTTGTTATAACTCTCTACCGCAAAGTGGTGGCGGTAGCACTTTAGTTCGTATCAATCTCAAAGAAGTAGCAAAGCGCAGCCAAAATAGTGCCGACTTTCTAGAGAATGTATTGCCGTTTTATATGCAAAAACAAATCGAGATCATCAATGCTCGTTGCGAATTCCTCTATGAAAAATCAAACTTTTTTCAACAAAGCTTTTTAGTAGAAGAAGGTTTGATCTCACCCGATCGTTTTGCCCCGATGTTTGGCATTTATGGTATGGCTGAAGCAGTTTCTCTATTACTTGAGAAAGAAGGTCATACAGCAAACTATGGTCATAGCGAAGCGGCCAATAAACTTAGCTATATTATTAGTGAAAAACTGGCCCAATTTGTTGCACAGACTCCTGTAAAATATGGTTGGAAACAGCGTGCCATGTTACATGCTCAATCAGGCATAAGTTCTGATATTGGTACTACACCGGCGACCCGAATTCCTTATGGAACAGAGCCTGATCCTGTTACTCATTTAATGACCGTTGCCCCCCACCATCAATTTTATACTTCAGGTATTAGTGATATTTTAACCGTGGATGAAACTATCAAACAAAATCCTGATGCCTTAATGCAACTGTGCTTAGGGGCGTTTTCTTGCGGATTACGTGAATTTACCGCTAATGTGGGTGGCAATGATTTAGTCCGTGTCACTGGGTATATGGTGCGGTTATCTGATTTAAAAAAATATAAAGAAGAAGGCTCTCGCCTAAATACAACTTGGTTAGGAGATGAAGCAACAACCAATTGCCATATTGCTGAACGAAAACCACGAGTGATTAGCCATGAACAGCAGATGCGCTTCGATAAATAAAATACTGCCTTTTTCTTGTGTTGATGGCCCAGGCAATCGCCTCGCCATCTTCCTACAAGGATGTAATTTACGCTGTAAGAACTGTCACAATCCCTACACTATGGGGATTTGTGATAACTGCGGGGATTGCATTGCCACTTGCCCACAGCAAGCGCTTTCATTACAAAACGGTGTAATAAATTGGAACGCTGACAGCTGTGAGCAATGTGATACTTGTATTCAGCAATGTCCTCGCCAATCAAGCCCTATGACATTGACCTATACGGTTGATGAACTAATTGCAATTACGCGTAAATATGCAGCCTTTATCAATGGGGTAACAGTTAGTGGCGGGGAATCTACGTTACAACTTCCATTTTTAATTGATTATTTTAAAGCAATCAAAGAAGCCCCTGATCTTCGACATCTTACCTGTTTAATTGACAGTAATGGCACTCTTTCACTTAATGGTTGGCAAAAAATCGCCCCCTTTATGGATGGAGCGATGATTGATTTAAAAAGTTGGAGTGAAGAAACACATATTTATTTAACCGGACGTAGTAATCAACGTATTAAAAAATCAATCAAATGGTTAAGTGAGCATAATTTACTTGCAGAATTACGCCTTTTATATATTCCAGAAAAAACCGATTATTTAGAGAATATAGAACCGCTTTCTCATTTTATTAATTCACTTGGTGAATCAATTACAATTCGTATTAATGCGTTTCATCAGCATGGCGTATATGGTGAAGCGAAGAATTGGCGTTCCGCAAATAAAGAACAAATCATAAATCTACAAAATGAATTAATACTTAGAAAAGTAAATTTAATTAAAACACCAAATATATATACATAATAATAATTCCTTACTCATTATTATATATTAAATTCATTTCATTTTATCCAATTGACTTTAATTAATACAGAGGTTAACCTCCAGTTAAAATCTTATTTTTGGTATATAAAATGAAAATGAAAAATAAATCAATATTATATATATTGTGTCCTCTCTATATATGGCCTATTAATTGCTACAGCAATTATAATATAAATGATATGGGAGACTCAATTTATAACCCTTTTAGCATTGCAAATAATGCAAGTCAATATTATGAATTTAATCATAATAGATATGAATACATTAAACATCTCCACGGCCGTGTCTTAGATAAGCATAGTTACAACCAACAGTTAATGACGCCGTTTGGAAGCACTTACATATATGCAACAATAAGTGATGATACACTTTCATTATATAATCGTATAGCTGATGAAGGTGAACGTAATATTCAAAAAAAGATACCTAATTATAATGTTAGAGAAACCGTTTATTTCTCAGAAGAACTCTTACCAAATGAATTATTTATTAGTATAGATGGCGGAAAAACCATAAAAAAAATAAATAAAGAAAATAATCCGCAATTAGATCTTCTTTACCTTTCCCATATTTCAAAAAATAGTAAAACTGTTGTTGGGTATGCCTTTGCAGGTGCTAGAGCCAGATTAGAGCAGATGGTTAAAAATAATAGTATTTTTGAAGATACTATCGGTTGTGGTACATACAATGGATGTTATGTATTTGCCTATAACGTATATAACAATACATTTTCTATTTTAGATAGAAACATGGAGATTAGATATTTAACGAAAGATGGTAATTTTATTTTATATGAATACAAAGGTGATGAGAGAAAGAAACTATATATTTATGATATCTATAAAAAAGAAGACTTCGAATTAACATTCGATAACGTTAATAAGTATTTAGCTAATCATCCAGAAAAAGCAATTTTACTTTCACCAATTACTGAATATCCTTTCTTAAAGGGAATAAAAAGAAGAGGTGTTGATATTCAAAAAATCAGTGATAATGGTCAAGTCTTTATTGGCCAGCTAAACCGAGATTTGCCTAAAAAGAAATTACTGGATAGAGAATATCCTAAAGTTGCCTTTATCACAACAGCATCAGGCCCTATACGAGAACTTAGTCTCTCTGAATTTGGATCGACAAAACTTGCAGATACCTCAGCAGATGGGAACTATAGCGTTGGCTGGGGAGATGTTTGGCATTATAATTATGCAATTAAGTTACCTACTAGAACAAAAACTTCTTCAGCAATTTTTAGTCAAGCACTACTCTATGACTTCTCTAATGATAAACTCATCAATATTGGTAATCTTTCTAAAAAAGAAGAAGAAGCAAGATTTAGAAATGCCAGAGCACTTGATATTACTGCTGATGGTAAATATGTTGTAGGGTGGTCTGAAACTGATGAGTATAACTTAAATACCATTCCAAAAGATCTAACAGGCACTGGTCCTCATGCCTTTATCATGTTTCATCGTCATGGTTTTATTTATTTCAATAATCATATGTATGACTTAGGAACACTTGACGGGGGAAAAGATTCAGAAGCACATGCCATCTCAGATGATGGAAGAATCATTTATGGTGTAGCCACTAATGAACGTAATAACTGGCGTCAAGTTATTTGGAGAAATGATGAAATCGATGATAAATATTTCAATACTGAACAACAAGAAATTGCAGATGAAAAAGATAAGCAAGCTGAGCAAGAAAAGGCGGAGCAAGAGCGC
>NZ_KV792001.1:0-2463 GCF_001808035.1 Proteus sp. HMSC14B05 | reverse complement strand
CCCTACTGACGCAATGCCGATTATTATTGAGAATAAAATTTCATTACGCTCCCCAACCATAACTGATAGATGGAAAGCGGAGTTTGTAGATGAGTACGGCAACTATGTTGGATATATTAGAGCTCTCAATAAAAACCCACTGCGCGCATGCATGGAAGTTTTCTTGATGATGAAGGATGCGGAGAATGAAGGCTGACTACGGAGGTAGCCACACACCAAAGGAATTGCGTGATAGATGGCAAACTCCCCTACCTTTATTCACAGCATTGGACGCTGAATTTGGTTTCTATTTAGATGCTGCCGCCGATAAAAATAATGCACTCTGTTCTCATTACCTCACCGAAAAAGACGACTCGTTAAATTGCGACTGGGAAAGTTACGGAGCTATTTGGGTGAATCCGCCCTATTCAGATATTCAGCCATGGGTAAATAAAGCCGCTGAGCAATGTAAAAAGCAATTACAGCCTGTTGTTATGTTAATTCCTTCTGATACTTCTGTGGGTTGGTATGAATCAGCATTAGAAACAGTTGATGAAGTAAGATTAATTACGGGAGGTAGAATATCTTTTATTAATGCAGAAACAAAAAAGCCAGTTAGCGGAAATAATAAAGGTTCTATGTTTTTAATATGGCGACCTTATATAACTCTTCGCAGAATAATCAACACTGTAAATAGAAATTATTTATTAAATATCGGTAATAAAATATTAAATGAATGGAAAATAGCATAGGTGAATTATGACATTTACTGAATTTTCAGGGTTAATATCACTATGTTTAGTAATTTATTTAATTGAAACAGGACAAGCGTAATTATGGACATTATCGACTCAGCAAATGAAACAAACGAATTATATATTCAAGCGTCACTATTAAATCGTAAACCGGTAATAAAATCATATAACGGCATGTGTATCTGGTGTCACGAAGAGCCGGTAGCACCTAATAGCGCATACTGCAGTAAAGATTGTGGTGATGATCATGAACAGTATAAAAGGAAGAATGGATAGGAGGATAAAATGGAAGGGATGACCATGCCAAGAAAAGAAGCTGCCGCATATATTGGTATATCAGAAGACACACTCTCTCGTTGGTGCAAGCTAGGATTGATTGCATACACAAGAAAGGATCCATCAAAGAAAAACTCGCCATACCTATTTACGAGAGCCGCGTGTATTGCGGCGGCTAATAAATCAATTCACAATATACCAGTGAACGCTGGTGAGACACGAGAGGGAAAATCATGTCTTTATTCAGAAGAGGTAAAATATGGTACGGAAACTACACGACGCCAAGCGGTAAAAGAATCAAGGAGTCTCTTGGCACAGAGGACAAGAAGCTCGCGCAGGAGTTGCACGACACAAGAAAGGTCGAGTTATGGCGCATAGAACGTCTTGGTGACTTTCCTGATGTTACTTTCGAAGAGGCTATAGTTCGATGGATTGAAGAGAAAGCAGACAAAAAATCACTGGATGATGATAAAGGTCGGCTTTCTTTTTGGTTAGATCACTTTGAAGGTTACCGACTTAAGGATATTACAGAAGCAAAAATATATTCCGTTATCAATAAGATGGTAAACAGAAAAGCAAGGGAGAGATGGGAAAAACAAGCGGAATCAGCCAAAAGAAAGGGAAAGGAAATCCCTGCATTTACTGATGTCCCTGTCAGTAACGCAACCAAAGCAAAGCATCTCGCCATCATGAAATCTCTGTTAAGAGCTGCTGAACGTGACTGGAAATGGTTAGAAAAACCTCCCGTTATCAAAGTTCCAACAATCAGAGAAAAGCGGGTTCGGTGGTTAGAACATCATGAAGCTAAAAGACTGATTCAAGAATGCCCTGAACCACTGAAATCCGTAGTTACATTTGCATTGGCCACTGGATTAAGGCGATCCAATATTATCAATTTAGAGTGGAGTCAAATTGATATGCAAAGGAAAGTTGCATGGATAAACCCAGAGGATAGCAAATCAGGCCAAGCAATTGGTGTTGCTTTAAATGACACTGCTTGTCAGGTTCTTAAGGAGCAAATAGGAAACCATTACAAATGGGTATTTGTTCATACTGAATCAAAGAAGAGACCAGACGGAACATTAACGCCAAGTGTTAGGAAAATGCGAGTTGATTCTAACACAGCATGGAGGGCGGCACTAAAAAGAGCAGGAATAGAAAACTTCCGTTTTCATGATCTGCGCCACACATGGGCGAGCTGGTTAATTCAGTCCGGAGTTCCACTTTCAGTATTACAAGAAATGGGCGGATGGGAATCAGTTGATATGGTTAGAAGGTATGCTCACCTAGCGCCTAATCATTTAACTGAACATGCAAAGCAAATAGACAGTATTTTTGGCACTTGTGTCCCAAATACGTCCCACTTAAGAAAAGTAGAGAATTTAAAATGAGTGTAAGTGTTTGATTTTAAATGGTACGCCCTACAGGATTCGAACCTGTGACCTACGGCTTA
>NZ_KV792000.1:443004-468231 GCF_001808035.1 Proteus sp. HMSC14B05 | reverse complement strand
TCTGTACGCCATCTTTTAGCTCGTCAGCATTTACACCGTCTGCAGCTTCTGGAATGATCACCACTGGTGTGGTATCCACCGTACCATCACCATCTGTATCGCCCGGGATTTGTCCATCAACAGCAAAATCTACTTTGTTTCCTGGTTTGGCTGGATTATTGCCTTGAGTTATGCTGACATCGACACTGTTTTGGCCGTTTTGTACCGCATCTTTAGGAATATCAATCGAAATCTTACCTGCAGCAACATCATCTTTAGTTACAGTGTATGTAATCGTTTCTGTAGTATTATCTGGACGAGTGACCGTTAAGGTAATTTCCGCCCCTTCAACCGTACCCGCTGGCAAAGTAACTTCTGCTTGTAAACCGTCTTTCAGCTCTTCTGCATTCGCATAACCATCGTCAACTTCTGGAATGCTTAAAACAGGTATATCTGATACGGGATCAGGTTTGGCTGTTACAGTAACATCATCACTTTTATTACCACTCGGATCTTTCGCACTTGCGGTAACATCACTATTATCTTTTATCTTATCATTAGGGATAGTGACTTGATTGTTATCTGTATCAGGAATTAATTCAGGATCACTTGATGTCCAGCCATTATCTCCCTTTTCTAATGTGACAGTATTTGAATTACCATCCTCATCTTCAAAAGTAACATCTACAGAATCACCTTTATTGGCATCTTTTGGTAAATCGATAGAAACAGAACCATCATCTTCAGCAGTTAATCCTGGCTTACTCGGCGCGGTAATATCAGCCTCATTACCTTTATTATTGTCACCACCATGATTTCTATTAGCTAAAAAGATCGCTAATGCACTACCGATTGAACCAGCAACCCATAAAAATAGACCAATTCCATCATCATTATCAGAAAGAGTACCTGTTTCACCAGCAACTAAATGTTCTAAAACAGGACCATCTTGAGTAATAGTTGCTTGTCCCATTACACCATTTGAATCTAAAACATTTAAAGTGGCGTAACATTGTTGTTCCCCTGGTTGGCATTCTTGCCAAAAATCTTTAATAACAACTTCTATATTTTGTTCTTTACTAGATAAAATAAGATCATCCGATTTACGATGCGCTTGAATATCTAATGGAGAAAGTTGAGTATCTGAATCAATTAACTGATACACATCCCCTGCTTTCGCCGTTATAGTATGCTTAGCATGAGGTTGTAATTGTACTTTCTCGTTTGAATTCTTTTCAAAAAAGATTATATTCATATATAACTCTCGTATAAAATGTCTCTAAATTAATTTAGAGGCTATCTAATGTAATACTGCTAACATCTATAAATATCTACCTTTACTTTCTATGACCTATCCTTCTCCTATTATTTATTTCAATAAATTCAAATTGACATAAATTATTATCAACAATAGAAAATGAAGATGTTTCTTTCTCTATCAATTTAATAAAATGAATCATTGGAATATCAAAAAAAGCGCATACTCTAAGTAGGAAAGATACACTCCATTGAACTTCTCCTCGCTCAATCCGTGAAAGGTGCTGTTGACTTATTCCAAAGGCTTTTGCCAATTCGCATCCTGACAGCAAAGAACGTTTTCTTAAAAATTTAATCTCTCGGCCTAAAATCTTATTTATGTCCATAAAAATACCAACATAAGGTTTTAAAAAATACCAAGATAAAATAACCAATTGTTTTAATTATATTTTTTACATGAAAACAACATTACTCTTTTTACTCTCACCTACTGATATCTCTTAACATATACATCTACCCATAACTAAAACAATCCAAATAAGAGTAGCAATACTCTATTTATGAGAACTTTACGCTTTTAATAGAATTCTTTTAAGCCAACAAAATGATAAATTAATCACCCATTATGATAATTAACAAAATGATAAAATTAGACCAAAAAAGCAAAAGATAAATAATAACAATTAACATCTTTAACATAAAAAAACACCAAAAATGTTAAAACAACCTTTTTACTTAATATAAAATTCCCAAAAAAGATAAAGATATATGGAGGATCTAAAAACTCTCTAAAATAAATAGGAAAAAATAAAGTAACAAATACCTCACAGAAAAATAATGCAATATGATAAAAAATAACCCAATTAGATAATTAAATCTAAAAACGTTATTTTTTAATTTATTTATTTCCATCAACATGATAATAATTTATTTACAAAAGCTTATAAATTAATAATTTTGTTTATTGTTAAATATACAAACAAAAATAAACCATTTAATATTAGATTAGGAAGCAAAAGAATTTAATATGAATGCCTATATAGATAATACTTTAAAATTTAAAAACATTATTTTCTCTAACCACATTCTTTTGTTAATTAGAAAAGATTGTGAAATATCCATAACAAAAGATAATGTTAAATATCAAATAGATAACGACAGTATCGTTTTTATAAAAAAAAATTCAGCATTAGATATTATCTTAGGAAAAAATAAAATGCCTGAATTTATATTTTTATCTCATGAAGTTATGATGGAAGTATTAAAAATTACTATTAACAATAAAAAAGAGGAAGTTACTCAAGATAATAATAAAGATAGCTTTATAAAACAAGCAAATCATGAAGATATTCTATTTTTCAATAGATTAAAAAATAAATTTAATGATGAAGTCATTACAAATAACAAAACTTCGCTTAGTCAGATACTAAAAATCGCATATTTACTGTTAAACTTTGATATACCTAACCTTATATTAAAATCAAAACCAGAATTAACATCAGTAAAAGTAAAAGATATTATTATTAGTGACTTACAACATAGCTGGTCTCTAAAAGAGATTAGTAGTAAATTATTTATTAGTGAGTCTTCATTACGAAAAAAACTTGAAGCAGAAAAAACTAATTTTATGACTTTATTAACAACGGTAAGAATGGCACACGCAATGAATCTTCTGGCTACAACAAATTTAACAATAGGACAGATATCTTCATTGTCTGGGTATAAAAATACTTCCTATTTTATTAAAAAATTCAAGAAGTATTATAAAAGCTCTCCGAAAAAACTTAAATGTCTAAATTATAGGGATAAGATAATTTAAAGAACAAATGTTTTTATCTAATTTACCTGAATTAAATATTTCTATATCATAGCCATCTCTTCTCTTGGCTTGCAATAGCGGTAATTCTCTCATATAGATAATATTGGATAAAATCATATAATCTTCCCAAGAGCCTAAAAATGAAAATAGATAATACTTTAGACCTTCCTTATTAAAGGAAAAATTATAATCATGAATATATTTTATATTATATTTTACAGTAATTTTATTTTTAACTTTACTACTAAGGAAATAATTATAAGATACACACAAATTATCATTTGATGAATCAACAAGACTTTTTATTATTTCAATCTGTTTTTTATTTTTATAGCCTAGCCCCTCTATTGCAATATTTGACTTAAAGTCAAAAGGAATAGAAATATCAAAAAACTTAAAATCATCAGAATTATTATCAAGCAATCTATCTTTTGATAAATAAATTAACTGACAATTTATTTTTTTAAAATCAAATACTTTATGTTGAGGTCGATAATATCTAAAATCCCAAAATTTACTTTTTCTATAAAATTCAGGCGTTACCTTAAAATATCGTTTAAAAGCTCTTGAAAAATTCTGCTGAGAAGTAAAAGAGTAATCATTAGATATTTCTGATATAGAATACCGAGTTAATTTAAGCAAAATAGCTGACATAGATAACTTTCTAGACAAAATATATTTAGCAATAGTTGATTTTGTTTTATGCAGAAATAGATCTTGAAAATATCTTTGACTATAACCAGATTTTTTTATTACATCTATTGTTGAAATTGGTTTAGTCAGATTATCTTCTATCCAATCAAGGATATCGTTAATTATTTTATCATGCATTTTTTATCCTCTTTAAAATATATTTTTATAGTATTATAATTGTGCTATTTCATTATTATTTATCAAAACCGCTATAGTATCTAATTTTAAATCAATATTTTTACATTATAGCCCAAATAAACCATTATAGTTCAATTAATAAAAATTATTTATAAAATCATTTTTATCAATAAGTTAATTAATCCCAAAAAATTTTAATACGTTACAATCGTATTATTTATAAATTTAATCACTCTATTTCAAAAAAAATAAGCCTCTACTTATCCTAATGATAAATAGAGACTTATTCAGATAATTATATGAAAATATCTATCAATTATATGCTAAATCATAATATGTCAATCAAACGTAACGATTAGCCAAGCTGAACCTTTATAATCTCCAGCTATCGCATTTGTTCCTTGAAGATGGCTGGTTATCTTAATTGTTCTCAAATCATTAATGTCAATTTTAAAATCTTTACCTTTTTGCCCGGTTATTTCATCTGTCATGGTCAATTCACTATAAATTTTATTATTGCTGTTTTGGGTACTCACCATCGGTAATCTTTTTTGAGGATCGTTATCAGTTATATAATCGAGACGTAATCTCACTTTTGTTGCTTTTGAAAAAACACAATTATAAGTTACACTTTCTGTAACTAAGCTGTCATAATTTAATGTATTGAGTTGCCCATGCTTTAAATTTAAAGTACTTACTTGTCCTGTACTTGTTACTGTTTTACAAGAAGAAGTTACGTTTAATTGTGATGCTGCTAATCGCATAGGAACAGTGACATCATTCAATGCCCAAGAATTTTGAGGAGGACTCGTTCCTGATAGTGTAAATGCACGAACATAACCTCCTAGATCCATTTCAGGTATAGGTAGCTGAGAATCAATAACCATATCATTTATATAAAATGTCACACTGATTGGAAATTGTACAGTAAATTCACTGGCATGAGCAGTTAATGTTGGTGTAGCCTGTTCACAAACAGCTCCTCTTATATTTACCCAATTCAACATTTGAGTATCAATGGTCATTACCAAATTACTATTAATACGATATGCCATATGGCCTTCTATATTGGTACCAGCCATAGGTACATATGTAAACAAGCGATGATATGCATTATACCAAGAAATATTTGTTGAAGCATGTCCCCAAGTAAGCCCGATGCACTGAACAATCCCCGATACACTTACACTAGATGGTGTTTTATTGATCACAATCGTATTACCAACTTTATAATAGTTTTTACCATCTGTACCTTTCACTGGATTTAATGCAATAGGACTGTTACTTGCCAATTTAATCATATAGCCAGTGTTTATATCTTGAATTCTTGGCGCATAATCAGCAATAGCAATAGATGTAAATATAAAATTAATAAAAAAAACACTTAATAATATTAAGAAATAAATTAGGTCATTTAATAAATGTATTATTACATTATTTAATGCTATTTCTTTTTTCCACGAGGAAAATTTATGTATTAGTTTCAACATAAAAAATATCCATTAGTTATAAGTCACTGAAATAGTAACTATTGAATTGAACGTCCCTAGTTTTAATTGATTAATAGGCACTGTATTTACTAACTGAGCTTGTAAGTCAACACGATAAAGAGTTGAATTAATTCGTTCTGGATTGATTTTATGCTTTTTACTTGTTTCCAGTGAACGAATAGTTCCACCAGTCACTTCATTAATATCTATACCTAACCCATCAGTACTTGTTGCTAATATATTTTTTCCTTTATATAAAAGCGTACTTCCTCCTTTTGGGTTTAAAACAATGGCTAATGTATTATTAAAATTACAGTCTGATATATAAAGTGAAAAATCTTTTACCACAGGAGATTTAGTCAGTGAAGATATCGTCAATGTATCAAAACCAATTTTTAATGGAGCACTACCATTTTCACTACGTATATTACAAACAGGTTCAACCATTGTTGCAGATATATTAATAAAAATATCAGCATTACATACTAGAGAAATAAATAATAAAGCTACACCCAATAAATTTTTCATTTTATTTAGCCATATTAGCACTATTCATACTCCACATTAAAAGTTACGATACTGGAAAATTCACCAATCTTAATTTCTCCTATTGCTGGCTTACGGACAAAAACACCAAACTCAAATTGTTGTGAACCATCAACAACACTTACATCTCCAATTGTCATCGGTTTATTCCATATAACAGACCTTCCATTATTATCAATAATTCCTAATAGTGCTCCACTATCCCCTTTAGTAATAAGAAAATGATTACCATCGATATCAACTAATTCGTTACTTTTCCAGGTTAATTTAATACTTTTCTGTAAGTCAGTTTCACTACACTTATCAATCGCAATCGTGAAATGAGTCACTTTACTAATTTCATTTTCATTAATAAATTGCCAACGTAGATTGTGTAAAATAACTTTTTTATTTATTGATTCTGAAGCGACTTGGCATGCAACACTGATTAACTCACCGCTAAATTCAACATCTAAATTATTGGCCGCTAATGCTTGAGACTGCCAATTACATATTGTTAAAGAAATAAGCCCTAGAAATTTCACCATCTTATTCATAACTTACCTCTAAACGTAATATATGTTGATCTTTCATTAAGGTGGGTAAATATATTGGATTATTGCCATTGTGTAATGAAAGTGAATAATCTTCAGAAAATAGCCTTCGTTGTATATCATAATAACGAATACTTGCAGGAGTATTTACTGTTACATCAAATAAGTTTATGGTGCGATAATCTTTTCCAGCTCCACATCCAATCAAACTTAAATTATTATCAAAAGATAAATTACAAGGCGCATTAAACAGAGTGGCTCTCACTTGAACTACTCCTTGATGTAATGGCTCATAAACTGATTCTTTTGTCGTAGTACTCACGGTAGAACTTTCGGCTATAATAAATTGACTGAATGCACAGCCAACAATGAGTAAAAGCACTTTGAACCATTTGGCTATTTTAAAAACGTGATATTTACTCATTACTTTTCCTATATTCCAATATTGTTAAGAATTATTGTTCACCAGTTACCATACAGGTATCACCTTGGCAACGAAATACCAACGATGGTTTACCACCATAATCATTAATATAAGTAAGATAAGGTGTAGATAATATAGAAGACGCAATATCATGAGTCGATTTAGGTGGCACCATGACAACATCAAAAGGATTTTTTTCAGCGGCTGCTTTACTATTTCCAAATCCAATTATTGTTAAATTAAAAGGCGTTATATTATTAACTCGGTAGCCTTGAGCCGTTTTGGTTAATGTCACTTTATGTGTCCATTTAGTTTCTGCTTCAGATAAAATACTATTTGGACGATAAAATAGTTTTACACGAGATTGCAAAGCAATTTGTAATGTATTGCCATCTGTTGATTTCGGTGGTACTTCACGTAAATTAAAATAAAATACCGACTCTCTATCTTGTGGTAATTTATGTAATTCTGGTGTTGTACTTAACCTAACTAAACTATAACTATTTGGCTCGATTCTCTGTAATGGAGGCGTTGCTAAAATAGCACCTTTAGTTAATTTATTCCCCTGCAAATCTTCTATCCAACTTTGTGCGAGATAAGCTTCTTCAGGATTATCATTAGAAATAGTAATATTAATTGACTTTTCCGTTCCAGGGAAAATAATACGCGTTCTATCTAATGTCACAGCACTATGTGCCGCCATCGAAATAAATATGGAATACCCAACAAGAATACAATATAACCCACGACTAAAATTAAACATAACTAACCTCACAATATAAAACATTTAATTAATAATTAATTTTCTGTAATTTTTGATATAGTAGGTGAAGAGCAAGGTAGCAATAACATGCTAGTTGGCGATGCTAAATCTTCAGGAAGTGACAACTCACATTGTTTTTTCCCTGCCCAATAAACAGATAGTTTTTCTTTTGATGAAATGCCTACTAGCCATGTCACACCATCTTCACCAACAATACCCAACTCACGATTATCCGCATTACGTACACTTGCCCCAAAAGGCGGTTTCTTACCATCATTTAGGGATATAATGGCAAACAACTTTTCCCCTTTCATTACTGATAAACTGCGATACCCTATCGCCCCTTTAGTCAAGGTAATATCAGTTGTTGATTCTAGCGTTTCTATATTTTCAGGTAGCTGACTGGTATTAATAGAAACCGTAGATTTACGATAACTATTAACATTAGGAATAACTGCAAGTCCAAAGTGATTAGTTTTGATAACGCCACTATCTAGAGGTACATCACCAACCCCTGGTGTTTCAATCATTAAACGAGTATCACCATTAGCTGAACGATGCAACGCAATACCTTGAGTTGTAGCTGTAATACCACTGTTAATTGATGCACCAACACTACGATATTGTTGTGGTACATAACTTGCGTTAGCAGATAAGTTAGCTTGAGAAAAGTCGCGAGAATAATAACCACTGATACTTGATTGGCTATCAATTTCTTCTCCATGACTATAGCCCACATTCAGACTATAATTATCGCGATCACTATAACCACTATAACTTGCTCTATGGCTATATTGATTACTTTTACCAATACGAGAATATGATTCAGAAAATGAAATGCTATGGCCTTTATATAATGGTATTGTTAAATACAGATTAATAGCATCATCTTGATAACCACTATCTCGTTCAGTTCTGGTTGCTGATAAAGATATATTCGCATTTTGCTGAGATAACATTGGAATACTGATATTAGTACTTGCGTATAAACCATATTGTGTTTGAGGTTTATCTTGCCAATAGGTACTATATTGATAATTTAGTGATATATTAAAATTATCAAAATACTTGTTTATATAAATTTGATAGTTCTCTTTTGGAGAGCGAATATCATAACCAGTACGACGTTGATCCATAAACTGAGTTAATGTGCGATAATCTCTAGCAGCAAATCGATACCCAGCAAAAGTAATATCCGTGCGTAGTGCATCAAAAGATTTTGCATAATTAAGACGATAAGAACGCCCTTTTATTTTTTTATCAGTAAAACGTGCAAAAGACTGAGTAATATCAAGTGATAATGCCCCAAAAGAAAATAGATCCCGTCCTATACCAATCGCCGTTGCCTGATAATCGCTGTTAAATTGTGTTCCCCCATATAACGACCAAGCATTAGATAGACCATAGGAGAATTCACCACTGAATACGGGTTTACCTGTTAAATGATGTCCATCATAACGAGTTTTACCCATCACTAATTTATAGATCAGACGGCCAGGGCGAGTTAAATAAGGTAATGAGGCAGTACTGATACTAAATTTTTTCTCTTCTCCATTTTCTTCACGGATTGTGATATCGAGTATCCCTCGAACACCACTATCTAAAGTTTGAATACGAAATGGTCCAGGGGGTACTGTTGTTTCAAGGAGCACTCGATTTTGGCTACGAACAATCACTGTTGCATTGGTATCTGCTACACCTGTGATCTCTGGTGCATACCCTACCAATTTAGGAGGTAACATTCTGTCATCACTTTCTAATGAAATACCGCTGTATTGCCATGATTCAAAAACATCTGAGTAAAAATAATTTTCTCCAATAGTTAAAATTGAAGCCAATTTTTTCAAGGAGGTAAAACCATAAAGACGGCTAAAATCAAAATCGTGTATTTCTTGTGATTGTCTGCCACCCCGCTTTTTTTGATAGATGGCACTATAATCACCACGAAAGCGCCAAACACCTAAATTAATACCCGCAGTACCATTAGTGGACAAATAAGTACGTTTATCCCCCTCTTTTTCTTCGGTGATTGAAACATTAGCGCTGTAATCAAGGAAAGCACCATTAATTCCTTCTTCCCATAATGCAGGAGGAGTCCAATAAGGATCTCTATATTCCATCCATAATTGGGGGATCGTTATTTTGAGTGATAGTGTTGGGAGATCAATAACTGTTTGCATTCCTTTCAAAACAGAAAGATCAAGGCATTGACTATTAGGGTATACAGTCACTTTTGGTTTTACAGACTCTTTTAAACCAATAGAATCAAGTAAGTCAGCAGGTATACAGATAGCTTGTGTTTGCGTTTTTTGCTCTAGAACCGTGATATCGCGAGGTGCACCTAAACGTTGTCCATTAACAAAAACTGTTAATACATAATCACCAGGGGGAACATAGCCAGCAATGGAAAATTGGCTCATATCGATATTTTGTATATCTTCTGCATCTAACACATCGATATTGAATTCTGTAGCATAAGCAGAAAACACACTAATACTCATTGTCAATAATACGACTTGCCTTAACTGATTGAGTTCAAATATCATACTATTCACCATCCCCATCCTAGAGGTAATAAAATACTTTATTCATTAGAGCCTAAGAAAATGCATCTACCTTTATTGATAATGGATAAAAAAACGAACCAGTCCTTGGTAATCTCCAGCTCGTAAAGGTTCTCCGGTGAGTTCTAGCCTAAGGAAGTAACGCAGATAGAGGATTTGTCCCGATTTATCTTGTCGTAATACGCTATCGAATAAAGGATATGTTTCTCCTGGTATTAATGCATTTTTATTATTATCTAGAACAGAAACCCCTAAACCTTTAGATGTGCCTTGCAAGATAAATGCATTGATATTACTTACGCTCTGTCCATCAAAACGTATCATCCATGTTTTGCTGTCAATTGACGTGTAAATGCTGCCACAGTCACGAAGTTCTATTTCAAATGGTAAAGTCTGCTGTTCGCGTTTTTCTTTGCTTGATAACATAGCTAAAGTTAAAGAAGAAAAATCAACCGTTTGATAACGATTTGACATTACAATAGAACAAGGAGTTGAGATAACACTACCCACTAGATAAGTACTTCCTTCATGCTCAATAACTTTAGGATCGAAAGCCAATGCTGTACTAGAAATAAGTGACAAAAGACTGCTAATTACTTGCAATCCTATACGTCGATAAATAGCCACTTTCTTCTCCATTATATAAATAGAATCTTCAGCTTTAGCTGGTTTATTTCTAAGTTAATAAAAATCCATTGATATATAAAATAAAACCAACGAAATTAATATGAAAAATAATAAATTAAAAAATTCTTATTCAAGAGATAAAATTGACTGCCAGCATTTATATTTACTAACAGTCAATTTAATTCATATTACTGATAAGTTATACGGAAATTAGAAATTGCACTAAATTTACCTTCAGAAACATCTTTACTTGCATCAACAGCTTTAGCAAGAGCTTTAAAGGTTAATACATTATCACCCTTTAGATTTGTAATACTTGGTAAAACATCTTTTGCTTTTCCAAACTCAAAACCATCAATTAAAATTCCCAAGTTATTTGTATTACCAGCAGAAGTAGCCAATAATGTATTTGCTGTATCAGCATAATTTTGTCCAGTAAAGACAAGTTCCATTGATTTAACCGGAACAGGCTTACCACTAGTGGCATCTATACCAAAATTAGTAAAATCACAACCTGTAAATTCAATATCAAAATCAGCCTCAACCATTTTACCACTTTCTAAGGCTTTACGAGAAAGTTGGCCAAACTCAACTGTTTGTTTCAGTGAAGATTGAGCAATATTACAAGGCGTATTTACAACAGAACCCGTAAATGTGATAACACCTGTATTAGCATTATCAGCCATAGCATTTAAAGAAATAGCGGAAGTAGCTAATAGAACAGTTAATGCTATTTTATTAAATTTCATACATCATTTCCTTTATATTTGACTATTTTAGTATTTACCGACATTGAGATAGGCTATCTCATAAAAGAATATCCTTATTCACGCATCCCTATTAAAAATATAAATATCCATATTGAAATCTTGTCCATAGAATTTAATTTAAAGCTAATCATCAGAAATAATTTTAAATTTATCGCTAATGATAACTTTTAATAGATATTGAATATTAAGATCTAGAACATCAGATATTAACAATAGCTTCTCAAAGCTTATTTTTGACTCTGCTGTTTCATATCTAGATACCTGCTGTTGACTGACATTTAACTTTTTAGCTAAATCTTCACCTGTTAGTCCTATCGCTTTTCTTTTTGAACGGATCTCTTTCCCTAAGTATTGATGAATAGCTTTAGTATCGTAAGTTTTATCAATTTCGTATTTTTCTCTTTCCATAATCTATTTTCTATTAGCTTTATAAAAATGGGATATATCATGCTAAAATACGAGCATGCCAGTTACTGCTTTATGATTGTATTTTATTAAAACTAACTTTTAACTTTGTTTCGCAATGTTGTTGATGCAATAAATGCTACATGAGTTATTACAATGCGTGTTAGCAAAAAAACTACAAAACTCATAAAATTCACAAAAAACAACATGAATATCAATATGTTAGATAAAAACCAAAATCAACTTAATTGATTTATTTAACTTTAATTTTAGAAGTGATTTTACTCATTTTTAAATAAATTTAATTCCAATACCAATTTATTTATAAAAGCTTTCCACTAATTCCCTGAGTAACACCCCCATTATAAATAAATTTAAATAATGGTAATTCCTAAAGATTATAGAGACTTATAATATTAAATAATAAAATTCACATAGTTAATCTATACGAATAAATAAATAGATATCTTGCTTTATTTGTTACCAGTAAGTTTCTAATTGTTATTTAAATGTATTAAAATGCGATAAACAAATTTTTTAGTTTTTTTTAACTTGAAAAAATAATTTTTTAGCTTTATATATAAAAAATACTCCTTTTCTAGCATTAAGAAGAATAAATATCCAAATGACGTATTGGCGGCACTATGTATCTAATTAATGATGACATTATATTTTATAGCGATAAAAATTTATTATTTTCAAAAAAACTCAATAAAGAAAAGAAAATTTTAGCACCTTCATCTAAAATGCTAATACATCTTATTACCGTTAATGAATTAGTTACGCAACGAGAATTATTTAGAATTGGCTGGGGAGATAAAGAAAAATTTATAACTAATAGTGCTTTCTATCAAAATATTCTTTTATTAAGAAAAGCATTTAATGAGCTAGATATCGATGATGAGATTGTCATCACCGTTCCTCGAAAAGGGTATATCATTAATCACAATATTAGTATTGAAAAACTATCTGACAATAATATTCAAGATATAAAATTAATCAATGAACATAAAATTAGTGATATTCCTCACATAAAAAAAGAAATAGAAGAAGATATAAATACGAATATTAATAATAAAGATCATTCTTTATCATCAATAAAAAAAACAAGCATATCTTTATCAAAAAAGAAATTATTTATTATTATATTTACATTGATAGTCTTATTTTTTGTTGTTATTTTTACTTTTAATTACCTAGATAGTAGAAAGCATAAATTATATAACTATAGTAACTGCGGAACATATAAAAAATATAATTTATTTTGTAATAAAGAAATATTAAATGAGGAAAAAGAAAATTTAATTGATAATTATATTTCTAGTTATTCAGATTATAATTTCATCTATATAACTGAAAGTGATTCTTATTCACGAACATCATTAATATTATGTAAAAAAAAGTTTAGTCCTATTAATTTCTTGCATAATCAATGTGTGTCTATTTATGTATTGGATAATAAAAAATGAAAAAATATAGTGCTATTAGTGTATTAGTTATCATTTTAAGTTTAATGATTTATTTTAGTTTTTACTTCAATCAAGAAAAAGAAAATGTAATAAATTGTGAAGCAAAGTTAATTATTTATGATAAAGAGGATACTAAAGCTAATTTAGAATTAATGTTTACTTTAGGGGAGGAGCAAGGATGGGCAAGTATTCGAGGTGTTATTGATTATAACGGCGATTTGATCCCAGTGTATAGAAAATCTTTTTTTGATATAACCAAACTGAAAACTAGCTACAAGCTAGCATCTACACAGATCCTTATTAACGATAATAACAGTGAAATTATCAATAAAATAATTCCCAATTTATATGTAAAAGAAGGTTGGCAAAGAAGTCTTTCTGTTTTTAGTCAAAACGATGGTGGTTATTTATTCTCATCTAACAATGTATACTCATTTTATTGTTATTAGTATACAAAAAAGACAAATATAAAATTCTCTTTTTTACGATTGTGGTAGTATCTGCGTACAATTTTTAGACTAAATCAAACAGTAAAAGAATCACTTGTGGAAAACAACCTGCTAAAACTACAATAACTTTATCACACAGCAGATAAATACAGAAAAACGCTCATGACAGATACTAATAAAAAAAATTTAACAATCAATGATATAGCCAAACTTTGTGGTGTGGGCAAATCGACTGTTTCAAGAGTACTTAATCAAGATCCTATGGTTAATGAAGAAACAAGGAAAAAAGTTAACTCAATTATTGAGAAATATAAATTCACACCGTCAAAATCTGCACGAGCAATGCGGGGGTACTCTAATCGTTCTTTTGGTATTATCGTCACTCGCCTTGATTCTTATGCGGAAAATCAAGCAGTTAGTGCCATATTACCGATCCTTTATCAAAACAACATTGACCCTATTATTTTAGAAAGCCAATTTAGCCAAGCCAAAGTAGAAGAAAACTTAAAAATGCTCGCCCACCAGAAAATCGATGGCGTAATATTATTTGCATTTTCAGGGATCAATGCGGCTAACTTAGCAAGTTGGAAACAAAAAATGGTTGTTATAGCAAGACCACTAGAAGGTTTTGTTTCCATTTGTCATGACGATGAACGAGCTGTTAACGCTTTAATGCATTATTTCCATCGAGACAAACATTATCAATATATAAGTTTTATCGGGATCCAAATTAATGATGAAACAACGGGTTTATTACGTTATCAAACTTATCTTCAATATTGCCAGCAACATCAATTAATATCTCAAGCTCAACTTGGTGAACTTAATTATCAAAGTGGCTATTTACTTGCCAAACAAGCATTAGCAAGCAAGCCTCAAGCTATTTTATGTGCGACCGACTCTCTGGCCTTTGGTGTACAAAAATATTTAGCCGAACAGAAAATAGATCATATTGAGGTGGCCTGCATCGGTCGTAATGATCTACTCACCTTTTTATTTCCTCAAACTAAATTCTATCGATTAGGTTTTAGAGAAAGTGGACAAGAAGCTGCTAACATATTGATACAAATGTTAGAAAAAAATATTCCTGCACAAAAAATCATTATATCAAGTCATGACTTAAACCCATGATCAAATAAATTAATGAGCATTAACTGTGATCTTTATCTTGTTATGGGAACGTTCCCATTGGATAAAAAGAAAGATATCGATATATTAAAAATAACCCTACTATTATGAGAATATTAATATGTCGATACCTCAAAACAACCAAGCCATTGAAGAGTTAATTACTCTTGTTGGAGGTTCAGATAATGTTATTAGCGTTTCACACTGTCTAACCAGATTACGTTTTGTTCTGAATGATCCCAATCTTGCTGATATAGATAAAATTAAAAAAATATCTTTTGTTAAAGGCTGTTTTAATAATGCGGGTCAATTTCAAGTTATTGTTGGTATGGATGTTGATATCTACTATAAATTATTAATTGATAAGCTTTCATTAAAAGCTAAATCTAAAGATGATATAAAATCTGATGCGAAAAAGAATATGGGATCCTGGCAAAAGCTGATTGCCAATTTAGCCGAAATTTTTGTTCCATTATTACCTATCTTAATTTGCGGCGGTTTATTGTTAGGATTAAGAAATGTTATTGGCGAAATGCCTATATCAGATAATAAACCCCTCACTTATTTTTATCCTTGGTTAACGCCAATATATGATTTTCTCTGGTTACCTTGTGAAGCCATCTTCCATTTTCTACCTGTGAGTATTTGCTGGTCGAGTGTAAAAAAGATGGGTGGTACACCTGCACTAGGTATCGTACTAGGTATAACCTTAGTTTCTCCACAACTAATGAATGCTTACAATTTAGGTTCACAAATTCCTGAAGTTTGGAATTTTGGTTTATTTACTATTGAGAAAGTAGGTTATCAAGCCCAAGTGATCCCTTCGATTTTAGCGGGACTATTTCTGGGATGGTTTGAGACTAAATTACGTCGTTTTATCCCTGATTACCTAAAATTAGTTATTGTGCCGATTGTAACTCTTATTGTCGCCGTTTTTGTTGCCCATGTTATTTTAGGCCCTATCGGTAGAAGCATAGGTGATGGTCTCGCCCAACTGATCAAATTTTTAATGTTAGGTGATTTTGCCCCTATTGGTTCAACTATTTTTGCCTTTTTCTATTCCCCCATGGTGATCACCGGCTTACATCACACAACGTTAGCGATAGATTTACAAATGACTCAAAGTTATGGCGGTACACCTATTTGGCCGATTATCGCTCTGTCTAATATTGCTCAAGCATCCGCCGTTGTAGGCATTATTATCGTTAGCCGCAAATTAAATGAACAAGAAATTACTATTCCGGCAGCTATCTCTGCTTATTTAGGTGTGACAGAGCCAGCCATGTATGGCGTCAACTTAAAATATGGCTTTCCTATGCTGTGCGCCATGATTGGCGCTGCGCTAGCGGGTTTGATTTGTGGATTAAATAATGTGCTATCTAATGGTATTGGTGTCGGCGGATTACCCGGTATTTTATCTATCCAACCTACTTATTGGTTAGTTTATTTATTGGCAATGATAGTGGCTATTGTCGTCCCTATTGGATTAACCATTCTGGTCTATCGCTATAAAGAAAAAGCAGGCACCTTGCAAGTCGATTAATTTAATCTCAAACTAAAGGTTAAACATGAATTATATCTCTGTTATTCTTTCTGATACTGATATCACCATTAAATATCTTTCAGAAAAAAGCCATTATTCATTTAATACCACAAATAGCCATTACCTTGATTGGCTAAATATGGCTAAAGCTATTAATCATAAATTTAAATCTGCTCAAGGTGGTTTGATATATTCGATAAGTAATAAATTGGATAGCGCTATTATTAAAACCATTGATAATAAAGTAATAAATTTATCAAATTTCTTTACTGAAATATTTAATAAACCTTTTATTTATATCAATAAAGCGCAGCTTGAACATCATCATGATTTAGAAGAAAAAATGGTTACAGTTGCCAATAACTTTGCTTGGTCAATTGAATATTCAGGCTTAGAAACAGGAAAAGATGAATATTGCCAAGAGTCTCTCTTAACTACGGCCAATGGTTATATTGGGTTAAGAGGAACTTTGCCCGAAATGACTATAAGTGATGAGCACTACCCTGCTACCTATATTGCTGGCCTATATAATCAAGCAAGTTCACAAATAGAAAACCATCAGGTGATTAATGAAGATTTTGTTAATGCACCTAATGGACAATTTATTTCTCTTAAAATTGGTAAGGGAGAATATCTTCATCCAAAGCAACTGATAACACACCATTTAACACGTCAATTAGATTTAAAAACGGGTGTATTCACTAGCCAATGGCGTGTAGAAACCCCTGAAGGACAGCAACTTGATATTCATTGTACAAAATTTGCCAATATGGCTGATATGTCACATTACGCCATTTTATATACCTTTAAACCATTAAATTTCTCAGGTGAGATAACGGTTATAACTCGCCTAGAAGGAAATACTTATAATTACGGTGTACAACGCTACCGTAGCCTTAATCCCCATCATTATCATGTGTTACAAACTGGAGCGAATAAGCAACACGCATTTATATTAGCTCAAACAGATCAGTCAAAAATAGGGATCGGATTATCGTCAACAATAAGTGGTGATTTCTTTGCAAATGAAGATATTGTTTGTCATGTTTCAGATACGCTTGTTGAACAAACCATCACCTTCAACGCTCAACAAAATACCACCTATCAACTTGAAAAATGTGTTGCTGTAACAACCTCTACGGCTTACCCAGACTCATGGCAAGATGTGGTTAATTGGGAACAACAACCTTTACACAGCCAATTGATAAATAGCCAAAAAGCGTGGCAAACGTTATGGGATAGTGCCGATATCTCGATTTCTGGCGATCTGATGACCCAAAAATTACTACGCTTACATACCTTCCATTTACTGTCATCCGCATCACCATTTAGCAATCAGCAACATCAATTAGATGTTTCAGTCACCGCCCGAGGGTTACACGGGGAAGCCTATCGAGGCCATATTTTCTGGGATGAGATCTTTATTCTGCCATTTTATATTATGCACTTCCCTGAAACCGCACGCCAACTATTACTATATCGTTACCACAGGCTACCTGCTGCGCGTCTTGCGGCACGAGCAGAAGGATTTCAAGGTGCTATGTTCCCTTGGCAATCAGGGCATGATGGTAGTGAGCAAACCCAGACACTGCATTTAAACCCCTTATCAGGGCAATGGGATGCCGACCACAGTTGTCGTCAACGTCATGTCTCATTAGCGATTGCCTATAATGTGTGGCTATATTGGCTAAATACTCATGATCACCAATTTATGGAACAGTATGGACTTGAACTACTCAATGACATTACCTTGTTCTGGTTAGACCAATGTCAGTGGGATGAAGGCGATCAACGTTTTCATATTAATGGAGTTATGGGGCCGGATGAATTTCATGAGAAATACGCAGACTCACTTGAAGGTGGCTTAAAAGATAACGCATACACTAATTTAATGGTGGTTTGGTTGTTTAATCAAATAGAGATGTTCATAAACAATGATCGTTTTTCTAAAAAATTACAACAGCTAAACAGCCAATCTAGCGTTTTCAATAAAATACAAGAAGTTAAAAATCGTATTGCTATCAATATTGATGCTCATGAAATTATTGAACAGTTCTCAGGTTATTTTCAATTAAAAGATCTGGATTGGGAAAGCTATCGAAAAAAATACGGCAATATCTATCGTATGGATAGAATTTTGCGTAAAGAAAATAAATCTGCCGATGATTACAAAGTAGCTAAACAAGCAGATACCCTGATGTTATTTAATAACTTAGATAAGCAAACCGTACATTCCCTAATTACCTCTCTTGGTTATTCAGTTTCTAAGCACTTTGCTGAAAAAAATCTACATTACTATTTAGAAAGAACCTCTCATGGTTCCACACTGTCACGCATTGTCCATGCTTATCTCGCAGAACAAATACAGTTACATGATTTGTCATGGCAACTTTATCAAGATGCTCTTTATTCAGATTATAATGATATTCAAGGTGGAACAACTGCCGAAGGTATTCATACTGGTGTCATGGCGGCAACATTAAATACCACCATCATGGCTTATGCCGGTGTTGATATTCGTCAGGATATGTTGACCATCACCCCTTCACTCCCTCAACAATGGCAAAAACTAAGCTTTAAATTATTGCATCGCTCTACTTTATATCAAATTAATCTCAGTCATAAAGAAATTAGTATTTTAAGTGATAAGCCCAGTACTATTTTAATTAACCATCAAACGCATAAGCTAACCGCCAATACGTTATTAGTATTAAAGTTAAATGGAGACACGCAAAATGACTAAAGGTCTTATTTTTGATCTGGATGGCGTAATTGTTGATACCGCCAATTACCACTATATTGCGTGGAAAAAACTATCTAATGAAATAGGAATTGATTTTGACAAAGAGTTTAACCATTTATTAAAAGGAATAAGTCGAATTGAGTCATTAGAGCTTATTTTATCTTATGGTAATAAAAGTGATGTTTATTCTGCGGATGAAAAAAAATCATTAACAGAAACAAAAAATAAATATTATCTTGAGTTATTAAATAATATTACTCCAAAAGATATTTTACCGGGTGTTTTAGATCTAATAGAACAAGCAAACAATAATCACATTCCTTGTGCTATTGCATCAGCTTCAGAAAATGCCCCAACCATATTAGAAAAATTAGGCATTAAGCATTATTTTAAGGCAATTGTTGATCCTAAAACACTCAAAAAAGGCAAGCCCGATCCTGAAATATTTTTGCGTGCGGCTGAGTTTATTCACATTCCACCACATTTATGTATCGGATTTGAAGACTCGATTGCTGGAATACAATCGATTAAACAAGCGGGCATGTATGCAATTGGCGTTACTGCTGACGGCCCCTTACCAGAAGCAGATTTAGCTGTTCACTCATTAACTGAAATAGATATTCATTCACTTTTTTAATAAAAAAACATGGGGATAATAAACCTCCATTATTCCCGATATAAGGAATAAACAATGAACATCAAACACCTTGCGATAGCGACTTGTATCGGCATTGCCGTGCCGACAATTGCTCACGCCAATACAAATGAATTATCGATAGAACAACGTTTAGCTCGACTATAAGAGAGAACGTTAGCCGCTGAAAAAAGAGCTGAGTTAGCAGAGCAACGTGCCGCTAAGTTAGAAAATGCGTTAAAACAAAATCAGGCGCTTAATAACAATCTATCACAAACTAGCGAAACTATAACTGCGCCACCGTCATCGCTGATAGAAACAAATACCGGTTATGGAAAACTCAAGTTATATGGTGATGTTGAATTTAATACAGATATTGCAAGTAAAAAAGGTCAGCTAACCTCCATTAACATGCGCTCAGGTAAAGAAAAAGACTATGGCGATTATGATAAATGGGGGATCAATGGGCGTATATTAATTGGCTTAGACGGAGAGCGTCTGTTAGATAATAAAAATTATGCAGGCTTCACTGTTCAACCTCTGGCAAATATTGATGGTAAGGTATCTCTCGACGATGCCGCTTTTTATTTTGGTAAAAAAGAGCGTTGGCAATTTAAGTTAGGTCGTTATGAAGCTTATGACATGTTCCCGCTTAATCAAGATACTTTTGTTGAATATTCAGGCAACACTGCAAATGATACTTATAGTGATGGCTTTGGTTATATCTACATGATGAAAGAAGGTCGAGGGAGAAGCAATAGCGGTGGTAGCATGATGTTTAATAGCCAATATAATAATTGGTATTTTGAAACTAATTTATTAATTGAAGATGGAACGTCTATTTTTGCTAACAAGGAATATCACGGAAATAAACTATATAATAATAAAAATGTTATTTATTTTCGCCCAGTTATTGCATGGAATAACAATAATTTTAAAGTTGCTGTAGCCTTAGAAAAAAATATTATCAATAATGCTTATGGTTATGATGATAAAAAAACGGGTGAATTTAGAGATCAATCCAAACGCAACGGTTATGGATTAACTTTAGGCTGGAGCAATCTACAACAAAATCCTGAAAATGGTGTCACAATAAATTGGAATACCGCTTATTTAGACGCTAACGATGAGAACGACTTTACAACAGGTACTAATATTTTATGGCGTAAATTACAATTAGGCTATATCTATGCCCATAATAATATTAATTCATATACTATTAATAGTGATGATGATAACAATAATGATATTATATTTGGCCCAGGGAAATATAATATCCACACTCTCTATTCCTCATATGAATTACCTAATATTTTAGATATGGATAATTTTAAAATCTATTTAGGTGCATATTATTCTGTTATTAATGGTAAAGATATTGAAATAGAAAATAGCGATAAAGATCGTTATGGTGTAAGAGCACGTTTTAAATACTTCTTCTAGATTTAATTATTAATATATTGGATGAGAATATCATCCAATATACCCCGTGAGAATAATTTTCATTTATATTAAAAATAAGAAAGATTAATATCAGTACAACATCTTATTTTATTTATCTTTTATAACATCTTTAACACAATAATGATTCATTTATGAAATAAGTCAGAAATATATCTCTTTTTAATTACGCCCTATCTCACAGAATATAAAATCCCTCTTATTTACCATTGACGAAATAAATTCTGAGAAGTAAATATAATAAGTAACGATTATAAAAATAGCAGACCATCTATAAAAGATGGCTTTTTTAATCTTTTATTTGTCTCATTTTTTAGACAGTTTTACAGAAAACACCGGAGAATAACCTTATGACTCAACCAATTACAGCAACAGACTTTTCAATTAATGATATGAAAACATTAATTGAAACAATGCAAATTTATAAAAAAGATAACCATGACAAAGGGATAACACGTATTGCCTATAGCGAAGAAGATGAAGCAGCCCATCTCTATCTTGCTAGTGTAATGAAAGAGGCAGGCCTTGAAGTCTATCGTGACGGTATTGGCACACTCTACGCTCGCTTACCGGGGCAAGATAGAACATTACCCGCCGTAGGAACAGGCTCTCACCTTGATACCGTTCCCCAAGGGGGCGCTTATGATGGCGCCTTAGGAGTTATTGCTGGTTTTTATGCTTTGATGCAATACAAACCACAACAACTGAAACGTGATCTAGAGTTAATTGTATTCCGAGCAGAAGAATCGAGCCGATTTGGGTTTTCATGTATCGGAAGTAAAGTGCTAACAGGAAAAATTGACCGTACTCGATGGGAACAAAATAGAGATGATGAAGGTAATAATTTCTTTGATGTTTTAAAATCCCTTGGTTATCAGCATGAAAACTTAGATCAATGTTTACTTAAATCAGACCGTTATAGTGCATTTGTTGAATTACATATTGAACAAGGTAAACGTCTAGAAAACGATCAAAAAACAATTGGAATTGTCAATGGTATCGCTGCGCCAACACGCTTTTCAGTCACCGTAAATGGCCATGCAGACCACTCTGGTGCAACGCCAATGTATCAACGTCAAGATGCGTTAGTGGCGAGTGCGGGTATTATTACTGATATCAATCATGCTGCCTGTACGGAAGCGGTATACGGCACCGTAGGTACCATTGGTAAACTTAATGTCATACCAAACTCGATGAACGTTATTCCAGGGCAAGTAAAATTCTCCGTGGATATTCGTGGTATTGATACGGACAGTATTCAACGTGTTGTACAGCGTTTAACAAACAGTGTTGAGAAAGCAGAAAAAGATTTTGGTGTAAAAATAATAGTGCAACCTATTTCGGCTGAATCACCAGTAAAACTGGATGACTCAATTTGCCAAGTTATTGAAAATATTTGTCAAAAACACGATATCAATTATATGACTATGTTAAGTGGTGCCGGTCATGACTCAATGAATATGGCATCTTTATACCCGACAGCGATGATTTTTACCCCCTCTGTTGCGGGGATTAGTCATCACCCAGATGAATTTACGGAGTTTAGTGATATTGCAATAGCTGCAGATATCTTAGCGGAAACATTAGGTGTTCTAGCTAATCAATAATGACTGATAATCTCTTTTAAGCGTGTAATGGCATCATCATTTTTTATTGCTTTTGCCCATAACGTATCAAACAGAGATTGATATTGGAATATTGCTTCTGTTGATGAAGATACTGTCGCAATACCCGTACTTACATTAGGAAATTCACCTAAACGAAATGGACTAACCGCTAAAGAGAGAGGTGCTTTGTTTTGATAAAACAATTGAAAGGTTAAAGATGGCATCGTATCTGAAATAATCGCAATATTAAGATGACTATTTTTTTGCTCTAACTTTTCAATTAAATGGCTGATTTCTTGTTTTGCGCGTTGTTTTCTTTCTTGTTGAATGGCTTTACTTACATTAACAGAGCCTAGCATACCAACATAAAGAAATTTTTCGATTTGCTGTTGACTAATTAAATTATAAATATGCGGTGAGTGTAATGATTGATGCTTTTTACGCTCTTTTAAAATAGATAAAACTTCTTGTTGCTTCTTTGTTAGCGCATTTTCAGGAGAGGCTTCTGTTAACATTTCGACAAGCGTTTTATCATAACAATCAGAGGTTAATAAATAAGAAAAGGGTTCGAAATGGGTATAAATATGGGAAGATTGTGTTTCAAGTTGGCGCATTCGTTCAAAAAAACCATTAGCGCTAGAGTAATACTCCGTATTAATACCTAATAAGCTACTTAATGAGGTGTTAAGTAATCGAGCAAGATTATCTAATGTCTCAATTTTAACGATTTCACCCTTTTCTAATCGATAGACAGCGGCACGGGAGATCCCTAAACTTTCAGCTACATCTTCAGCTTTTAATGAGGAGGCAATACGATAAGCACGCAGTCGATGACCAATGGACAAGTAATCTATCTTTTCTCTTGATATATAAGACATTTTATTATTGCTCCACCAAAGATAAAGAATATGTATAAAAAATAGACATCAAATAATTTAGCCATATATAGTTTAAAGGAAATAGATAATAAAAAATATTACCTTCTTCACATAGAAATCAAACAAATCGCAGTAGTACCTAGCTGATAACATAAATTAGGTTTTAAATTAGGTGTTATCAAAAAGATAGCCTCACCAGGGAACTATCATAATAATAATAAATAGAAAAGGCACTGTAATCATATTGCAGTGCCTTTTCTATTTAACAGGAAACATATTATCTTATTAACAATACAATCAACTAATAATATAACAACATAATAATGTAACAAAATACTGACATGTGTTTTTTCAAAAAGAAATCAATCAATAAAAATTTTATAATTAGCTAATTATAAAATTATCACATGAATTTATTTTATAAGATTAATGTAAATAACTTTTCATTGAATAAAAAAGGAATTGATATGACTATAATAATAAATATGAAAGAATCGACTAATTTCTATTTACCTAAAGGGATCGTAACAACAGGAGTTATGGCTGGTTGGCCCCAAAAATCACCAAATAAAATAACAACAGTAACTTATACATTTCCAGATTACAATACATATCGAGAAATTATAAAAAGCAAGACCCCAATAACAGAAAGTGAAGAAAAAAACACGTTAAAAAATATATATGAATATCATAGATTATATAATGTTAGGGAACAAAAAAAACAAGAATTAAACACAATTAAAGATAAATATAGCGAGGATTCAAAAAAAAGAATTAAAGAATTAGAAGAAGAAATAGAAAAAATAGAAGATAAGATTATTAATACAGTAGATAATATGCATCCCTATTTTTATTTAACTCAAGAAACGATATTTCCTCATCAACAAGAAGTTATCGAAGATATATTACAACACATCTCAGATATATTATCTATATTTTTTTATAAAATTTCACCCTATATCAATGCTGATTTAAAGTTTGGCTATTATAGTCAATTTATTGATATGTCCACTCATAAATTAATTTCAAATTCTCGAAAAGGTAATGCTGCTAATCCTAACGTGGAAGGTACACCTAGGAAAGAAATAAAACCAGATGAAACTCATGACCTTCCTGGAACTATATTTGTTAATATTTCCACACAAGAATATTATAAAACAATCAATCAGGATGGTATTGATGAGTATATAAAAAATGAGGCTAAAATCAATGACGTGTATTATTTTAATAATGATAAAACTATTTCAATAGCAAGAGGTAATAATAATTTATTCAAAGAATACCAACAAAATAAACATAAAATCGGC
>NZ_KV792000.1:202753-442984 GCF_001808035.1 Proteus sp. HMSC14B05 | reverse complement strand
TACCAACAAAATAAACATAAAATTGGCTCATATGAATATCTTGTTTTTATGCATGAATTAGGCCATGCTCTAGGGTTAAACCATAGCTGGAAATATATACCAAATAAAGAACATAAAGTATTATATTCATATAAGTATTCAATTATGAGCATTGATTTTGCTGATATTGAAGAGGCAGATTTTGGTGGCCTTTATCCTATGACCTTTATGCTAGTAGATATATTATTATTACAATATCTCTATGGCCCAAATATGACCACACGCCTTGAAAATAATACCTATGGATTTAATTCCAATACGGGACGCGCCGCTTACTCTTTAAATAGCATAGAAGATAAACTAGTGAGCTGTATTTGGGATTCAGGAGGAATTGATACATTAGACTTTTCCCTATATACCGTTAATCAAGTCATTAATCTCAATGAGGGCTGTTTTTCAGATATTGGAGGATTACGGAGTAATATCTCTATTGCCTATAAAACGATTATTGAAAATGCGATTGGTGGTAAAGGTGATGATACTCTCATAGGAAATCCTTTTGATAATAACCTCATAGGTGGTGATGGCAATGATTTATTCTATGGCGGTGATGGCAATGATTTATTCTATGGTGGCTCTGGAAACGATGTTATATACGGAGAAATGGGAAATGATGTGCTCTATGGTGATGATGGAGATGATATGCTTATTGATTATTATGGTGCTAATATGTTGAATGGTGGTAAGGGTAATGATCGGATCTGTGTAGCATCAATGGATAGAGGGCTTCCAGGCAGAAATATCATTCAAGGGGGAGAAGGTGATGATGAAATATATTTAGGCACAGGAACTCATAATGTAACCGGTGGACAAGGAAATGATACCTTTAATTTTTTCTGCTATGAGGGCATTGAAAGCAATAGTTCAATTTGGGATTTTGAAAAAAACAAGGATAAAATAACTTTGCTCACTAGGGATTATAGAAAAATAGATATATCAAAAATGAAAAAAGTTGATAAATTATCAGGAGATAAAAATGAATTTTCATTAAATTATAACAAACCAGCCAACAAGACCATCATAGACGTTTCAATATCTTCTAACGATGATAAGTCCATTGTACATATAGAGATTGTCGGTATATTTAACCACGATGAACTCTTTGCGGTATAAATACATTTCACCATATGATTTGTAAAAATTTAAATTATTACTCTATAAATAACTATCAATTATTATATTAATAATAATCTAGCATAATATGCGTATAAATAATTAATAGCAATCGACTAAAAACATACTAATAAATAGTTTGTTTTATAAAAGTTATTCCCATATATATATCCATTAATTATAAAATTAAGAAATATAGAAAATTCTCTTTTGGTAAAAGGATTTAGTATGAATAGTTTTAACTCAATAAAAAAACCAACTTACTTCTATCTACCTGATGGTAAAATTGTTATAAATTATATGTATGGTTGGCCTAAACAACCACATAGTAATATCACCAAAATAACTTATATATTTCCTGATTATGATAAAAAAAGAAATTACTCAAATAAAAAATATTCAGTAACAGAAAAAGATAGAATAGAATCAATAAAACATACCGCTAAAGTATATGAATTGACCTATCTTAAGGAAAAAAAAGAAAAAGAAATCGCTTCATTAAAATATTATAGAAATAAATATTCAATAAGTAGAATAGCTGAATTAGAAAAAGATATAGAGGATATAGAAAATAGTATTAATAAAAATAAGAATAGTATACATCCTTATTTTTATAATACACAAACAACCATATATCCTCATCAACAAGAAGTTATTTCCGATATTCTTAATGAAATTGCCCATATAACACAAGCAAAGTTTGTTGCATCTAATCCAGAATTCGATGCCGATATAAAATTTGGTTTTTACGATGATTTTCATATTAGTCATGGTTCAATAGAATTTTCATATACCACCAGAGGTTTTGCAACCTATCCTAGCAGGTATTCAACCCCTATAAAAAAGATAAATATTGATGAACAATACCAATACTCTGGAACTATATTTTTAAATTTATCATCACACCAATATTATAAGATAATACATCAACATGATCTTGATAATTATATAAAAACAGAAGGTAATATTGGTGATGCTTTCAATTTTAAAGATAATGGTACTGTTCTGATAATAAAAAAAACCAATACTCTAATTGAAACACTAAAAAATAATAAATATCAGCCAGGTACATATCATTATAAAGTTGTTTTGCATGAAGTTGGTCATGCACTCGGGCTAAGCCATAGTTGGCAATACTTAGAATATAAAGATAAAAATCATGTATTAGCTTCATTGAAATATTCTGTTATGGGTTATGATATACCAACCTCAGAGCATGCTGATTTTGGTGGTCTTTATCCCATGACCTTTATGCTATTAGATATATTATTATTGCAACAGCTCTATGGCGAAAATATGACCACACGCCTTGAAAATAATATCTATGGATTTCATTCTAATACCGGACGTGTCGCTTACTCCTTAAAAAGCATAGAAGATAAATTAGTAAGTTGTATTTGGGATTCGGGGGAAATTGATACATTAGACTTTTCCCTATATACCGTTAATCAAGTTATTAACCTAAATGAAGGTAGCTTTTCAGATATTGGCGGGTTACGGAGTAATATCTCTATTGCCTACAAAACGATTATTGAAAATGCTATTGGTGGTAAAGGCGATGATACTATCATAGGAAATAGTGCTAATAATGAACTTATAGGTGGTGATGGTAATGATACTATCAATGGTGGTTTGGGTAATGATCACCTCTATGGTGGTATGGGTAATGATATTCTCTATGGTGATATAGGCAATGATTATCTCTATGGAGGTATAGGTGATGATATTCTCCATGGTGGTATGGGTAATGATATTCTCCATGGTAGTATGGGTAATGATTACCTCTATGGAAATAAAGGTAATGATAAACTCTTTGGTGGTGATGGAGATGATACCCTTGTTGATTATTATGGAAATAATACATTCATTGGCGGTAAAGGCAATGATCTATTATTTTCGATATCAAAAGCAGGACGAAATGAACTTCAAGGTGGTGAAGGGAATGATATATTTTATTGTGGATTAGGTACTAATCTATTATATGGTGAACAAGGAAATGATACTTTTAACTTCTTATGCTATAAAGGCGCTAAAAGTTATAATTTAATTTTTGATTTTAATACGAATGAAGACAAAATTATTTTTGTTGATCAAAATTATAAAAAAATCGATATATCAAAAATGAAACGAGTAGAACAATTATCAGGAAATGAAAATGAAATAGTTTTACATAATGATATTCATACAAATAAAACCACAATAACTATTTCAACAGCCAATAACGACCATCATTCGACTATCTTTATAAAACTTGAGGGTATATTAAGTTACAATGATCTTTTAGATATATAAAGATATTATTCTAATTAACAATAAGGATTATGATTATATTGTAGTCCTTTTTTATTTAGATGTTCTGTTTTTTAGCAGTATAAAAATAATACATTATGTTATTTTTATTTTGTTTATTATTCACCAATATTATTATTACTATAGAAATAAAACAAACATCAAACATCAAACATCAAACATCAAACATCAAACAACTTAACATAATAAATGATACATTAATTTTAAACAAACCCATTAATTAAATTAAAAATCAAACTTAAGTAAAATTTTCCTTTCAATTATAAAACAATAACTAACAATAGAAATCATCTAAAAATAAAATATAACTATACTTATATTCACCTCATTAAATTATTCTGACTTAAAACACACTTTACTTCACAATTATTTAAAAACTTATTTTACCCCCCTAGATTAATAATAATTAATGTCTATCTTTATCCTCAATGGCATTCGCCAGATAAATATATTTTCAGTATGAAAATAAACTTAACCTAAATTTATATCTGGAGGATATTATGGGATCTTTTTTATTAAAAAAAGCCGTTGGGTTATCTAATATTTCTGATTTATTAGATAAAAGCGGGATCTTCTATAACTATTCAACCAAAGTATTACCTTCTTTTGATTATGATACCGCAGGAAAACATATAGCCCGTGAAGATTCCACTTGGAATGGCAAATATGTTATTGGGCAACCCGCTGAGGTGACTTATTCATTCCCAAAATGGGAAGGCAAATTTAATCAATTTGGTAATAAGAATCCTTATGAATTTAATGAATTACAAAAAGAGCATGCAAGAAAATCTTTAGATGCATGGTCTGACATTGCAAATATTAAATTTACTGAAGTTGCTGTTGGGAATGTTGATGGAATGAAGGCTTCTGACGTAAAAACAGATATTACTTTTGGTAATATCTATGATCCCAATGGCACATTTCAGGCTTATGCAACATTGCCTAATACCTATGCTTATGGAAAAGATCTTTCTGGCCAAGCATGGTTTAGTGATTATCATTATGCAGGTAATACTACACCAGAATTGGGTAATTATGGTCGTTTAACTATTATCCATGAAATTGGTCATACACTGGGTCTTATGCATCCTGGTGATTATAACGCAGGTCAGAATGTTCCAGGTTATTTAAAATCTGATTATGCGGAAGATAGTCGCCAATATACAGTAATGAGCTATTGGGATGAATATGAAACAGGCGCCCACTTCCAAGGTGCTTATGCTGGAGCCCCTCTCCTTCATGATATTTCTGCTATGCAATATCTCTATGGCGCAAATACGACTACCAGAACAGGTGATGATGTATATGGTTTCAATTCAAATACTGGGATTGATTATTATACGGCTACTGATAGCAATGATAAATTAATTTTCTCTGTATGGGATAGTGGTGGTAACGATACATTTGATTTCTCAGGCTTCTATCAAGATCAACTGATTGATTTACGTGCTGGGAACTTTTCTGATGTGGGGGGATTACAGAAAAATGTTTCCATTGCACAAAATGTTACCATAGAAAACGCGATTGGTGGTTTTGGTAATGATATTATTCATGGTAATGATGCTGATAATACTCTTATTGGAGGCGAAGGAGACGATATTATCTATGGCCATAGTGGTAATAACACTATTTATGGTGGTCGTGGACAAGATACATTACATGGTGGCACAGGAAGCAATACCTTTATTTATAAAGAAATTGCAGATTCTTTAGTAACAGCCGCAGATAAAATAATGGATTTCAAAACCGGTATTGATAAAATTGATTTATCAACATTAATTCAAGATACATTTAGTAGCAAAATTCTTAACTTTGTTGATAACTTTACAGGAAATGCTGGCGAAGCAACTCTTAGCTATAATGAAGTAACCAATGCTTCTGAATTAGCCATTAATGCTTATGGCTATAATTATAATCCTGATTTTAAAATTGATATCGTAGGTTTTGTTAATTACGAAACTGATTTTATTGTTTAAGTCATAGTTGGGTAGGAGAAAGTTATTTCTCCTACCCTCTTTTGCTTTAAATGAAGCTATTTTGATATTCATAATAAAAAATAAAGAGAAAATAGACACTTCTTTAAAACCAACAAAAGATATTTAGTACTAAAAATAGACAAATTAAATCAGGAATACCACATGCCACAAATAAAATATAATAACGAGATAACAAGTATCATAAAAGAGAGACGAAAAGTTTTTCTCTCTATTGGGCTATTTACCGCTTTAATTAATATATTAATGTTAGTCCCTTCTATTTATATGTTACAAATTTACGATCGAGTATTACCATCAGGTAATGAAATGACACTATTGATGCTAACAATCATTATGTTAGCTCTTTTTATCTTTATGGGAGGATTAGAATATTTAAGAAGCATTATTGTTATACGTATGAGTAATAAATTAGATTTATCACTTAATTCACGCATTTATACTGCAGCTTACCGAGAAAAATTAAACAAAATAGCGAATATTAATCCAACGTTAGCATTAACAGATCTAATTACTTTACGACAATTCATTACTAGTCATGCCATATTCACTTTCTTTGATCTACCTTGGTTCCCTATTTACCTTTTAGTTATTACTTTATTTAATCCTTGGTTAGGATTATTTGCACTTTGTGGTGCCCTTATCTTATTTGCTTTGGCTATCCTTAATGAATATCTATCTAAAAATCATTTAAAAAAAGCGAACAATTTTGCCAATCAAGCACAACTAATACAAAGTCATCATTTAGAACATCCACAGACTATCGAAGCGATGGGAATGCTTAGTCAATTACGTAAACAATGGCAAACCTCTCATTTCAAATATTTACAAGCACAAACACAAGCCAGTGATAATGCAGCTGGTATTAACGCTATCACAAAAGTAACACGTATGGCATTACAATCTTTAATGCTAGGTTTAGGGGGATGGCTTGCTATTGATAATACTATCAGTCCTGGAATGATGATTGCCGGTTCAATACTTTTAGGTCGAGCATTAGCCCCTATTGAGCAAGTGATCAATGTATGGAAAAGTTGGGATAGTAGTAAAGCAGCCTACAATCGATTGACAACTTTATTAAAAACATACCCTCAAGAAAATAAAAAAATGGCCTTACCTAAGCCTCAAGGCCAATTACTTGTTAATATCGATGAAGCCGTGTATCCACACAGTGACAGAATATTACTAAATAATATCAATTTTGCTCTATTACCGGGAGATATACTAGGTATTATTGGCCCGAGTGCTTCTGGTAAGTCTTCTTTAGCAAAATTTATTGTCGGTATATGGCAGGTCAAAAAAGGCATTGTACGATTAGATAATGCGGATATCTTTCAGTGGAGTAAAGAAGAAATTGGTCCACATATTGGTTATTTACCTCAAGAAATCGCCCTTTTCCCCGGCACTATCGCTGAAAATATTGCACGCTTTACTGAGGTTGATCCTCAAAAAGTGATCCAAGCCGCCAAAATGGCACATGTACACGAGATGATTTTACGCTTTCCTCAAGGATATGAAACCCAAATTGGTGCTCACGGTGAAGGATTATCCGGCGGACAAAAACAACGTATTGCATTAGCCAGAGCATTATATGGCGATCCCACGTTAGTTGTCTTAGATGAGCCAAATTCTAATTTAGATGATTTAGGTATTAGAGCGTTAACACAGGCGATCGAAACATTAAAACAGCATAAAAAAACCGTTATTTTAATTACCCACCAAAAACAGCTACTTTCTGTCACTAATAAATTATTAGTGATATTTGATGGAAACACCAAATTATTCGGTCCAACGGCGTCTGTTATTGCTGAATTAAATAATCCAACTATCACAAAAACGGCAAACACTATTTCTTCAACACCAGCAACCTCAAATAACGCTTAATTTTTCGGAATTGATCATGACTATAGAAAAAAATGTTATACCACTGTCAGAAAAAATTTCAGATGATCCAAAGAAATTTCTCGTTATTGGATGGACTGTGGTTTTATTAGGCTTAGCAATTTTTATTTTTTGGGCTGCTTTCGCGCCCCTTGATAAAGGCGTTCCTGCAATAGGAAACGTAGTAATATCGGGGAATAAAAAAAGTGTACAGTCTTCTGTTGAAGGTATTATTACTCATATTTTTGTAAAAAATGGTGATCCGGTATCAGCTGGACAAACTCTGATACAGCTAAGCCCTATTCAATCTCAAGCCTTAGTAAAATCGTTATCAGAGCAATATGATAATTTACTGATCACTCAACAAAGATTATACGCTGAACTTAATCAACAAACTTCATTTAAATTAAATAATAGCGATAAATACTATTCATCTACTGAAAATAGAGAGAAGTTATTACTACAACAAAATCGTTTATTAAATGAAAAAAATGCAGAATTAATAAGTGAAATAAATGGTTATAAAGCAGCTATCGATGGCATTACTGGTCGCCTAACCCATCTAAAGCGCTCAATCCAGAATAAAAAGAGTCAAATTAGTAATCTACAAAATCAGCTTAATGATTTACAAATATTAGCTAATGAAGGATATATTCCTCGTCATCGATATCAAGAAATGGTGCGAGAATTAGCAGAAAATAATAATCAACTCAACGAGACTTTTGGGCAAATAAGTGCATTAGAAAAACAAAAATTAGAATATGAGCAAAGAATATTACAACGTAATGCCAATTTCCACCAACTAGCTCGAACAGAGCTAAATAAAATACAATTACAAATCAGTGAAACAGAAAAACAACTTATTATAGAAACAGATAAATTAGCTAAAATGGCAATTATCGCACCGATATCGGGTACTGTAATGGATCTTTCTGTTTTTACCCAAGGTGGCTTTGTAAAAACAGGTCAGACATTGATGGACATAGTGCCTGAAGATCATCAACTTGTTATTGAAGCGCGTCTTGCTCCGCATCTTATTGATAAGGTAACTCCTGGCCTTCCCGTTGATTTGATCTTTAGTGCCTTTAATCAAAATACCACGCCAAAAATTCCTGGTGAAGTAACGATTATTTCTGCCGATAGATTAATTGATGAACGAACAACTGAGCCATATTATCAAGTTCTTATTAACATAAAAGATTATACATTATTAGCAGATAATAAAAATAAATTGAAAGCAGGTATGCCCGTTGATGTATTTATTAAAACTGGCGATCGCTCATTATTAAATTATCTTTTCAAACCAGTATTGGATAGGCTCCATACTTCATTAACGGAAGAATAATAATGCTAATAAAAAAACTTTTTACACTTTTTTCCGTAGGACTCCTAAGCTTGCCAGCTTCAGCGGTTACACTGTCTGATCTCTATTTTTTAGCGATTAAACATGATCCCACATTTAATGCAGCTGTAAAAGAGCAAGTAGCAGGTAAAGAGTATGAAAATATCGGGTTATCACAATTGCTACCCAATATTTCTGTCAATTACAAAAATAATCCTCGCAACTGGCAACGTAAGGCTTATCCAATAAATATATTTCAGGATAAAATAACAACAGTTGAGTATCAAAACTATCAAAGCTATTCTGTCAACGCGATTATTAGTCAACCACTATTTGACTACACCGCATTTAGTGAATACAAAGCTTCTATCATTAAAACATTATTAGCAGACAGTCATTATCAAAATAAATTTTCAGAATTAATTATTCGACTTATTGATAATTATATTCAAGTTGCTTATACACAAGATAAATTATTGCTAAATCAAGCACAGCAAGAAATCTATCAAAAACAACTAGCTTCAAGTCAACGCCTATTTGAGTTAGGAGAAGGAACCAAAACAGATATTGCTGAAATAGAGACTCGTTTATATTTAACCCAGTCACAATATACCGATCTTCAATTAGAAATTGAAAAGGCTAAAAACAAACTCAGTGCTATGATCGGTTCACAATTGCCTACTCATGAGCACATCGCAAAGCTAACTGATACAAAGTTTGTTCTTCAATCACTGGCTCCCGATGACTATTCCACATGGGAAAAAAATGCCATACAAAATAACTTAAAGATACAATCTGCTCGTCATGAAATGGCGATAGCTAAACAAGAGATTGAGAAAAATAGAGGAGAATTTTTCCCAACAGTACAATTTTATGCGGCTTACTCTAGTAGTAATTCTGATAGTAATAATACCATTAACCAGAAATACCAATCTGCTAACGTGGGTTTTTATGTCAGTATGCCTTTATTTAATGGGGGTAAAACAACGGCATCAATGCGTCAGTCGACAGCAAAATATCAGATGAGTGCATTTGAAAGGGATGCTATTATTCAAAATATTATTCAGGAATTAAGATATCAATATCAAATTTGCTCAACGAGTCATATTAAATTAATGGCTTTTGAGCAAGCCGTTAGTTCCGCTAAGTTACAATTAAATGCAACACGAAAAAGCTATGTTGGTGGTCAGCGAACGATGGTTGATGTGCTTAATGCGGAAGAGCTTTTATATAGAGCGCAGCAAGATTTAATCAAAGCCAAATATGATTATATTCAAGCTTGGGCATTATTACATCAATATACCAATACACTAGACATTGAAAAAATAAAAATTATTGAAAACTATTTTCAGTAGCTGAAAATATATATTTAATTTAACTCAATACTATAATAAAAGCCCTATAATTAATCAGGTTATAGGGCTTTGCGTCTATGATAGTTAGTCTAATAGATTACTTAGCTTATTAGCATATCGTATTTTCATCACTTCTTTTTATTACCGTACAACATTAATACACGGTGAGTAAGAGCAATTGATGCCAGACCGATAATACATTCAGTTAAAAAAATCAGCATAAATTCCCCCTATTCATGAGTACATTTTGTCTGGGTGGGGGTTCTGATAAAGTTAAGTGACTTGTCATATAGTGCTTAGCTAACTCCGTTCTAATGGACACATTTTAAACCTACCATTAAAACGACAAAGAGCAAAATATATTTACCGACAAATTCTGTTTTTTAATCTAGATCACATATAAATCACACGAAAAGCAAAATCGTAATACATGATCAATACTCACTGAGAAAAAACATCACAGCAAAATAAATATTAAAGCAATTCAGCTAATTAAAGAACACCAGCGTTAAATCGCCCTCTTTTTCTACTATCGGCTTTTCCTTTAATGTAGTCAATTTAGTCAAAATCTGCTTTCTATCAGGTCTGACTAAAACAATCGCTACCCCTTTATATTGGTTTGCTTCAATTAATGCTAATAGCTGTTCAAGGCTATAGTATTTATTTTTTACATCTGGGTAATTTAAACCATAAGCCAACTCACCTTTCGTCTCTGTTAAACGAATATCAGTACGTTTTAGTCCCCAAGCAAGTGATGTACCAATACCAACTTCGTCCGTTAAAAGATACGATTTATTACTCAAAGGCTCATAATAACGTTGGATAATATTTTCTGGTGTACTCCTACTTTCTATCTTTTCTGGGATTGCATAGCCAATAACTAAACTTAGTCCGATAGAGCAAAACATCGTTAAAAACTGTGTTTGTCTAAACAGCGCCCCCGCACCAATCACACTCCAAAATAAAAACCCACTTATTGCTAACACTATTTTTAACGTTTCATTCGTATCATAAAGCGCAAATTTGGCACTGTATAAAGAATAGATAACGGCTGATATACCCATTAGCCCAAAAGCAATATTAATAGATGCATTCACTTTGCTAATTTTCTCATCAGGTCTATCTTTTAACTCTTCGATATAGTGTGCAATTAAAATAGATAATGGCACAAAGCACGGTAGCATATAGGTTAATAGTTTTCCTTTTGAGGCTGAGAAAAAAGCAAAAAAGAGAGCAAACCACAGCAGAAAATAGAGTGTACCTTTTTTTAAAGAGAAAGCTGATTTTAATGCACCAAATAAAAAACCTAGCCAAGGCAATACACCCAATATAACTATCGGGATATAGAACCACGTTGGTTGTGAGCGAGCAGACTCTTTAGCAATAAAACGCTGTACATGTTCAACCCAGAAAAAATAATTCCAATAATCCGGTGCTTGTAATGCAACAGTAATCACCCAAGGTCCAGCTGTAATAGCGAGAGCTAACAATGCAATAGAGGAATAGCAAACCACTTCTTTAAAGCGAGCTTGACTAATTGCCATGACTAAAAAAACTAATGCAGGTAAAACAACCGCAATAAAGCCTTTTGTTAAAAAACCAAGTGCGCAAAAAAAGCCAATACCCATATAAGCAATTATTTTGCCCTTTTTATTCGGGGTCGATAACGCAACTAAAAATGAGTACATTGCAGCGGTCACAAACAGCGTCACAATAGGATCTAATATATTATAAGTACCTATTGCTAATACCAGAAAAGAAGATAAAAAAACGGTCATAGCATTAAAAGCAAGAGCGCTATTGCGCCAAACTACCATTGCCGCTTTATAAATAAGCCATCCTGTTAATAAGGTTGATGTTACTACAACAATACGCACCGCAAAATGGCTTTCACCAAATAGCCACTGAGCAATACAATTGATCCAATATCCTAAAACAGGTTTTTCAAAATACCGAATATCAAGAAGATAAGGCACTGACCAATTGCCAGAAACTAACATTTCACGGCTAATTTCAGCATAACGAATTTCATCTGGTTGCCATAACAGGCGCGTTTCTAAAGGAATAAAATAAGTTAATAAGATAAATAGGAAAAACAATAACCATTTATATCTTTCTGTCATCGCTATATTCATAATTCCTCAAATAAACGCACTACATTATTTATCAACATCAATTAGTCATAATATTTTATAAAAAATTCAAATATATTTATTAAAGCTTTATTAATAAAAATAGAGAAATAAAAAAATATTATTAAAAATCAAATTGTTATCTTTTATTTTTTTACGTAAAAATACTCACAATTCCTTTATGTTTTTATAAAAAAAGGTTATCAATAATAATTTCCTTTTGGCATTTCACGAATATAACTAATACCATTAGTAATCATTAAGAAAAACTAAAATATAAGTGAGCCACTATAAGCTTTAAAACCCAAAAAGCCAGCAATATGCTGGCTATAATGATAACTAAATTTTATTAAATACTATTGACTAAATTCTTTAAAAGCACCCATGGTATTGGACGCATACATCACAGAAGGGCCCCCTCCCATATAAATCGCGACGCCCAATGCTTCTGCAAGCTCCTGCTCTGTCGTCCCTAATTCAACTAGGGTTTTAGTATGAAAACCTATACAACCATCGCAACGATTAGCAACAGCAATGGCAATAGCAATCAGCTCTTTGGTTTTAGCATCGAGCACACCATCTTTAGAGCTTGCTTTGGTGGTACTCATAAATGACTTCATAACTTCAGGAATATTTTTAGATAATGTCCCCATATTTCCCGAGATGTCTGTTACTATTTCTTGGTACTTGCTCATTTTACTCTCCCTACAACAATATATATTTTTATATAATATAAAAATATAATATCATTTTATGTGATTTGATCAAGTGAAATTAAGTTTGTTATTTTATTGATTACATTAGTCATTAATGTTGAGGCTGAATAATGTCAATTCTTGATGAATGGGCGGAGCGCCACATTGAAAAGGCGTTGAAAAATGGTGAACTCTCTTCTTTGCCAGGAGAAGGTAAACCCTTGGTATTAGATGATAACAGTCATGTTCCTGAGTCTTTGCGGGCTAGTTATCATTTGCTTAAGAATGCCGGCTTTTTGCCCCCAGAAATGCAAGATAGAAAAGATGCATTATCTTTAGCCGAAATATTAAGTTCACTTTCAGAAACTGGCATCAAAGATGAACAGTTACAAAAAAAACTCACTTTACTCGAATTAAAATTACAACAGGCAGGAATGGACACACAGTTTCTACATACGGACTATGCAACCCAATTAACAGAAAAGTTAGCAACACATAAACACAAATAAGCCTATACATCCTTGTATAAGCTTATCTAAAGAATAATATTATCCCGCATGCGGTGAATAATAAATTGGCGATCCAGGCCCTACAGGTAAGTGGAAAACAAATACCCAAAGGTAGAATAACAGTGACCAACCAATTAAGAAGATAATAGAATATGGCAACATCATCGAGATCATAGTTCCAATACCCGTATCTTTCTTATATTTTGTGGCAACCGCTAAGATTAAACCAAAGTAACTCATCATTGGCGTAATAATATTCGTCACCGAATCACCTATACGATAAGCTGCTTGAATAGTTTCTGGCGCATAACCTGCCAGCATTAACATAGGAACAAAAATAGGCGCCGTTACTGCCCATTGCGCGGAAGCTGAACCAATCATTAAATTGATAAAGGCGCAAATTAAAATAAAGCCCAAAAATAGCAACCCACTTGGCATATCAATACTATTAAGTAAAGCCGCACCTTTAACAGCGATCACTTGCCCTATATTTGTCCAGCCAAAAAAAGCCACAAATTGAGCAGCAAAGAAAATAATTACTAAATAAAGACCTAATGTGCTCATAGAGTTTGCCATGGCATCGACAATATCTTTATCTGAACGCATAGTCTTAGCTATCCAACCATAAACAATACCGGGGATAGCAAAAAATAAGAAAATGAATACAACAATGGATTTTAAGAATGGTGAGTTACCAATTAAACCTGTTTCTTGGTTTCTTAATATGCCATTTTCAGGTACGACAGTGAATGCCAGAATGATGGCCATCACAATAAATGTTCCTGTTGCTGCCCATAGTGCTTTTTTCTCAAGAGGGGTAACTTGCGCAGCATTTTTTAGATCAGTTTCTTCATCATCTAATTCATTACCATTATAAGGCCCTAACTGAGGCTCAACGATTTTTTCTGTGATGATGTAGCCTAAAAATGTAATTAAAAAGGTGCTGACAAACATAAAGTACCAGTTTGCTTCCGCACCAACAATATAGCTTGGGTCAATAATGCGTGCTGCTTGTTGTGTAATACCTGATAATAATGGATCGATAGTCCCTAACAGTAAGTTAGCTGAATATCCGCCAGATACTCCCGCAAACGCAGCAGCAATCCCCGCTAATGGATGACGACCTAGCGAATGGAAAATAATTGCCGATAGCGGGATCAAGACAACATATCCTAATTCAGCTGCAGTATTTGACATAATACCTGCAAATACAATGGCTAATGTAGTCATTTTGCGTGGGGCTTTCATAACCACTAAACGCATAACGGCTGATAATAATCCCGCTCGTTCAGCTATTCCGACACCGAGTAAAGCCACCAGTACGGTTCCTAAAGGAGCAAACCCTGTAAAATTGGTAACAATATTAGCAAGAATACGTCGTATACCATCAGCATCAAGTAAACTGATAATATGAATATAACCATCTTCAGCGCGCCCTTTAGCGCCTTCTGGTCGTGGATCTTGTACTGTAACGCCGAAGTATTCACCAACCGCTGAAGATACAAGTAAAATAGCAATTAAAATAATAAATAAAATAACGGGATGGGGGAGTGCATTTCCAAGCCATTCCACTGTGCGTAGAAAACGACTTCCTCCCTGTTTTTTTGTTTGCATGATTTATCCTTTTTATAAAAAAACAGAAAATGCACAGTACACAACCAAATTTGTTTTTACTATCCGTAAATACCTATCATATAAATGATATTATCTAAAATTAACACTCAAACAATGAAAAAAAATATAATTTAATTAATATTAAACAATAAGTTAAAAAACATACCATCAATTATAGATAACAAACATTAAAATCAATTTATAATATCTAAAATTAAAAAATGCGCGCAAGTTAACACTTTTTAACATTTTAAAGTCTATTTATTAACCTTTACAGAACTAAAAACTCCTTAAAAAGTACATAAAAAGCTTCGAATACTCTAATAAACCTGATAATAACGGCTGAAATTACTATTTATAGTCACATCATTACAAGAATTAACTAAGAGATGTTAAAAAAGAAGTCTATTTGTGACTAAGCGGTATGATAATAAAATAGGAGAAAAGCCTAATAATAACGCAGTAAATAATAGAAAAATAAAATCGAGCATATTACTAGACGTTTTAGAAAAGGGGATAAAATCAGTCTGCATGAAACATAAAAAAACGGCAAGGTTGCCCTTGCCCTACCAATAAGGTAATCAATCAAAGAAATGTAATATCTAGCAAAACATCAATATGTCATATCGACTTAATATCAATAATGAAAAGCATCAGGTGTTGCTTGAGCAATAACATAATTGCGCTTATCTATTCCTTTATTATTTAATGAAGGCTTTTTTACGTAGCAATCCTCAAAAAACCAATAAATGGGTGTATTTAAATAGAGAGCTAACAACACTAAATGTCTGAGATCTATTTTGTTCATACCTCGTTCATAGCGAGAAAACTGTTGCTGGCTGACACCAATTTTTTTAGCCAGCTGCATACCGGTATAACCCAGCTCTTTACGTTTTTTTTGGATCTTTTTACCTACAGAAGCATTTACATCTATATTCGCAAAATCAAAATTCATCATCATAATATTCACCCATTATCATGATTAAGGCATGGTTAAAATAATTGAACCGGAACCGGAGAAACGACCTGGAGCTACCCGTCCATTCGTGCGTAGCGTTGAACTCACAGAGACTGGCGCTGAACCGCCTGCTGGAACATTTACCGTAACGCCTTTTTCACCAGGATAATTGTTTAGATATAAATCAGCATATAAACTCTTATCTGCACGCAGAGGTACCCGCCCACTATCAGAGCCAGATGCGATAACCAACACTTTCATTGCTAAATTACAGGTTACATTGATTGTTTCAGAGCGCTTAGCACCACTTAAACTAGCTTCATCAATATCACCATAGTTAAGGTTCACCGCACCTTCAGATATTTTACAAGCACCCACTGGTGGTGGTGCGATACCGCATAGTGAACCTGGTAAGAGTTTTCCTCGTGGTGATATACCACTTGAATTCGGTTGATAAAATAATCCCACACACTCTTGATTAGAGTTTAATGAAGGCCCTCTGTGGGTGGTTTGCCCTTCAATAGGGAATGATCTATTTTTAAGTACTACATCACGAACTTCAGCTAAAGTACGTAGTTTTTCAATTCGAGCAATCTGAAATGCAGGATTTCCCCCAGTACCATTTACTGTATGTTTATGGTTCACTGTGACATAACACACAGGCCAACCATAACAAGGATTTAATATTCCTGAGGTTTCTGGATCCCAACGCTCAATAACATAAGTGTAAGTGGCGTTAGAAGGTGTCCCTGTTGATTCTGTTATATAAGAAAAAATAGAGGCCATCGCAGGTGCTGAGAAAAGCCCCGCTATTAAGATAAATATCGCCGGAAATCGTTTAAATATAAACATGTAAAACCTCAATCTTCATTATCAGTCATAATTCAAATAGAAGGTGGCTATTGCACTAAAAGGACCACGTTTAATCGACTTATTCGCAATCGCATCCGGCTCACCTTGAATAAAGGCATAAAAATTCAAAATAGTGTCACCCGCAGTTAATGACATCTTGTCTGTTTCTTTATTTATAGGTAGAGCATTACCATTTTCAGACTCTAATCCCACCGCAATACCAGAAGCTTGGCTGCCCGGACTTATTGCCAAAAATCCTTCTCCTGCCATTGCTTGATTTTCCTCTCCTTTAAAGGTTATTTTGACGCTTTTACCGATTGAGAGATCGCATTCTGACAGACGTAATTGAAATAACTTGCTTGGCGTTCTTTTATAGGCATAAAGGTTTTTATCAGGAATATTGCCAAAATCGAGTACCACGGTTTCATCACCCGGTTTTATGGTACAAGGCTCATCAACTAATATGCCGTGAAAATAGAGGTTGTCCGGTATTGCAAAAGCCGCTGAAGTTAACCCTATGGATACAGATAGACCCAATATGAACCGGATCGATAATGTTTTTATTTTCATCAAAACGCTCCTATTGGTATTCTGCTAATAAGGTGGCTGAGACTTCAAATGCCCCTTCAGGCAATGTACTTCCCGGTCTTTTTACTGGAACAGCTTGAATAACCGGAGGCGAATCTGGTGAAATCGCAATACGCTCATTTAGCTTAAAAGGCTTACCATCTTGAGTTAAATGAATACCTAAATCGGGAATATTGGTTTGCAATGCCGCCTCATCAAACTGGGTTTTAGGTCCGATAATTGATAATCCCAAATCCCAGCCTTTTAAATTAGCGTCGCATACCAAGGTATAATTCACCGATTCGGTATAGTTAATACCATCAACTTTATTAATACCGACGTTCTTACCAAAAAAAACCTCAATTCGTTCGTCATTGCTGATAACACAAGGAGGTGGCACTAATAATGTTCCGAATAATTTTAAATTAGGCGAGTCGGCCGCCATTACTGCTGTAGAATTTAGTAATATAATCAGACAAATAGATTGCAATTTATTCATCGTGTTGCCCCTTTACTGATAATCTACATGAAGTGTGGCATTGGCAACAAAATCTCCACCAACTAGTGTTTCTCTATTATCACGCACAGGGATCGCTTCTAGTTTAGGCAAATTGGGATAGGTAAATTTAACCGCTGAGCCTAATCCTAATAATTTACCTTGATAAAGAATGCGTACCCCTAATCCCGTAATATTAGTTTGTAGGGCATTACTATCGAACCCTGTTGCATTACCTGTTATATAGACTTTCATGGCGTTAGTCGGTCTTTTTTGGCAAGTCGCGGTATATTCGATAGGTTGCTTATAATTGCTATCATTAATACGCGTACTCATTACTTCGCCAAAATTCACCTCGATCATCTTGCCGTCATTGATTAAGCAAGGAGGTGGAGCGATGACGTTTCCAGTAATATTGATATAAACAATCCCGGGGGTCGCTCTTATTACTGCTCCTGCAGGTAAGTTAGCAACAGCAGTAGAACTCAGGCCTCCAGTAAATGTTGCCAGAATAAAAACCAACACTGCCTTGCTTGGGCTAAACCACTGTTCCATAACCATAAATCAGACCTATTTAGTTTCCAGCTGCCGTTTCTGTTACTTTGCATTGATTGCCACTACAGGTGAATTTCATCTGAGGGCGACCGCCATAATCATTGATGTAGCTCAATACCGGTGAAGCACCAAACATGGAAGCACTCAGATTTATCGTGCCGCTACTTTTAGGTGCGATCATTAATGGTTCAAAGCCATCCAAGCTTTTTCCTTTCAAACTGGTTAATCCATCGACTAATGTCACATAGTAAGGCGTTGGATTATTCACTTCGAAGCGATCACCTTTTTTAGTTAAAGTGATCTGCTCTTGCCAAGGATTGGTTAAATCCGTTTGCGAGGCATAGATTGATGCAGGACGATAAAATAATTTGATCCGCGTTTGTAATGCAATTTGCAGTACATTAGGCTTATTACTACGTGGTGGAATTTCACGTAGGTTAAAATAGAAAACACTTTCTCTATCTTGTGGTAATTTGGCTATATCAGGTAATGATTGCACCTTAATCTGACTTTTATCACCCGGTTCAATACGTTGGATCGGGGGTAAAACAATCAGTGGGCTTTCAATACGTTCGCCGTTTTCATTTTCCATCCAGCCTTGAGCAAGATAAGGCAAGTCCTTATTTTGATTGCTGACATTTAAACTAATCGATTTTTCGGCACCATTAAAAATGACACGAGTTCGATCTAGCGCAATGGCAGCAACAGCTTGATGAGTAAATGCCATTCCCATTAACAAAGTGGTTGCAACAATGCATGAGCGTTTTAATAACATCATCTTTAATTACTCTTTGTCTGAAGTTGTTTTTATCTTTATTTCCTGTTCCTTAACCTTAACGAGATAGAAACTTCGTTTTAGGTAAGGAGACTTCTCTTTGATTGAAAGTAGAGGTTGCTGTGCCATCATCACTACAGGTCAATAACAGTGATGAAATTTGCACATTCTCCACCAATGTTGGAATAAGTACTTTGCACTGCTCTTTACCACTCCAACGAACACTCAATACATCCCCGGTATTAATACCGGTTAGATAAACATTTCCACCATCATTAATGATGCCTAACTCACGCCCTTTTTCTGTTGTGACACTGGCGCCAAATGGTGGGAAGGTTCCATCTTTTAACCGAATAACCGCCATGGCTTTTTGCCCTTCGATAACATCAAATCGACGGTAACCAATCGCCCCTTCGGTTAGGGTTAATTGCTGAATTGAGCGTAATGCTTCGACATTTTCAGGTAATCGATTAAGATCGATACTCGCGCTACTACGGTAGTAATCATTAATATCTGGCAATACCGCTTTACCAAACATATTGGTATGGGAAATCGCACCAAAATTCTTCACGGGAATATTAGCGATACCGTCTGTATCAATAAGTAAGCGAGTACTACCTGTACGACTAACGCGGTGTAATGCTCCACCTTTCGGCGTAAGTGTGGCACCACCTTGTAGCGATAAAGTGGCAGAGGTATATTCACCATTGATATGACTTGCACTGGCGGTGACTAAGGCCGCATCAGCATAATGCATAAAATAAGCATCGGCTGAAGGTTTACCATTGCTACTTACCCCAGCGCCAACACGATAACTGCTATTGTCATCAATTCGATCGTAATAGCTGACATTATGAGAGTTACCGCTCTTATTAATGACAGTGTTGTAACTGATGGTCGCACGATCACCCCAAGGCATACTGACATTCATATAAACGCCATTATCATTGGTGCCATTAAATTTATTACGGAAAGCGGAGAGACTAAAATTGATATTTTTAAAACGACCAATATCCGCGCTTTTCGCTAACGATAAGTTGTAATTATCATTAGTTGGCTTATTCCAATATGTTTGGTGACTATAGTTTAAGTAAGTACTCAATCCCCAGTCAGGAAATTGCTTACTAAACATAATGGTATAAAGTTCTTTGTTATTATCAGCATTACCATCGCGATAGCGACGCTCTAAATACTGATCCATGGTCATAAAGTCGCGTTCTGAGAAGCGATAACCAGCAAAGGTGACTTGGCTATTAATAGCTTCAAAACGTTTTGAATAACTTAATCGATAAGAGCCACCGTTATAACGCTTATCATCACGAGGAATTTTTGCCCAAGAGTGAGTAGCATCAAAAGAGAGAGCACCAAAAGCCATTAAGTCACGGCCGATACCCGCAGACAAGGCGTTATAATCACCCGCAACAATTGATCCCCCATAAAGTGACCAACCGTTACTCACCCCCCATGAAAATTCCCCCATACCAAAAACGGGGCCTTCGGTATTATGGTCAATATTAGAAGGTTTACCTGCCGAGAATTTATATTGCACTCGTCCTGGTCGAGTTAAATAAGGAATACTTGCCGTATCCATTTGAAACTCTTGTACAGAGCCATCTTGCTCTTCGACACGTACATCTAATTTGCCACTAACCGCATCATTAATATCTTGAATACGAAATGGTCCTGGAGCAACTTGCGTTTCGTAGATCACTCGACCCTGTTGGCTAATTGTCACTTTGGCATTGGTTTTTGCTACACCTGTGACTTCTGGCGCATATCCACGTAAATTAGGTGGCAACATATTGTCGTCAGTTGCGAGATGAACCCCGGTAAAACGGAAACTATCAAAAATATCGGAGCGCGAGTAAGTCTCTCCCATGACAAAGCGCGCTTCCCATTGAGGGATAGCTCTATAGAGATAGTATTGATTCCATTTCCAGCTGTTTTCTGTACTTTGAGGGATCCCTGTCGTATGTTGGTAGCTCGCTTGCCAATCAGCGCGAAAACGCCAAGCACCTAAGTTCGCCCCTAACGTACCTAACCCCGTCACTTGCTGACGTTGTTTTCCTTTAGCAGGATCAGTCACATTTGCATTAACGTTATAATCAAAAAGTATCCCTGAAATACCGTCATCCCAACGAGAAGGCGGATCCCAGTTTGGTGCTGAATACTCCAAATAAGCTTGAGGTATCGTTAATAATAAATTACCACTACCTAAACTGGCATTTATTGTCATTCCGGGAATAGATGATGTATCAAGGCAAGTTTGATTATCGTTAAAACGAATTTTATCAAGCCACTCCGGTTTTAGCCCTAATTGACGAACTAATTCAGGAGGTAAGCAAGGTTCACTTCCTTTGGGATCATCTGCAGGTACAACGTAATTAATGTTGTAGATATCGGGAAGTTCATTATTATTTATACGAACAACAAATTCGTAGCGCCCTGGCATAATGTAGCCAGCTCGAGAGAAATCAGATAAATCGATATTTTGTTTATCTTTAAGATCTAAAATATCAGCATTAAACTCAATATCGCTATTCGCTAAAGCTGAATTTGAAAGACTGGATGCCCCAGTAACAATTAAATAGATCAATATAGCAACAGGCCGAATAGCATGCTTTTTTCTCTTTTCTCGCTTCTCTAAACAAACGGTTTTGAATGATCTAACCATAAATTATCCAACCCTGATCCATTTAATAGTATTCCAGCTTAAAGCGCAGCGTCGTACGGTAATTCCCCGCTTTTGGCGTATCGTTGTTTTTGACTATTCGAGCTTGGTACAGCAATGCCATTGACTGCGAATCAATGCCAACGGGCGGTAGGGGTTGTCCTGGAATAGCTTGTCGACCATAACGATCCGCTATCGCTAATGAAGCACCTTTGGCCTCACCGGATAACTCAAAGTTGCCATTTCCATTAGAAGGACCATCGAACGTTGCGATAAAACGTGGATTATCCGCTTCTTGCCCTTTCTGGCTAATTAGCGTACAGTCCGTTAATCTGATAGAAAAATATTCAATCGGTCCTTGACCTTCAGTGACTAACGTTGGGATAGATACCGTCGTTAGCGGGATCACTTGATCACTACTTCCCGCTGATATTGCACATGACGGCTCTAATATGGTTCCTTGTAGATTGAGCCACCCAAATCGCTGATGCATGTTTTTATCTTGTTTTACATCACTGGCTATCGTTGGCGCAGTCACTAAACTGGCAACAAGGCATAGCAATAGTGGTGCCATCTTGCGATTCATATTTTTCTCCGTTAGTAAGAAAAATCATTAAAAGTAAAGACAGGAATAAAGCTCTGTACTTCCTTGTACAGAACTTATTTTTTCTTACTGATAAGTCAGTGCGAAAGTTGCGATTGCAGTAAAGTCACCTGGAACAGCAGCTTCAGATGCAGAACCTTGTAAATAAGCAGCAAAGTTCAGATCATTGTTACCATCACGCAGGTTTTGAGCAGCACTTGGGGTGCCTAATTTGATTTGTTTACCACCCGCATCGGTGATAACAACAGCTGCATTTTTAGCGATACCTTCAATGCCTAAAGAACCTTCTAAAACTTCAGTTGCTTCAGAGCCAGTGAAAGTTGTTTGAACAGTTTTGTAAGTCTCTGTAGTACAATTTTCTAAAGAGATTTTAAAGTCACGAGAATTACTACGGCCACCATCTTTTAATGCAGCAGTAGAAATTTGACCTAGTGGAACTGTTTGATTTTCAGTATCAGGAGTAATTGAGCAAGGAGCATCAATGATTGAACCAACAAATTTAACAGTACCATGACCTTGATCTGCAGCTAAAGCAGAACCCGCAACAACAGATAAACCTAAACCAAGAACTAAAGCTAATTTATTTAATTTCATCTTTTTGTTTCCTGAAATATAAAGGATGAAGACATCTAAAATAATTAATTCATTTAGGATTGGATTATTCCTAATTGAATGGCTCATTTATTGAGCTCGGGAATTTTGGTATATTTAAGTCCACTTCAAACGCCACGAAATATCGTTAGAAACGAAACAAAATACACCAAATTGTTTAGTTAAAGATTTTCATCTTGCAAGTATGACTATTTAGATTTTTTCATCTTAAAATTTAGGAAAAATATGATATAATTCTAAGTGCAAATACTATAGTTTGTTAAAAAAGTAAAAAAATTTATTTCAGTGTTTTGCACAAAGTAATAAATTATTTTGATTTTTTAAAAAAATGTTTAATATCAATATGTTAAATAATTAAGAATATATACCCAATAATATATTTGACTTAAGTTAGAAGCCGGAGAATAATAGTAAACAATTTGGTGTATTTTGATTGTTTCTCTAAATAGGTGTAAATATCACCTGCTATTCTCCTTTCTCTTACCTATCAATGGTTTTCGTTTTCTAAAAATTGGCAAACTTTCAATAAACTTGTTTAAAATTAACGAGTAAAAAAGAAAGTATAAAAAAAACACAACCCTTTATTGATGCATATTACTTGCTATAGTGATGCTGCAACTGACTTTTGTTGTTTATTATCTAATTGAAAAGGTTACGAAAATGAAGCAACGTAAATTTCTTACACGTTTTGAAGTGAATGCTATTTTAAAGCAAGCTAAGGAAGGTAGGTATCCCGAAAGAGATTACTGTATGTTTTTAATGTGTTTTTTACATGGTTTTCGTGTTAGCGAACTATGTAATTTAACATTAAGCGATATTGATCTAGAAAGTAGAATACTCTATGTCAGGCGTTTAAAAGGTGGGCTTTCAACAACACAACCTATTATTGATGAGGAATATGAAGCCTTATGCAACTGGTTGAAAAGTAGAGAAAACTGGAGAGAATCAGATTCTGAATGGGTATTTTTATCACAAAAAACGGGACCAATTTCCCGTCAACAAGTTTATGGGTTATTACGCCGTTTAGGTAAAAAAGCCAATGTTTCTATTAGTCCACACCCTCATATGTTACGCCACGCCTGTGGCTACGCACTGGCGGATTTAGGCAGAGATACACGTTTAATTCAAGACTATTTAGGCCATCGCAATATTTCCCATACGGTTATTTATACAGCAAGTAACTCAAAACGATTTATCAATATGTGGGAAACGCGAAACTCACAATAGTTCTTTATTAATAGATTACTTAAAAAGTTAATATCAATAATTGAGTACGTTTTATTTTACAATAAGAATATAGATATTTTTTTCTTTTTAATTCAAATTAGGATTTATATTAAAAATTATATCATTTAATATAAATAATCACGATAGTAATCTTAATAAAGAATTAATTAATGATACTTGATTTTAATAAACCCGGTCATATTTGGTGTACTAATTTTTTTTGAAATATAATCATTTTTATTCCAATAGACTCTATCTTAGAAGGTATCCATTTACCCACAGAAAAACATTAAAAAGATTTATCATTAATAATTTAACTTAGTATAAGAGATATATTCAAAATACAATTAATTCTGATTTTTTCGTCTCTTTCTACACATTTATAATGCTCATAAAGCAATCACTACCCATCTAAGCTCGCTTAGGGATAGTGATTGCAAGCCTAATGAGTGCAACATAACTCGACAGTCAATATCGCTATAGCGATCATTAAGGGAAAACATCCCCTTAGCCTGACCTAAATAGGTTGCTTATTTAAGGACTTTTTCTTGTAAGAGGTAAAGGTTAATACAGAAATGCGTCTAGTGCTTTTTTGGCTAAAAGATTGCTTCGTCGACTTAGCGGTTTGCCACTTTTGACCGACGTTGAAGTAATACAGTCCTCAAAAAACCAGTAAATGGGTGTGTTTAAGAACTTAGCTAATAGCACTAGATAAGTAAGATCTATTTTGTTTAACCCTCGCTCATAGCGTGAGAATTGTTGTTGGCTAACCCCTAGTTTTGCCGCCAATTGGCTACCTGTGTAACCTAACTCTTTACGTCTTTTTTGTATGCGCTTACCTACCAGTGCATTGACATCAATATTTGCACGACGATATTTCACCATGATATTTCAACCTTTTATTATTATGGTAACGTTAGAATCAACGCGCCAGAGCCAGAAAAGTACCCTGGAGCAACATGTCCATTGGTTCTCAATTTAGAACTCACTTGTATAGAAACCATTTTGCCTTTTGCGACAAAGATAGCCTCTCCCTCTTCGCCAGATTTATCATTAATATATAAATCAGCATATAAGCTATTGTCATTACGTAGTGGGACTTGACGATTATTCATTCCTGTTGCAACAACCTGTAAAGAGACATCACGATTACACGTCACATTCACAGTTTGAGAACGAACCGCATTGTCTAACTCATTTTCCCCCACATTGCCGTAATCCAACTCAACAGAATGGGCTAACACATCACAATGTCCAACAGGTGGGGGAGCAATTGCACAAATAGAACCCGGTAATAAATAGCCATCTTCAGCAAAACCATAAGCATTTGGCTGATAAAATATACCAACGCACTCTTGTATGGTTGATGTATCAACATATCGATGAATGGCAACTCCTGGGCCATAAGGGAATCCTCCTAATTCTTTCATAACAGCAATACGTAGATCTTCCATTCTTCGATATTTATGCCCATCACTTAAAATAGTTCTGGTCGCTGAACCTCCAGACTGGTTAGGCTGATGACGATGATTTATGGTTATATAACAAGGTTTTTTTTTATAACAAGGATTTAAAGCCGTTGGTGGCTCGGGATCCCAACGCTGGATAATAAAAGTGTAATCAGCCCCTGTCCCCTCATTACCCACAGGTTTTGATTCTGTAATATAAGAAAAAATAGCGGCTATAGAGGAAGCTGGATATATCAACATGCTAGTAAATAAGTAAAAGATTAATTGGCGCTTAGGTATAAGCATATAAACCTCAAGTCAACATTAGTCATAATTTAAATGGAATGTAGCAATGGCGCTAAAGGGTCCCCGTTTTATTGATTGATTAGCAATTGCGGTAGGTTCTGCTTGTATAAAAGCACTAAACCTCAATGTGTTATTAGTTGAAAGTAAAGCCATATTTTTCGATGGCTGATTAATGGGTAAGAGGACTCCATCGCTATCTTCTAGACCAATAGCAATACCAGAGGCTCGACTTATTGGACTCAATGCTAGAAAACCTTTCCCTGCCATCGCCTTATTTTCATCACCTTTAAATGTGATGGAAACTTTGTTATTCATAGAGAGATCGCACTCCGATAGATGGATCTCAAATTGCTGGCTTTTGGTCCTTTCTACTCCATTATAAAAAGCACTATCAGTCACTTTATCCAGCGTGATGACAATAATTTCATCACCGGGTTTTATTACACATGGCTCATCAATTAACTCACCATGAAAACGCATATTAGGATCAGCATTAGCCATAGCTATCACAGCGGCAAAGATTGCAGTACTCAGAGATAATCTTTGTAATATCATCCCGATACTCCTATTGATATTCAGCAAGTAGCGTTGCTGTTGCCTCAAATGCACCTTTTGTTAAGGTACTTCCTGATTTTTTTACAGGCACAGCTAAAATAATCGGCGGTTTATCAGAGGTAATAACAAACCGTTTATTTAAAATAAATGGCTCACTATCTATCGTGAGATGTACGGCTAAATCCGTTATATTGGTTTGTAAAGCAGCCGCATCAAATTGGCTTGCAGAGCCGATAATGGATAAACCTAATGCCCAACCTTTTGCATTTTCTTCACACTGCAACGTGTAATTGACGGTCTTTGTATAATTAATGCCATCGATGCGACTCGTTCCCAGTTGGTGACCAAAATTAACATCAATCATGTCATTGTTTTGGATCACACAAGGAGGGGGAATAAATAGTGTGCCAAATAATCTCAAATTATTTTCGCTGTTAGTGATTGTCGCCTTATTTGCCGTCTCATCAGCCATTAATGAAAATGATGAAAGTAACGTTATGAAAAAGAATATCCTCTGTTTATTAAACATTCCCGTTATCTCCTCACTGATATTCCATGCGCAATGTCGCTGTGGTAGAAAAGTCTCCTCCCACAAGAAGAGTAGAAAAATCACGCACAGGCACCGCTTCCAATACAGGGAAATCGGGATAAGTAAAATTAATTGCCTGCCCTAACTTAAGTGGTTTATTTTGATACAAAATACGTATACCTAATCCGGTAATATTGGTCATTAATGCATTGGCATCAAAAAAAGTACCATTCCCCTCGACAGAAAGTTTTAGTGTATTAATGGGCATTTGTTCACAACTTGGATGATAATCAACTAGACGTTTGTAATTTAAGCCATCAACTCGTGTACTTAGCACATCACCGAAATTCACTTCTACCGTTTTGCCCTCATTGATCATGCAAGGAGGGTGAGCGATAACGTACCCTTTTATATTGATAGGGATCGGATAAATAGGTGTAATAGGCGAATTTTGTGATAGTCCCGTACTTGACAAAACTGGTGTCACAGCAGTTACATTTGTTGTGATAAAAAAGCTCAATAGTACCAATATTGATACAAGACTATTTTTATTAATCTGCTGTTTCATAAATATACCTATTAATTTCCTTGGTCTGTTTCTATCACCTTACATTCACGACTATCGCAGCTAAATTTCAATCTTGGACGACCACCGTAATCATTGATGTAACTTAATACCGGAGAAGCCCCCAGCGTAGAAACCGTTAAATTGAGTTTTTCCTGCCCTCGAGGCGCTACCATGATAGGGGTAAATCCTTCTAAGCTTTTCCCTTTCAGATCCGTTAGACCATCAACAATAGTGATATAATAGGGTGTGGGATTATGCACAACATAACTCTCCCCCTGCTTTGTTAAGGTAATTTTTTCCTGCCATGGATTACTTAAATCAGTTTGGGTGGCATAAATAGATTTTGGTCGATAGAACAATTTTATCCGCGTTTGTAGTGCAATTTGTAATACGTTGGGTTTATCACTACGTGGAGGGATCTCACGTAAATTAAAATAAAAAACACTCTCTCTATCTTGAGGTAGTTGTGCAATATCAGGTAATGATTGCACTTTCACTTGGCTCTTATTCCCAGGTTCAATACGCTGAATAGGAGGTAATACAATAAGAGGTGTTTCTATTTTTTCTCCTTGCTCGTTCTCTAGCCAACCTTGAGCTAAATAAGGTAATTCTTTGTTTTGATTACTTATACTCAGACTTACTGATTTATCAGCACCATTAAAAATAATACGTGTACGATCTAAAGCGATTGTCGCACCAACTTGCGACGTAAACACCATTCCAGTTAATAAGGTGGTAGTTACCATAAATAAATGTTTAGATGCCATCATCTTTAATTACTCTTCTCTCTATCAATCAATTATTGTTATTACTTAGCGTTATTTACTAAGGAATGAATGTTGAGGTAATGCTTGCGTTTTATCTGTTTCCAGGAATGATGTTGAAATAGTCGGCTGTCTTTGAAAGCAAGTTAAAAGCAGTGATGTGATCAGTTGTGTATCCGCCAATTTAGGAATGGATAATTGGCATTGGTTTTTACCATCCCAATGTACATACAAGACATCGCCTGAATTAATACCGCTTAAATAAACCTTTCCACCGTCGTTAAAAACACCTAATTCTCGACCATTAAGCGTTGTTACTGTCGCTGCAAATGGCGGAACGCCTCCTTCAGCCAACTGTACTGTTGCCATCGCTTTGTGTCCGGCAATCACATCAAATTGACGATAGCCAATAGCGCCTTCAGTCAAAGTTAATTGATGAATAGAACGTAGTGCTTCAACATTGTCTGGTAGCTGCTTAAGATCGATAGAAGCACTGCCTCGATAATAGTGATTAATATCGGGGATCACCGCCTTGCCAAAAATATTGGTATGAGATATGGCACTAAGACTTTTTACCGGGACATCGGAAACACCTTGAGTATCAATTAACAAACGGGTTGCCCCCGGCATATTGCTACGGTGAAAATCCCCGCCTTTAGTGGTTAATGTTGCCCCACCTTGGAAAGATAAAGATGCCGAAGTATAGTCGCCGTTAATATGACTGGCTGAAGCCGTTACTAAAGCAACATCACCATAATGTGTAAAGAAACCATCCGCCGATGGTTTACCTCGACTACTAACTCCTGCACTTAGACGATAATTATTGTTATCATCAATGCGATCGAAATAGCTGACATTATGTGAGTTACCTTCTTTATTTATGACCGAGTTATAACTTATCGTTGCTCTATCACGCCAAGGCAAATTAATGTTGAAATACACGCCGTTGTCATGATTGCCATTAAAACGATTACGATAAGCGGATAAGCTAATGTTAATGTTTTTAAACTTCCCGATAGCGAGATACTTTGATAAAGAGAAGTTGTAATAGTCGTTATTCGGTCTATCCCAATACCTTTGATGGTTATAATTTATATAGGTACTAAGTCCCCATTGAGGAAATTGTTTACTCAGTGTAAGGGTATAAAGCTCTTTATTATTTTCTTGTGCGCCATAGCGATAACGCCTATCTAAATATTGATCCATACTCATAAAATGACGATCAGAGAATCGATAGCCTGCAAAAGTGATTTGCCCATCAATAGATTCAAAACGCTTTGAATAGCTAATTCGATATGAACTGCCATGATAGTGTTTATTCTCATTAGCGAAGGTTGCCCATGAATGAGTCGTATCAAAAGAGATAGCACCTAACATCATTAGATCTCGTCCAAAACCTAGCGAGGCCGAGTTATAATCCTTAGAAACTAAAGTGCCACCAAAAAGAGACCAACCATTATTCACTCCCCAAGAAAACTCTCCCATTGCAAAAATAGGCCCTTCAGTTTTATGATCTAATCGAGAAGGCTTACCCGCAGATACTTTATATTGAAGGCGTCCCGGTCTTGTAAGATAAGGAATATTGGCTGTATCAATTTGGTATTCTTGTATTGTTCCGTCCTGCTCTTCAATACGAACATCCAAGCGTCCACTTACCGCATCATGCAGATCTTGAATACGAAATGGCCCAGGCGCGATTTGTGTCTCATAGATAATCCGTCCTTGTTGACTCACAGTGACTTTTGCATTCGTTTTTGCAACTCCCGTGATCTCTGGAGCATAACCTCGTAAATTAGGGGGCAACATTTGCTCATCCGTAAGTAAACTTATTCCCGTAAAACGGAAATTATCTAATAGGTTTGAACGTAAGTAAGTCTCCCCCATGACTAAACGGGCGCCCCATTTCGTTATCGCTCGATAAAGATAGAATTGATCCCAATTCCAGTGATTTTCTGTGCTATGCAATACACCTGTAGTGTGCTCATAACTTGCTTGCCAATCTGCCCGAAAACGCCAAACACCTAAATTTGCCCCCGCCGTACCATTTGCGGTGATCTGCTGTTTCTGCTTGCCATCACTAGGCGCTCTGACATTGGCATTAACGTTATAATCAAACAATAATCCAGCAATACCTTCGTCCCAAAAAGAAGGCGATTCCCAATTCGGTGATGAATACTCTAGATAAGCTTGAGGAAGAGTAATAAAAAAAACCCCACTACCTAAATCTGTCCTCAGGCTCATACCTGGTAACGATGCCTCATTAAGGCAATTACCCTTATCTTTCCAAGTTAACTTTTTTAACCATTCTGGTCTGAGTGCAAACTGCTTAACTAATATGGGTGAGATACAAGGTTCGCTTGCCTTGGGATCATCTTTGGGCACAATATAGTCAACACGATAAGTTCCACTTAATTCATTGTTATTAATATTAATAATTAACTCATACTTGCCAGGAGTAATATATCCCGCTCGGGAAAAGCTTGATAAATCAATATTTCCTCGATCTTTTAAGTCAAGAATATCTGAGTTAAATTCAATATCTTTGCTAACAGCAAATGACTCGCTGGCAATACTTGCCATCCCTATAATCACGAAATAGATCAGTGTAGTAGCAGAACGACCTCTGCACTGCTTACTTTTATGTTTAACATTTAAATCAATCGTCTTGAATAATTTAGCCATAAGTAAACCTAACTAATCCATTTAGTGATATTCGAGCCCAAAACAGTCAATTATCGGTAATGCCCCTACGGATGAAATATCACTATGTTTGATAATCCTTTTGTATTTATAAAAAGAGCGCGTTTTACTATTATTCACCATCGATATCTAGCGCGATGACAAAAGTGTCCTAACGATAAGAAAGCTCATCAGTTAACAAAGCCTTGTATATCCTTATACAAAGCTTTATTTGACGACTATTATTGATAAGATAAAGCAAAAGTGGCTATTGCTGTAAAATCACCAGGAATAGCAGCTTTTGAGGAAGAACCTTGTAAATAAGCGGCAAAATTTAAGTCATTGTTACCGTCATTCAATGTTTGGGCGGCACTTGCTTGACCTAATTTGATTTGTTCACCACCTGCATTGGTGATAACAACAGCTGCATTTTTGGCGATCCCTTCAATACCTAAAGCCCCCTCTAAAACATCAGGAGCTTCAGCACCGGTAAAGGTTGTTTTGACTGTTTTATATGTCTCAGTAGAACACTGTAATAATTTGATTTTAAACATTTTTGACGCACTACGGCCACCGTCCTTCAGTGCGCTAGATGACACTTGACCTAATGGAATACGTTGAGCACCTGAATCAGGATCGATAGAACAAGGAGCATCAATAATTGAACCATAGAATTCAACAGTACCATGCCCCTGATCTGCCGCTAATGCAGAGCCCGCAATGATAGATAAGCCTAACCCTAAAACTAAATGCAGTTTTTTTAATTTCATTTTGTTTTCCTAAAATATAAAAGTTAAATAAAGTATAAAAGCAACAACATTCAATTAAGAAAAATAATCCCATACAGGCGATACACTTCTCTTTTATGAATAAGATACGCAATGAATTTGGTATATCTTGATATATTGTAAAAATTAATCTCTATAATTAATCATCAATACATAAAATAAATAATAATTAACAACCGAAATTAGATAACGCTCATATCAAGTTGGGGTTATTATTCTCTGCCACTTTATTTAAGTCAAACCTGATAAATTTAATTAAATATATATTTATTAATACACTGATATTAATTGGATTTTTTTTCATCTTACGCAAATTATAATTACCCCCAAAATAAGTAATTAGATAAAAAAACCAAAAATAGCATCATAAAAAGAATATTTATAGACTTTTAAATACAAAATACTTAGATATAAAGTGTAAAAAATTGAAGGAAACATATTTTTATAAATAGAAATAAATTTTATTATTTTAATATTATAACAAAAAAACAAATAACCATAAATTTACATATAAGCACAAAAAAGATACAATATTATAACTTTTATTATTCAATAACGATGATTTTTCAGAATAAAAAACCAATAAATTATTTTTAATGGATTTTAAAACTAAAAGGTTATTTTGAAATATTGCGGTTAAATTTAACAGTATGAAAAACAAGAAATTAATTAGAAAATTGAAAGCATTAACTTACTAAGAAATAGACATAATAAAATTAAATAATGCTGTAACCAAATAATAAAAAAGAACTATATAGAAATTAAACCTTCATAATGGAATATTTTCTGATTAGACAGAATTAATATCATTACATTGTATTAACAAAACAACTTTTTAAGATAAAAATTAAAAACTAAAATTGTAAAAAAAACACAAAAAGTATTTCAATTTGTAAGATATGTTTATTTTTTATTTACTCAAAAAATCATAATTTAAATTTTACTTTTTTTATTTTTTCAATAAGAACTTTAAACTTTATTAAAAAAAATAAACAAATTAAGAATATGCCCCATTCATTCTGTTTGTATAAAAACAGATACATTTAAATCGTTAATCAGAGAAATTTAATTTTAGTAAATAAAGTATATTATCTTTTATTCACACTATTATTCATATCAACTTTAATGAGAATATTATCTTAATCACAGTTGCAGAATTTTATTTAGTTTAGATACCATTACGATTAAGATGAATGTTAAAAATTCACCATGGAGATCAGGATTTCATTATGGAACTTACCTTTTTAGGCACTAATGCAGGCGTACCTTCTAAAGATCGCAACGTCACCAGTATGGTGCTTGATTTACAAAATAAACAAAAAAGTCTGTGGATGTTCGATTGTGGAGAGGCGACCCAGCATCAGATCTTACATAGCCATGTAAAGCTATCACGCATTAATAAGATTTTTATTACCCATTTACATGGTGATCATATTTTTGGTTTACCCGGACTACTCTGTAGCCGTTCAATGGGGGGCACAGAAAACCCGTTAACCATTTATGGGCCTACAGGCATTAAGGCATTTATAGAAACAGCCCTTACATTAAGCCAATCTTATCTCACTTACCCTTTAGATATTATTGAAATAGAACAAGATGGTTTTCTTTTTGAAGAAGAAGGTATACGTGTAAGTTGTGGCGCATTATCACATCCTGTCCCCTGCTTTGGTTATCGTCTAGAAGAAGACAATAAACCAGGTAAACTCAATGCTGACAAGCTAGAGGCAGAGAATATCCCTAGAGGCCCTTGGTATAAATTATTAAAACAAGGGAAAACCGTTACACTACCTGATGGACGGATCATAGATGGAAAAGATTATCTAAGCACAGAGATCAAAGGCCGTTGTATTGTGATTTTTGGCGATACACAACCAACGCCTAATGCAGTTAAACTCGCTGAGAATGCCGATGTTATTGTCCATGAAGCAACCTTTAAACATGACATGGCTGATAAAGCCAATAGTCGTGGACATTCAAGTACCATACAGGCAGCTGAGTTAGCCAAAAAGGCGAATGCTAAGCGACTAATCATTACCCATATCAGTAGTCGCTATTCACCTAAAGAAACCCCCGAACTATTAGCGGAATGTCATACTATATTTGACAATACACAAATCGCCAGTGATTTTGAGACATTCAAACTTTAACTAATACTAAATCAAAATAGAGCAACGATAGCGACTCTTGAGATAGTATTAATCGTTGCTTTTATTCTTTCACAGGATATTGCTACTCAGCAGTCGGAATGAAATCGTGTTTGATCTTACCGTCTTGCAAAATGAAATTGACTTTACCATCCCAAAATTCGGCTAAAAAAACATCTTCTGGGTTATCTATATGCTGTTTTTTCATCTCTTCGTTTAACCAATTTTCATCTCGTTCTATCTGCTCAAGTTCAGAAGCTCTGATCACTCCATCTTTCATAATAATGATAGAGGGCATTTTAGCACCATCACACACCACCGTTATTTGTCCATCAGGTTCAATTTGAGCATAATTAACTTCTTGAAAAGAATGAATTCCTTGGGCATGTAACCTAGAGGTGATATTAAGAATATCAATCTTATTTTTCTTCTCAGTAATGTTTTCCATAATAAACCTTCCCTTCTTGATGATCGGGATAGGATTTCCTATCGCTACTGCTCGGAAAAAATTAAATTTTTTACTGATATAATTGAGAAAAGAAATAAAAAATACACCTATCAAAAAGACAATAACATATTGGTAAAGCGGGATTGCATCTGTGTAAATAACCCCTCCCATAATCCCCCCTAAAACAAAATTACCAATAAAATCAATGGGAGTTAGTTGAGAGAGTTGTGTCTTCCCTGAAATATTCATATGAGCCAAAATTATTGTAAAACCAATAATAAACTTGATAACCACAAGCAGATAATATTCCATTTCTTAAGCACCTTTGCAAAACGATTCACACTGTAATTATAAAGCATAAAACATACCATTGAGAGAAATCTGACAGATATTAACCTTACAAATCTAATATATTTGACTAGTGGTAATCACTTAATATACTTAACCTTGTTGATTTTCAGACTCTCACTATACTTATTTTATTGGGAGTTAAGATAATATATAAAATATCAACTCAATAACCTCTCGCTTTTAATACTAGTTATGCGAGATATCATCGATATGTTTTGGATACATTCTCTGGAGAGAAACATGAACAAAAAATTACTGGCATCTTTAATTCTAGCAGGTCTTGTTACCATTACAGCAGGTTGTGATGATTCATCGAAAAAAGTGGATGAAGGTATTGATAAAGCAAAAGAGACAGCAACCCAAGTAAATGAAACGGCTCAAGACAAAGCAAAAGAATTAACAGATCAAGCTAAAGAAAAAGCCGCTGATTTAAAAGAGAGTGCATCAGCGACAGCTGACGAATTAAAACAAGATGCGGCCAAGCTAAAAGAGCAAGCTGAAGATAAAGCTGCAGAGCTTAAAGCACAAGCCGATCAAAAAACCGATGCATTAAAAGAGAGCATTGCACAAAAAACAGATGAACTAAAAGATTCTGCAAGTGCAAAAGCAGATGAAATCAAACAAAGTTTGAATAATGAAAGTGACAAACTGGCTGGTAAAGCAGAAGAAGTGAAACAAAACGCTAATACCACTGCAGATAACTTAAAACAAAATGCTAGCGACAAAGCAGCGCAACTAAAAGAAGATGCGGCTAAAACCAGTGATGATGTAAAACAGCAAGCGCAAGATACTAAAGATAAAGCGCTTGATAAAGCCGATGAGCTCACCGATCAAGCAAAGCAAAAAATTGATTCTCTAAAGGCTGATAATAAATAATTTCATTTCAGAAATTTTGATGTTGAAAAAGCCAGTAATATTTTACTGGCTTTTTTTGTGCAAAAAACAAACAGGAGTTGATCGATTAAGCAAAAAATGTAACCATACTATCCTTTTTTCAACAGGAGAAACCTATTAAAGCGTCAAGACGCTGACTAAAAACATATGATAATAAATTGATTTAATTGTAATTTTCTTCACCTTACGGAAAAATATAATTTATTTCCGTTCTTTTATAAAGCTTCAAGATCATCTGATGTTTTATTCAAATTTTCTTACAAACTTTTCTTTCCTAGCGATACCACTAACATGCTAGATTGCAATATCGAAAAGTCTTGTCTAAGAAAAATAACAAAAATAGGTTAACTATGAGCCAACAAAATGAAATCACACCAAAAAAAATTAGGATGAAAATTAATCCTCCCGTATTTTACACCTCCGCAATACTTATTATGCTCGTCGTAGGGTTTTCAGCGCTATTTCCTGAACTCGCTAATGACAAGCTAGGGCACCTTCAGGAAAACCTTTTCACCAACGCGAGCTGGTTTTATATTTTAGCCGTAGCATTGGTTTTGCTGAGTGTGACTTATTTAGGGCTATCGCGCTTTGGCGAAATAAAATTAGGCCCTGATCATGCTCGTCCACATTTTAGCTATTTTGCTTGGTTCGCGATGCTGTTTTCAGCAGGTATGGGTATTGGGCTGATGTTCTTTGGTGTCGCAGAACCCGTTATGCACTATTTAATGCCACCCACAGGGGATGCGCAGACGATTGAAGCCGCCAAAGAAGCTATGCGTTTAACTTTCTTCCACTGGGGATTACATGCTTGGGCTATTTACGCCATCGTGGCATTAATTCTGGCGTTTTTTAGCTACCGCCATGGTTTGCCATTAACGTTACGTTCCGCCCTTTATCCTATCATTGGCGACCGTATTTATGGCCCTATTGGGCATGCGGTAGATATTTTTGCTGTGATGGGCACCGTATTTGGTGTCGCAACTTCACTGGGTTTTGGTGTTCTACAAGTTAATGCCGGTTTAAACCATCTATTCGATATTCCAATTAATCCAACCGTGCAAGTGGTTTTAATTGTTGTTATCACCGGGCTTGCTACTATTTCGGTTGTCTCTGGATTAGAAAAAGGTATCCGTTTTTTATCCGAGCTTAACCTTGGTTTAGCCGTTATTCTTCTTTTATTAGTCATTATTCTTGGCCCTACTGTATTGATTTTAAAATCGTTTGTTGAAAATACAGGGGGCTATTTATCAGAAATAGTGAGTAAAACGTTTAATCTTTATGCCTACGAGCCAAAATCAAGTGATTGGTTAGGTGGATGGACACTGCTTTATTGGGGATGGTGGTTATCGTGGTCGCCTTTTGTCGGTATGTTTATTGCACGGATCTCCCGTGGTCGTACTATTCGTGAGTTTGTTGTCGGCGTACTCTTTGTTCCAGCTGGCTTTACCTTACTTTGGATGACTGTCTTTGGTAATACCGCTATCTATTTAATTAAAGATAAAGGTGCTGAAGTTCTTGCGAATATAGTACAACAAGATGTGTCATTAGCACTGTTTGAATTCTTAAATTATTTTCCATTCTCATCAGTGCTTTCCTTTGTCGCAATGCTGATGGTCATTGTCTTTTTTGTCACCTCAGCAGACTCCGGTGCAATGGTGGTTGATACCCTAGCATCAGGAGGAGATTCAGAAACCCCTGTATGGCAACGTATCTTCTGGGCTGCATTAATGGGTATTTCAGCCATTACCTTGTTATTGGCAGGAGGTTTATCAGCATTACAAACTGTCACCATTGCCAGTGCGTTACCATTTGCCATCGTGCTATTGGCATCAATTTATGGATTAATTAAGGCATTGCGAGTGGATGTTTATAAGCGAGATAGCCAACAGATGACGACTATCGCCCCACCGGCTAGCCGTAATCCTATTCCTTGGCAACGTCGATTAAGAAATATTGCTTATTTTCCTAAACGTTCACATGTAAAACGTTTTATGGAAGAAGTCGTTAATCCTTCCATGGAAATGGTGTCGGCTGAATTAAGCAAACAAGGTATTCAATGCTATATCCATGACGAAGAAGAAGATCGCATCGGCTTTGAAGTGGACTTAGGTGAGGATATGAACTTCTTTTATGAAGTACGATTACGATTCTATACTCAACCCGCTTTCGCGCTAGCAGGCTTAACGGATGAAGAAAAAGATGAAGAGCATAAATACTATCGTGCTGAAATTCATCTCAAAGAAGGTGGGCAAGATTACGATGTCATGGGCTGGACAAAAGAACAAATTATTCATGACATACTCGATCAGTATGAAAAACATATTCACTTCTTACACGTATTAGGTAAAAGGTAATTTCACCTATTACATAAAAACAAAAGAGATGATGGTATAACATCATCTCTTTTTTCTTGGTGCACACATGTTATTTTTCAGTTGAATGACTATTTTCTGGATTTAACGCTATCAGTTCTTTCAGTAAGATAGATAAATGTTGCAGTTTTTCTGTAGAAAACTTTTGTTCGAGTAATTGGTACCCTTCTTCTATCTTAGGCTGGATTTTATCATATAAATTTTGCCCATTGGTTGATAGAGAAACGAATAATTTACGTTGATCACTCACTGGTTTTAATCGACAAATTAGCTCATCTCTTTCCATTCTAATCAAAATACCTGTCAAACTTGGACGCAGGATACAGGTTTTTTGTGCTAATTCGTGAAAATCGATAGAGCGCTTATCAGCAAGAACTCGGATGATCCGCCACTGCTGCTCTGTCAGATTATGCTCTTTAAGAACGGGGCGAAAAAATCCCATCGCAGATTCCCGTGCTTGCAATAGCGCGATTGTTAATGACTCATGCATAATCAGAAGCTCTTTATTGATAGATAAATTGATGAAAAATCACTCAATCTAGCCGGTGAAAATTATAACTCGTTATAGTTATAAATGAATAATATTCTAAGAATAGACTTTTTATTACAATTAATCATATTAACAAATAAATAAACTTGACTCAATTTCTAACATTTTAGGCTATTTTAGCAATTGATGACCTTAGTGCTTTTCTCAGACAAAACGCGTAATATCCCCAAAAAATAACAGGATAATATGTGTCATTTCGTGTTATTTATCAGCAAACTAGGCTAAACCCCCTGATTTACCTATCGCTTTACTTGACTTATTAGGAATAATAACAACCAGCGATAAGGTTGTCTCACGACTTTTTGAGATAAAGTTAACAGGTTGTAACAAAGAAAGATTGATCTCTTGGCTAATGCGAGGTAGCGTTACGGCTTTAAATTCACACAGCAAAGAAATCAGCAAGATCATTACAACTTTGTGAAGCGGCACTAGTTAGATAAATTCTGATTTTCTAACTAATGGTTATTTTAAGTGAAGACGCCCACAGATGAGAAGTCTGGCAGTAGGAGTAAAAAATGTCTGATGAAAAACAGGCTAACCCACTTTTTCGGGATGCAATGGCAAGCTTAGGTGCTGCCGTTAATATTGTCGCAACTAATGGTGATGCAGGATGCTGTGGTTTAACAGCAACAGCAGTATGTTCAGTTACCGATACTCCACCGACAGTGATGATTTGCATCAATAGTAAAAGCCAAATGAATAGTACGTTTCAAGAAAATGGCAAATTAAGTATCAATATTTTAAATCATGAACAAGAAGAGATGGCTTGCCATTTTGCCGGTATGACAGGTCTGGCAATGGCTGATCGCTTTACCCAACCAGGATGGCAATATGGCGCATTACAGCAACCGATATTAACCAATGCACTCGCTAGCCTAGAAGGTGATATTTACGATGTACGCCAAGTAGGTACTCACTTTGTTTATATGGCAGAGATAAAAAATATTGCGGTTCGAGAAGATGGCGATGGCTTAATTTATTTTAAGCGTCGCTTCCATCCTGTTAAACATAAATTAGTCCCAACCACCGCTTAATTAGCTAATATTAAAAACAAAAACGCACTTTATTATTTTGAAAAGGGTATCAATTTAAATCCTTCATTATTAATAAAGGCGTTTTTATTACCTTTGTTAAATTTTAAATAATTACCCGCACTTCATGCATATTTATTTCATTTTATCCTAAAATAGAGCTATCAGCGTTTTATTAAACTATTTTTAACATCTGTTTGTTATAAAAGAAATTATTAAAATTATAAGAAAACTTTTTCTTTAGAAAATCAATTAGTCACGATATAAATAACCCTTCCACTCTATTTTTATGCTTATATTTTATCAGCTTTATTAAGCTTAAAATATAAACAAAACAGGCTCTTTTTGGTGATTATTTATACCAAAGATCAATTAAATCGCTTTAATTGAAAATAAATTAATGACTATTTTTTTCAATCTGGTATTAATCTTACTAACAGTGTGATCAACCTTTGAGAAGTCATTCTATCAATATATTAGTCTACCGGACTTACTGATCACCATCTTAAATTTGCAAACATCACTCTAAATACAACAGATAATGTTATCAGGGTGTAACATTCATCGTGAATTTGAGTAAATAGCATCGTTGTTGAAAATAAATAATAATTAGGGGCATTAAAGATATGGATAAACCCGCTAAAGTCGGTTTATTACAACAGCCTAAACCATTCTTTATGATTTTCTTTGTGGAATTATGGGAACGTTTTGGTTACTACGGCGTACAAGGTATTCTTGCCGTTTATTTTGTTAGTAAACTCGGATTCTCTCAAGAACAAGCTTTTATTACTTTTGGTGCATTCTCCGCATTAGTTTATGGGCTTATTTCTATTGGTGGTTATGTTGGTGACCATCTATTAGGTACTAAACGAACCATTGTTTTAGGGGCTATCGTATTGGCTATCGGTTATTTTATGACCGGCATGTCAATTATGTATCCTAATTTAATCTTTTATGCTTTAGCCACTATCGCAGTAGGTAACGGTTTATTTAAAGCAAACCCAGCAAGCCTATTAGCTAAATGCTATAAACCTAAAGATCCCCGTCTTGATGGTGCATTTACACTATTTTATATGTCGATTAATGTTGGTTCATTAATCTCCTTATCTATTGCCCCCGTTCTTGCCGATCGCTACGGCTATGCACTGACTTATAATATTTGTGGTATCGGCTTAATAATGGCCATATTGGTCTATTTTTTCTGCCGTAAAATGGTCGTGAATATTGGTTCTGAGCCAGATCACCTGCCAATGAATTTCAACAAACTACTATTAGTTATTGCAGGCTCTGTCGCTATGGTCTTTATTTGTGCATGGTTGTTGCACAATGTGATGATTGCTAACATCGTTTTGATCAGCTTGTCTATTGTTGTGGTTATCATTTATTTTCGTGAAGCCTTTAAACAAAAAGACAGAGTAGCACGCAATAAAATGTATGTTGCATTTGTTCTGATGTTAGAAGCTGTTATTTTCTATATTCTCTACGCTCAGATGCCAACCTCACTTAACTTCTTTGCTATCCATAATGTTCACCATACCTTGTTAGGCTTTGATATTAACCCGGTGAGTTTCCAAGCATTAAATCCATTTTGGATCATTATTGCCAGCCCTATCTTAGCAATGGCTTATAGCCATTTTGGCGCGAAAGGCAAAGATTTATCCATGCCGGCAAAATTTACCACAGGTATGCTTTTATGCTCATTAGGCTTCCTAACCGCTGCCGCTTCAGGTATGTGGTTTGCTGATGCTCAAGGCTTAACATCACCTTGGTTTGTTGTACTGATTTATCTCTTCCAAAGTCTAGGGGAATTGATGATCAGTGCATTAGGCTTAGCGATGATTGCCGCTTTCGTACCGCAATATATGATGGGCTTTATTTTAGGTATGTGGTTCTTAACACAAGCGACGGCTTACCTGTTAGGAGGCCATGTAGCAACCTTTACCGCCCCACCTGAAGGTATTACCGATCCACTACAAACACTGCCTATTTATACTGATGTGTTTGGCAAAATCGGTATCGTTACCTTAGTGGTTGGCTTGATTATGTGGGCAACAGTACCTTTACTAAACCGCATGATGAAAGAAGAGAGTAAAATGATTAAGTAAATAAGCAAACACCTTTGCTTATCACAGACAAAGCGCCTAGAAAGGCGCTTTTTTTATCTCTTATAAAAACGCTTAGCGATTAAATCTTCTACAACCTTAATCTTTTATTATTTATGATTAGTGATCTTCTCTTTTTTTCTTTTTTCTGGTTTTAATCTATCTTATAAATAGTACCTTTAATTGAAACTGACAATATTTAGCATTGTCTAATAATCAATATTCATGATTAAAAACCAATGATTGGTAATAGGAGCAGATATTAATGAATGATAAAAATAAGCTAGCAGCCGCATTATTAGCTATTTTTCTTGGTGGGCTAGGAATACATAAATTCTATCTTCGTAAAGTAGGAATGGGGATTTTATATCTCATTTTTTGCTGGACGGGGATACCCGCTATTATCGGTTTTATTGAAGGAATTTATTATCTGTGTATTTCAGACCAAACCTTTAATGACAAATATAACCGAAACTAAATAGCCCAATACCATCGTATCTAGTGCTAACAACCAACAAAAAACCCGCATACTAAGCGGGTTTTTTTAGGTGTATTACAATAAAATTGTATTACAGAACATCAATCGCATTTAGCTCTTTAAATGCTTGCTCTAAACGAACAACCATTGATGTTTGACCATGACGTAACCAGTTACGTGGATCATAGTATTTCTTGTTAGGTTTATCAGCGCCTTCTGGATTACCTAATTGGCTTTGTAAATAGCCTTCGTTCTTTTTGTAGAACTGTAAGATACCGTCCCAAGTTGCCCATTGAGTATCGGTATCGATATTCATTTTAACAACACCGTAGCTTACAGCTTCTTTGATTTCTTCTGCAGATGAACCAGAACCACCGTGGAAAACAAAGTTTAAGCTATTGTGTGGCAGATTGTATTTCTCTGACACATAGTCTTGTGAGTTACGAAGAATTTTTGGTGTTAATTGAACGTTACCTGGTTTATAAACGCCGTGAACATTACCAAATGATGCAGCGATAGTGAAACGTGGGCTGATAGCATTTAGTTTTTCATAAGCGTAAGCAACGTCTTCAGGTTGGGTATATAGCGCAGAGCTATCCATACCTGTGTTATCAACGCCATCTTCTTCACCACCAGTACAGCCTAATTCGATTTCTAAAGTCATATCGATTTTAGCCATACGCGCTAAATATTTAGAACAGATTTCAATATTTTCTTCTAATGACTCTTCTGATAAGTCAATCATATGAGAAGAGAATAGTGGTTTACCTGTTTTCGCATAGTGTTTTTCACCTGCATCTAACAGACCATCAATCCAAGGTAACAGTTTTTTCGCACAGTGGTCAGTGTGCAAAATAACAGGAACACCATAGTATTCTGCCATTTGGTGTACATGGTGAGCACCAGAAATAGCACCTAGGATAGCTGCTTGTTGTGGCGCTTCAGCTTTAAGACCTTTACCTGCGATAAATGCAGCACCACCATTAGAGAATTGAACAATAACAGGAGAACGCACTTTCGCAGCTGCTTCTAATACAGCATTAATTGAGTCTGTACCTACGCAGTTAACTGCAGGCAGAGCAAAATTATTTTCTTTTGCTACTGCAAATACTTTTTGTACATCATCACCAGTGATGACACCCGGTTTTACGAAATCAAAAACTTTAGACATGTAATAAGATCCTATATTTGGAACAGGCAGAGTTTTACACTCTACCTGTATGAGCGTGACTTAATTACTGTTTAGCGCGTTCTTCCAGCATAGCAACCGCAGGAAGTTTTTTACCTTCTACGAATTCTAAGAAAGCACCACCACCGGTTGAAATGTAAGAGATTTTATCTGCGATATCAAATAAATCGATAGCCGCTAATGTATCACCACCGCCAGCGATAGAGAAAGCATCACTATCAGCAATCGCTTTAGCAATCACTTCAGTACCTTTACGGAAGTTAGGGAATTCAAAGACACCCACAGGGCCATTCCACAGAATGGTTTTGGCGTTTTTCAGGATTTCAGCTAAACGTTCAGCCGTCACATCACCGATATCTAATACTTGTTCATCATCTTTGATGTCATTTGCTGATTTCAGTACAGCTGGCGCTGTTTCTGAGAATTCTGTCGAGACACGGACATCTGTTGGTACTGGAATATCGCATTTTTCCATTAATTTTTTCGCATCGTCAACAAGGTCTGCTTCATATAATGAACGACCTACAGAATGACCTTCTGCTGCGATAAAGGTGTTAGCAATACCACCACCAACGATTAATTGGTCAGCAATTTTTGATAATGAATCTAAAACTGTTAATTTAGTAGATACTTTAGAGCCACCAACGATAGCCACCATTGGACGCTCTGGTTTATCTAATGCTTTGCCTAATGCTTCAAGCTCTGCTGATAACAGAGGACCCGCGCAAGCGATATCCGCAAACTTAGCAACACCGTGTGTTGACGCTTGAGCACGGTGAGCCGTACCGAATGCATCCATGACAAAGACATCACATAATGCAGCATATTGTTTAGACAGCGTTTCGTCGTCTTTCTTTTCGCCTTTATTAAAACGAACGTTTTCAAGTACAACTAATTCACCTGCATTAACATCAACACCGTTTAAATAGTCTTTTGCTAGGCTAACGGGTGCAGATAATTTCTCTTTCAGATAGTCAACAACTGGTTTTAAAGAGAACTCTTCGTTGTACTCACCTTCAGTAGGACGGCCTAAGTGTGAAGTTACCATAACTTTAGCGCCTTGTTTTAAAGCCGCTTCAATAGTCGGTAATGAAGCACGAATACGTGCATCTGAAGTTACTTTTCCATCTTTCACTGGAACGTTCAGGTCAGCACGAATTAGTACTCGTTTACCGGCCAGGTCTAAATCGGTCATCTTAATTACAGACATGATGAATCCTCTCATTGATTCTCTAAAATTTAGTAATCTTCTGTTCAGTACCGCGCATTATCACATAATGTGCTATTGCTGAGTACCGTCATTAATACATGATTATTTAAAACCAGTTGCAGCCATAGCTAACGTCGTATCAAGCATTCGGTTAGCAAAGCCCCATTCATTATCACACCAGACTAACGTTTTAATCAGATGCTGCCCACTGACTCTTGTTTGTGTACCATCAACAATGGCACTATGAGGGTCGTGGTTAAAATCTGTTGAGACTAATGGCAATTCTGTGTAATCCACTATACCACGAAATGCGCCAGTTGCTGATTTTTGAATTAACTTATTGACATCTAACACATTTACAGCATTTTTTACCGTGACACTTAAATCAATTGCTGTCACATTAATTGTAGGAACTCGTACAGAAATTGCCTCGAAATGATCTTTAAATTTCGGGAAAATCCGTGTAATACCGGCAGCTAATTTGGTATCAACCGGAATAATCGATTGTCCTGCGGCTCGTGTACGACGTAAATCTTTATGATATGCATCAATAACAGGTTGATCATTCATCGCAGCATGGATTGTCGTCACTGTACCTGACTCTATACCAAAAGCATCATCCATCATTTTAATAATCGGGATAATACAATTTGTGGTACAAGAGGCATTAGAGACGATGCGGTGCTGTTTTTTCAGTTCATGTTGATTAACACCGAATACCACCGTAGCATCAAGATCTATCGTTCCCGGATGAGAAAAGAGCACTTTCTTTGCCCCTTGAGCAATATGCGCCTCACCATCGGCACGAGATCCATAAACGCCACTACAATCAAGTACCACATCAATACCTAACTCACCCCAAGGTAAGTCTGCAATATCGGCATGATGGAAAAGACGGATTGCATCATCACCCACTTGCAATAAGTCATTATTAACACGAATATCCCAAGCAAAGCGACCATGGCTTGAGTCATATTTAAGCAAATGAGCAATACCTGTTGCATCAGCCAATTCATTTATTGCAACAACGCTTATTTCAGCCCGCTTTCCAGATTCATAAAGCGCTCTTAACACATTACGCCCTATTCGACCAAAACCGTTAATAGCAACTCTAATTGTCATGTAACTTCCTTGATAACTCGTAATTACGCAACCGCCTAGAATAATCGAGCAATTGACTAATCAACAACGATAAATCAAGTAAAACTAAAAAATGTGCGGTCACCGACATTTTTAGCACAACTGAAACGGTTCAGCTTATTGGTATTCAGATTACGAGAAATGAGAGAAAATCGCAATAGCAAAAAAAGGGGGAAGCATAAAAAAAGAGCACATCTGAGAAATTATTCCCAAAAATGTGCTCTTGTTAACATTTATTGATTATTTAAGTAGAGTTTTTGCCTGTGTAACCACATTTTCAACAGTAAAACCAAACTCAGCAAACAGTTCGTTTGCAGGAGCAGATTCACCGAAGCTATGCATACCGACAATCACACCATCAAGACCAACATATTTAAACCAGTAATCCGCGATACCCGCTTCAATAGCAACACGAGCTTTAACCGCTGCAGGTAATACTGCTTCACGATAATCAGCATCTTGTTTATCAAATGCATCTGTTGCTGGCATTGAAACCACACGGACTTTACGGCCTTCTGCTGTTAATTGATCGTAAGCATTAACAGCTAATTCAACTTCAGAACCCGTAGCAATAAAGATAAGTTCAGGTGTACCGTCACAATCTTTCAGGATATAACCACCCTTCTCGATATTAGCCAGTTGCTCTGGAGTACGTGGCTGTTGAGCAAGGTTTTGACGAGAGAAGATGAGCGCAGTTGGACCATCTTTACGCTCAACAGCGTATTTCCATGCTACTGCTGACTCAACTTGGTCACATGGGCGCCATGTACTCATATTTGGTGTTACACGCAGACTTGCCATTTGCTCAACAGGTTGGTGAGTAGGACCATCTTCACCTAAACCGATAGAGTCATGGGTATGAACAAAGATACTGCGGATTTTCATCAGTGCAGCCATACGTACCGCATTACGTGCATATTCCATAAACATCAGGAAGGTAGCGCCGTAAGGAACAAAACCACCGTGTAATGCAATACCATTCATAATGGCAGACATACCGAATTCGCGAACACCATAATGGATGTAGTTACCGGCTTTATCTTCATTTAATGCTTTAGAGCCAGACCACATAGTTAAGTTACTTGGTGCAAGGTCAGCAGAGCCACCCATAAACTCAGGTAAAACTTTACCAAACGCTTCTAATGTATTTTGTGATGCTTTACGGCTAGCAATACTCGCTGGGTTATGTTGCAACTGCTCAATAAAGGCTGTTGACTCTTTTTCCCAATTTGCAGGTAATTCGCCAGACATACGACGTTTAAATTCAGCTGCTAATTCAGGGAATTGTGCTGCATACTCAGCAAATTTAGCGTCCCACGCAGCTTCTTTTGCTTTACCAGCTTCTTTAGCATCCCACTCTTTGTAGATCTCTTGTGGAATTTCAAAAGGACCATACTCCCAGCCCAGAGCTTTACGAGTTTCTGCAATTTCTGCATCACCTAATGGTGAACCGTGAGAATCGGCAGTGCCTGCTTTATGAGGAGAACCAAAACCAATAGTGGTTTTGCAAATTAACAGTGAAGGCTTATCAGTAATTTGTTGTGCGGTTTCAATCGCAGCTTTAATACTCGCTGCATCATGACCATCAATACCACTAATCACATGCCAGCCATACGCTTCGAAACGTTCAGCAGTATTATCAGTAAACCAACCATGTACTTTACCATCAATAGAAATGCCATTGTCATCGTAAAATGCAATCAGTTTACCTAACTGTAAAGTACCTGCTAAAGAGCATACTTCGTGAGAGATACCTTCCATCATACAACCATCACCCATAAAGGCGTAGGTGTAGTGATCTACGATATCGTGACCAGGACGGTTAAATTGAGCCGCTAATGTGCGTTCTGCGATCGCAAAACCTACTGCGTTAGCAATCCCTTGACCTAAAGGACCCGTGGTAGTTTCAACACCTGGGGTATAACCATATTCTGGGTGACCCGGTGTTTTAGAATGCAGCTGACGGAAATTTTTTAGATCATCTAAAGAAACTTGATAACCAGACAGATGTAATAAGCTATAAATCAGCATTGAAGCATGGCCGTTAGATAAAACAAAACGGTCACGATCTGCCCAGTGAGGATTAGTTGGATTATGATTTAAAAAATCACGCCATAATACTTCTGCAATATCAGCCATGCCCATAGGTGCACCAGGGTGCCCTGATTTGGCTTTTTGCACTGCATCCATGCTTAAAAAACGGATCGCATTTGCAAGGGTTTTACGAGTGGTCATTTTCTACTCCAAGTCGGATAAAAAGCATCTAGATAGCTGATTCTCTCAATGCGGGCAAAAAACCGCAATATAAAAAATCCACAAAGGTGGCTATCGTAATCAGTGAAAATCAATAATTCTTTGATTTAAACAGCATTTATTACGATAAACGCGGAAAATAACATTACACCACCACATTGTTGCGCAACAAAAATGAAAAATGACTTTTATTTGCGCAATTAAGAAGTATCTTATTAAACCTTAGCTTGATACGACTAATCAAGCTAAAATTACGTTGCTGTTTTATCCATCAAATCAAATAAATACTAAGCTATTTAATTTTCCCACTGTTAATGGTCACCTACCAACACCTAACTTGAAAACATTCAGATGATTACTAGCTATTTTTTCAACTAACTGTTCAAGCGGAAAATTAACGGCCGGAAGGCTTGGAGAAAATAGATGTCGAGTAGTTTTATAAGGGAAAATATTACCTTGCTTTAATATCTGCTCCCTTATTCTTAATGGGCTAAACGCTCGTCCATTCTGCCAATCATACACAGTTATGCGTGTATCAGTGTAATCAAGCAACACACAAGGAATATAAGTGAGAGCAAGATGATGAGCGACTTGATACCTATGATTACCGTCCATAATAATTCCGGTCTCTTTTTCAATGGGTATAGGTGTTGTCCATCTTTGGCAACGGACTATTTCCTTAGTTAAAGCTTCAACATGAGCCATGTTGACTTCTTCTGAAGGACGGAGCAAGGCAATGGGATATAACACGACATCATACTCCATATTTACCTCCCCTCTTTTTCCAAATCAATCATATATCCCGGCTGATATGAGATGGGTAGAAATTCTTGATGTAAACGACGGAATGTGTCATCAGGATCAAGATCAGCAAATAATTGGGGATGTATCCACTTAGCTAGCTGCTGGATAGCAATAACATCATAGGGACTATTATAGAACTGATGCCAAATAGCAAAAAATGCGCCACGACGGCGAGCATTACTATCAACATAAGCAGGGCGAGTCGTAAACCATGCGAGTCGGTGTTTTGATTGTTGAATATTAATCCCCGGCCCAAGTGGGATCCACTTTCCACCCGGCACAAATGCCTGAAAATTGCCGCTGGTAATAATCACAATATCGGGATTTGCAACAACCACTTTTTCTGGATTTAGCGTAAAAAAGGTTCCCGGAGCAAGATTGTCGGCAATATTATCCCCCCCCGCTATTTTAACAAAACGGCCAAAACTCCCTTTACCAAAGGTCATACAGCACTCTTCTGAATAACCCCCAAGACGCTCTAAAAATACTTTTGGCAATGCCCCCTGTAATTGTTCAACTCGAGATGTCACTCGTTGTAACTCTTTATCACGGAATGTTAAATAAGCTTCTGCGCGATCTGGTTGGCCAAATAATTTACCAAATAACGTCACTGTTGGAGGAATGTGTGCAATAGGATCATAGCGAAAGTCGACATAAACAATGGGAATACCCGCTCGGGCTAGTGTAGCTTCGTGTCCAGCATCAACAATAGTATTGCGTGCGTCCATATTCATGATGATGACATCAGGTTGCAGATTAATCGCCTGCTCTATATCAAACGTTCCTTGTTCGCTGCCACCAAAGGTAGGGATTTTTGCCAACTGTGGAAATTGTTGTCGGTACTGCTGCCATGTGGCCGGATCGGACTGTATTAAATCTTTTCGCCAAGCGACTATCCTTTGTGCTGGATTTTCTTTATCAAACATAGCCACTAAATAAAGCTGTCGTCCTTCCCCCAAAATGACGCGCTGTACCGGTAATTTGACATTCACGGTTCTGCCAAGTAGATCAGTAACAGGTGTTACAACTTGCTGTGAGTAAGCCATTGATGAATACAACAATACAATAGAAAATATAAATCGTAATATCATGATTAATAACCTATTTTTGGTTAGTGTTTTTTGAAGAGTAACTCATTTTCAGCGTAATAATTAAAGTAATGCAATACATCACCGCCACACACAAAAACAACGTGGTCAACCCAGGCCAAACAAGTATTCCGCCCCCCAGCGCAATACCAACCATAGAGGCAAACTGGCTAATACTTTGCACCAGTCCCAAAATATAACCCTGTTTACTTTCAGCGGTTGAGCGAGATATTAATGCGGTTAATACTGGCGTTGTTGCCCCAAGAAGAATGCCCCACAAAAAATAAAGTCCGATAAACCAGCTTATTTCTCTTACTGCTGCTAGCAGTAAGGTCACAATAAAACATCCCGCAATGATCCCCACCATTCGATAGAGTGCGTGAGATATGTTGTGTGCTTCAAACCATCTTGCCCAGAGGGAGGCTGAGACAATCACACCTGTAGCCTGCAATCCGTAAGCGACCCCTGTTAACCAGTTAGGGGCATTAAATACGCTACTGACATAAAGAGAAAAAGGGGTTTGTGTGATCATGCGGCTCATTAATAACAAACCCAGTACGGTAAGTAAGCCAACAATGACGCTGTGGTTAATTGATGATATCGCTTTTGCTTTATTTGTTGAGGAAGTGACGCAATTGGATGAAGCGTGGCGCGGTAAATCATTCGGTAATATGAAAAAAACCAGTAGTGCACATAACGTACAAATGATAAATGCCCCGAAGTTTATCCAAAAGAAACTCAGTAAATCGAGGATGGCCCCACCAGCAATGGCTCCAGCTAACGATCCTGCATTGGTAGATACTTGTAACCATGCCAAAAGCCGAGTACGTTGTGCTATGGGGATCATGGCAATACCATAAGCTTGAGCAGGTGCAATATACCCCGCACAAGTTCCCTGTAAAAAGCGTAGTAGCAGTATTACCCAGACATCATTGGCAAAAGCGAGCCCCAATTGCGTTAATGCAAGCCCCATCAGTGCACGGATCATCATCACTTTATTGCCAGTTTTATCGCCTATTCGTCCCCAAAAGGTACTGGTTAGCATAACGCCCAACATAGGTGCGATATACACGCCGGTTCCCACGATACTCAGTAGCTCTGTCGACGCCATACTTTCGAGATGAAGCGGCCAAAAAGGGCCACTCATTTCCATGGCTCCCATTGAGAGTAGCTGTACGATAAATAAAAACTGGACAATAAAAATGACACTGCCGGTAACACGCATACTATTTCACCCTTATTATTGGCCAATCCATTGGGAGCTGAGGGTGAGGCAAACTTCCTCCCATATAACCACAACACCAATCATATATTTCTCTTATATAGGGTGTTGGCACTCGAAGACGTTCTCCAAGAGCAACAAGAAGCGCTAGTCCATAGGCAATGTCTTCCTGAAAAACCCGATGTTGTTTGTCAAAAATATAACCATGGGATCGTGCTGTAGAAATAAGAGGTAAAGGAATACCCTGATAGGCCTTATTCGTTCGTAACACACTGAGTAATGTTCGCGGATCAGCAATTGAGTCCGCATATGCGGCTACTATTTCCTGCTGTAATGGTTGCACGGAACTGAGATTAATCCCCAATACAATTTCTGCTTTATTACATAACGCTTGATTCTCCCTATCACAGCGGGCAAGAAAATAGGCACCCAACTCAGGGCAATCGTTCCACCAACATGGAATGCTCTCAAAAGGCCTATTGTGCCACTGTCCCCATGGACCGATAAGGCCATAGATAACAGAGCTGTGCATAATAGGATTTCCTGGCGTTAGGGTAATTTCTAGATAATCGGTCAGTAGCGTAATAGGTGAGTCATAAAGTTGTTTGAGGTAATTGAGAAGAAGATTGGCATATTGCGGTTTTTCTCTTCCATGCACAGCTACATAGAGTTGTGATTTTCCGCCCCCCATTCTGACACTTTTTCCCGGTTGCAGATCAAATGCAATATGGGGAACATCTTTCATTCCCCATATAACAATATTGGGTGCATCGCCTAACGTTTTTTCAGCCAGCCAGTCAAAGCCAGCAAAACCGGGAATGGCGCCCACAAAGATGTTTTTATGTTTCGGCAGTATTGGCGCCATACGTTGAAGTAAACTTTCACGTACATGACTTGGTGTCGTAATAATGATGATATCTGCCTTAGAGCACGCCTCATCAATGGCTTCTGTCATCCTAACCGAACGGGTTTTAATAACTTGACCATCAGGCATCACCGCCTGAAGTTGATGATCATTTTCTTTATATGCTGTCACAGTTTCTGAGCGACTGCTGTAAAGAGTGACGTCAATCGCAGGATTTAAGCTAAATAAAATTGCCGCAAGATGCCCTGTACGACCGGCTCCACATAGTGTTACTCTCAATTTCTCATTTGGGATCATCTGCTATCCCCCAAACAAGTTGGCAAAGAAAACCAATTATCAAGTTGTTCCCAGACTGACTCCGATATTAGATTTCGCTCTTTAAGCCATGTGTCATTAAAAATCGTCTGCAGATATTTTTCACCACCATCGGCCATAGCAAGTGCAACATTTCCGCAAATTGTACTGTTATTAATCAACTCCAGCGCTTTATATACCACTCCTCCTGTAGAGCCACCAACCAGTAAACCAAAACGACGAGCAAGGTAACGAGCCGTTTCAAAAGCACACACATCAGAGACTTGTTCGCCATAATCAATACAACTGTAATCCAACACTAACCCCACTGTATCGCCTTGTGGGGTGCCTGTACCTGATTGATAGTATGGTTTACCGGGTTTTCCGAATACGATGGAGCCTTCCGGCTCTACGGCAATGGTTACAAGTTCTGGATTATGAACCCTTAATCCATGGGCTATCCCTGTCATAGAGCCCCCCGTACCTACACATCCAACCCACGCATCAATTTTGCCTATCTGACTAATAAGTTCACGTACCAGATCTGCATATCCTCCCGCATTGGCTGCATTATCTGATTGATTCATAAAGATAGCGCCGGGAATTTCATTGGCGATTTCAGCCGCCATACGTTGGCGTTCCACAACAGCAACTTCATTTTCACCATAGTCGCCTTTAACGTAGCGGATCTCAGCACCCAAAGCGCGCATGATAGCAATTTTATCTTGGGCAGCATGGTGATCGACCACCGCGATAAATCGAAGCCCAAATTCGATAGCAGCGATTGCCAACCCAATGCCAGTATTTCCTGATGACGACTCCACAATTGTACTACCAGGCTTGATCTTTCCAGATTTCAGTGCCGCAACAACCATATTTCTCGCCATGCGATCTTTCATACTGCCTCCGGGATTATTTTTCTCCACTTTGATATAAAGACGCGTATCCGATTGCAGCAGCGGTAATTGAATGATAGGAGTATTACCAATTAAATCAGTTACTTTGCTAAAAACCATATTAAAAGTCCTTAATTATCAATGGTAAATATAGGTTTTTGATGTGAGTTTATGACCGCAGTTAATCTTGTGGGCAACGGATGCCGATGAAATTGATTTTCCAGTAAATCCATTTGGTAACCTGCGGTATTAGCAAATATCAGTAAATCACCTGGCTTTGGTAGGTGTGCAAAAGCGATCAAACGATTGGTGATAACATCGTCGTCCAAACAGCTATGGCCTGCAATCCAAGCATTTCCAGCAGAAGAAAGTGGCTGATGGTTATTTTGATAAATATGGAGAGGATCACTTAAGAATTCAGAATTAAACCACGTTTCACATGCGCTAAAACTAGTTCCTTCGACAAAAATAACATGTCCGACATGATCATATGGACGAACTCGACAGACACGAAATACACTGATCGCACTTTGATTAACCAAGCTCCTTCCGGGTTCAAGGCAAAGTGTTAATCCTTCCTCAATTAATGCATCACAAACTCTTTTACCTGTGGGATCGACTCCGGTTAGAAACTCAGTGAGCCAGCCTTGGGCATTTATCTCTCCACCATATGGATAGAAAGAATCAGGAATTCGTCGAGTACGATAGTCTTTATGTGTTTGCGTAGAGAGCCATTTCTTATAACAATGACTGTCTACATACTGAACAGGTAACCCTCCCCCAATATCGATAATATAAGGGGAGTAACCCAAAGCACGTGCGTAGCTAATCAAGGGTAAGGTATCAAAAAAAGCCTTGATCCTAGATACCGAAGAGTAACCACTAAGATGGAAATGGAATCCATCAACCTTTACTTGGTCACTATAATTAAGTTTCTCAAACGCTGTCATGATCTCAGCGGATGACATACCAAAACGACTGATATGATTAGACTCAGGACGAAAACGCAACAGTATACTTATACGTCCTGATGGACTTATCCACCTTGTAGCAAGGTGAATAAGCTCGTCCATCTCCTCAAGTGAATCAATAACAATCCGTGCCCCTTGCACTATTAACGCCTGTAAAAATGCCGTTGTTTTGGCAGGGCCTGTAGCACACAACTCTGTACCTTTACATCCCGCACGAATAGCATCGTTGAGTTCATATAGGCTAGATACATCCGCCCCAGTTCCCGCAGCAACAGCGGCTTGTAATAATGACTGTGATTTATTGACTTTAACCCCATAATACAAATTGGTTTGTATACCAAATGTTTTGGCGACTTCGACCATGGCATTCACGTTCTGCTCCACAGTATGAGGCCAGACAATATTAAGGGGTGAACCATATATCTGTGTTAAATGAACAAGGGTATCAGGGGATGTCTCCAACCAACGGATAATAACCGGATCGATATAAGGGGGTAATATTTGGGTTATAGCGATCTGCCAAGATTCATTTGCTCGGTAATAAGTATTTAACAACGAAGACATATGGAACCCTCTTAGAAGTCAACACTTACCGAGGCAAGGAAAGTACGTGGTGCTCCCTGTGCAATAGTGGTATATGACGCGACACCAGACCAGTAATGGTGATTAAATAGATTCTGTACATCAAAACGGAAAGTGGTAGGCGCACCATACACACGTGTTTTATAGGAGGCTCCCATATCTACCGTTGTCCAAGAATTGATAGACTGTGTATTTTCCTGATTGACATATTGCTTTGCGCTATAATTGACATAACTGTTTAATGACAATCCATGCAAAATAGGAAGATCATATTCCACCCCTACATTTGCTTGTAGAGGAGAAACACCAACGGGTTTGTTACCACGGATATCAGATGTAGGCGATTTGATAAGTTCGGCATCAATAAGAGAAAGATTGCCTGAGATTTGTAAATTATCCAGAACCTGCGCAGAAAGGTTAACTTCAACGCCACGATTTCGCTGCTCACTATTAGCATTAAATATATTATCAGTGCTATCGATAGCACCACTAGGCTTGGTTATCTGGAAAAGAGCCAAACTGCTTTGTATTCCCGCGTTATCATACTTAACCCCAACTTCGTACTGTCGCGAGCGGTAAGGACGCATCACTTGGCCGGCATTTTTTGCAAAACTCGGCGCTATATCGCCTTTGCTTAACCCTTCAATATAGTTGGCATAGAGCGAAACAGACTCTAAAGGATGGTAAACCAGCCCCAACATTGGCGTCACCGCTGATTCATCATAAGTGGCCGAACGCTGTCCATTAGCCATAAAGTTATCGGCTTGCACTCTTTGCAAACGTATCCCGGGGATAATATCCACACTGCCATTCAATATGGTCATGATGTCCGAAACGGCAAAGCTAGTTAATTGACTAGAAGATACTTTGGGAACGCTTGCTGGAGACGATGGTAGGGTAACATCGACTTCTGATGGTGAATAAATATTAGAAATCACCTTTTGTTTTCCTACATTACCCGCAACAGCAAGACGGTCATGATAATAGCTGGCCTGTAATGTCATCTGATGATCAATAGCGCTCGTTGAAAAGTAACTTCTGACACCGGTTTCAAAAATATAACGATGTACATTAAAGCGATAATTAGTGATTGCCGATTCAACATCTCCATTGTCGTTAATAATCTTTGGGGTTTGCTCAGAGATACGTGAAACGATTGAACGACCACCACCGGCATTCATGAAGAGTGTTAGATTATCGTTAAGCTCGTATGAACTGTGCAGTAATACGCCCTGATCGCGGGTGTTCCACCACATCCCTTTTTGGGCAATATTCCGTCGACCATTAGGGGCCTTAGGAACATCGATACCCGCTAAGACAATAAAAGGACGATTAGGTGATTTGACATATTGATATTGATCGAATAAATCAACTGAAACGGTGAATCCATCTTTTCCATAGTCAAGAGCGAGTGCACCTAATGCCGTTTTTTTATGAGTATTATCAAGCGCCAGATCTCCACCACTACCACCACCATTAAATCGGACGCCCCACATTTCACCGTCTGGGGTTACCCACAATTTACCTACATCTATATAGGCACCAAGTTGATTATCAGATCCCCAAGTGGTGGTAATCTGTTTAGTTCCCTGACGAGTAGGTCTTTTCGTCACAGCGTTAACAACACCGCCAACACCGCCATTGGGGGAGATACCATAAAGCCCCGCACCAGGCCCTTTTAGTAATTCTATTCGCTCTAAATATTGAGGTAATAACTGATAATTTGGCGCTACACCATAAACACCATTGAGGGCAACTTCACCAATATTACCTTCCCCAATAGGGAATCCTCGGATCATAAAGGAATCAAGAATACCACCTGACGGAGATGTCACTTGAACGGATGGATCATCTTTTATTACATCGCCAAGAGTTTTAGCCTGTCGTTGCTCAATATATTTCGAGGTATATCCTTTAATACTAAATGGAATATCTTGGATATCTTTATTTCCCAATAAACCTATGTTGGCTTGTTGTGATAACCTACCTTTAGTTTGGGGGTTAACGCGCTCTGCGTTAACAATAATTCTCTCTTCCGCGCTGACGAAATCAGGAATTAAACTTGCTGCAATAGTCAATGCTAAAAAATGTTTGTTTGTGATCATTATTATTCTCTCAGATCTTAGAGTTATTTACTTGTTCACCAGCTAACGGATTGTTAAGCCCATGCTGAAGACGGTAATCAGTATATTGCTGTAAATGCATGCTCATTAATGAGCGGGTATACCAAGGGTGGTGGAGAAAATGTTCACGCTCTTTGTGCCAAAAATCCGCCTCTACTCTGGGTTGAAGTGCTTTAAACACAAGTTCAAGCTCTTCGCCGATCACAGTCCATATGCGGGTATCAGGGATGTCATAAAGTTGAGTTAAACAAAGCGCAATTTCATGTAAATGGCTGACAAGACAAGCATCTACAACGAAGGTTCTGACAGGTTCAATATCATCTTCAAACACCGTGGGTAAAATGCCGGGCCAGATATAAGGTTGAAGCTCATAACCTTGCTGGCGCAGTGCTGGAGCCCAACTGCGTCCATCACCAAAATCACGAATAAGCATGGTGACCGCACGACCGGAATCATCAAACAAAACTTGCGTATTTTGTTGGTGTGCCTCAAGGGCAATGCCATAAATTAAATACATCGCTAAAACGGGTTTTAGTATGACTTTGGTATAATTACGAAACCATGTTTCAGGTAAGTCGCCTGATAATGCGATCAGCTCGCTGATAAGGGGTTGGGGTTTATGTGGGAGTTCAGTAAATAATGATGCAACTGTGATAGCGATTAAATTATCGTTTCTTTCCCATGCTTGCGTATCACGAAATACGACTGAGAGAAACTTACCTTCAGCGTCATCCATACGCACGTTATGACGGAAATGCCACGCCACTTCTTCTCGGAAAAAGTCCAGCTTGCCATCAAAATCCTTATCCACCCGCAAAATATCCTCAATAATCGTACTAATACGTGGCCCCATATGAATAGATTTGGCTTGAAGGCTGCGCATTTCGCTAGTCATCCAGATAGCAACAGGTAATTTGATAAAGGGTGATCTAGATGCGGTAGGAAGCATGGTTCTAAACGACATGGATACCGCGGTCTCAAGTTGAGGGCCTAATGGTAGAAGAATGCCTTCATCTATTTCTTTTGAGAAATGCGCAATGATCCAGTGTTCAAGATGCCAAGGATGCAGAGGAATAGGTAACCATTTTTGTGGGTTTTGGTGTTGACTTGTAAGCCACTCACACCATTTATTCCAAACGGTTGGAAAAGCCGATGAAAACCATTGATGGATATCCTGAATATGGGGCATCTTCTCACAATAAACCATATCGGTTTGTATGGCTGCGATACGCAGATTAACTCGTGCACCAAATTCAGCTGATAGTGCGACAATATCATCATCGCTTAAACCGGGTCTAGACTTCCAAGTTGGGTAATAAGAATGACCTTCAAGAGCGCCCCACTGATCGAGAAAAGTTGCACCATCACGCCGACTGTAATGACGAGTTATCCATTCAATAAAACAAGATGTTCCCTCTTGTGCCATCTCATTAGAAATCATATCCCGCCACTTTGACCGATGTGCTCTAGCTAATCGATCATTATGGATACTGTTTGCTACATCTTTATTGAATTTTGTTATTCCCTCCGTTGTAGGGGTGAAACTAAGCTCGTTTTTCAGTATCCCCATAAGTTCTTCATGGGATTGCACCATTCGGTGGTGACCATCCATTGATTTAAGGATAATATCACCGCGATTAATAACGGTATTTGCAGGAAAAACGGTCGTTTGATTAAATTGAAGGATATGTATCCCATCAGAAAGCGGGTACTTAACGTTATTTTCATCATTGAAAACTTGCAGTTTATTATCATCCAATAATTTTTCTGCAAAAAGACAGCGAATGATACGAGCAAGGGCATTACGTGTTGAAAAATCTGTTTGTATAGCAGTTTGTTGCCCTGCAATACTCTTTTTCTCTACCGTCTCCATCATTTTTCTCCCAAAGAAATAAGGCTTAAACAATTAATTTAAATTTATCTATCTTGGGGGGTTACTTAACCTTTTTTTACTTTTTCGAGCGTCTTGAAAAAGGTTGATGAGTAAGCTACCATCAGAAAATGATGATGTAAATAATAATCAATCTCATTCTCATAATTATTCGTTTTTATGGAAGATACATTATATTTATTACTAAGGTAGGTAAATATGAACGAAGAGATTAGCTATCTGTTTGTCCCTGCTAATAAAGAAGTTATGATTTCCAAAGCGTTAACTTATGGTGCAAATGCGATCATTCTTGATCTTGAAGATGCGGTTCATCCTGATGAAAAACCGCTCGGACGTGACAACATTCAAAATTGGCTAACGACAATAAATAACACCATCATTAACACCAGTATATATATCAGAATAAATCATCCTAAAGAGAAAGAATTTAAAAACGATGTTGATCTATTAAATTCATTAAATGAAACGCTAATGACAGGAGTAATGATCCCAAAACTGGAAGATGCGGAAATACTTTCCTATATAAAATCAAAACTTCATCTGGCTATATCAAAGCGACCATTTATAGGCATTATAGAAACAGCGCGTGGAGTGCACCATTGTGAAGAGATTGCCAATAGTGGTGTAACGAGATTAGCATTCGGCTCATTAGATTACTCACTAGATATTGATTGCCAACAAACAGCAGAAGCGTTGCTATACGCAAGAAGCCGAATCGTTATCGCTTCACGCATTGCCAACCTTATCTCCCCTATTGACTGTGTCACCCCTGAATTTTGCACACCTAATACATTATTAATGGATGCCAACCATGCTCGCGCTCTTGGATTTGGCGCTAAACTCTGTATTCATCCGGATCAAATAGATACTGTTAATAAGGCATTTAAACTTACTGAGGAAAAAATTAAATGGGCGCAAGAAGTGGTTAAGCAATCAACAGCCAGTTATGCTTTTCAGATTAATGGGGAGATGATTGATTTACCTTTAATAAAACAAGCCACGCGTATTATCAATGGTAAATATAAACCTAATTGAATCTATCAAAGACCACCCAAATAAGTATAGTCATCATATCAAATACAATTATTTGAGTGGTTTAAAAATGCTATATATCATTTATCCTCCCATCAATTAATACCTGTGGATGGCCTCTAGAGCATCGTTCAATACGGGCGCTAACGCGATAAACATCAGCGAGTATTTCTGGTGTGATCACCTCAGTTGGTAAACCATTGGCAACTAGCTCCCCATTTTTAAGCATTAATACATACTCTCCATGGCGTAATGCAATATTAATATCGTGAACAACAACCACAGTAATCATATTACGTTTCTTGGTTTCTCTCGCGATTAATTCCATCACATGAAACTGATAATTAAGATCGAGTGCGCTGAGTGGTTCATCTAGCAATAATAAACTTGGTCGTCGAATTAGTGATTGAGCAAGCCCCACCAATTGTTTTTGCCCACCGGATAACTCATCAAGATATCGCATAGCTAAATGTGAAATTCCCAGTTGTTCTAATAGATCTATAACTTCATCATTCGCTGAATGAGAACGATGTTCACCTAAAGCTCGTCTTGCAACCAGAATTGACTCCAAGACACTCAAATGAACACCCGCAGGTAGAGTTTGTGGCAAATAAACCACCTGCTCTGCTCGTTTAGAAAAAGAGAGGGAGAGTAATTCATCATCACCAAGAAAAAGCTTTCCTTGTGCGCTATTAAGCCCAGCAAGCGCCCTTAACAACGTCGATTTACCACTGCCATTAGGCCCTAAAAGAACAGTAATTTTCCCTCGTGGAAGCAGTGAGACCGTTAATTCTTTAATGATTTCTCGCTTCGAATATCCCGTAGAAAGCTTTTCAATACGCAACCCAACATTCAATCCCGTGTTCATTATATTCTCCCGCGATGACGCAAAATGATACTAACAAAGAAAGGGATACCCACAAGAGAAGTCACAATTCCCACCGGAATAATCACACCAGACAAAAGGTTTTTGGAGACTAAAGAAGCTATCGATAATACCAATGCGCCAATAAGAGCACTTGCGGGCAAATAAAAACGATGATCTTCGCCAAAAGTCATCCGAGCAATATGGGGTGCGACTAATCCAATAAAACCTATTGGGCCAACAAATGCCACCGCCAAGGCAGAAATGATGCTAATACGAAGTAATGTTGTTAGGCGTAAGCGTCTGACGTTGATCCCAAAGCTCATCGCACGATCTTCCCCTAGACGAAGTGCCGTCAGTTTCCAAGCATTCATCAATGACAAGGGGAAGATTATCACTAATACAACCAATAAAATGTATAACTTATCCCACGATGCCCGATTAAGGCTACCCATTGTCCAGAACACTAATCCCTGAAGCGTATCTTCGTTAGCGATAAATTGCATAATGGAAACGGCAGCATTAAAAGTAAACACTAACGCTATGCCAAAGAGAATAATTCCAGAGGTAGAAACTCGCATCCAACGTGAGATAAAGTCCAGTAACAACGTTGCCAGTAATGCGAAAATAAACGCATTAACTGAAATAAACCACTGAGCAGGAACCCCCGGAATACCAATTCCTAAAACAATCGCTAAAGCAGCACCAAAAGCAGCGGCAGAAGAGACGCCAAGCGTAAAGGGACTTGCCAGCGGGTTATTGAGTATAGTTTGCATTTCAGCACCCGCTAACCCGAGTGACATTCCAACGACAACCGCCATAAGGGAGTAAGGTAGCCTGATATCCCACACAATAACCCGAGTGCCAGCATCGGCAGTTTCTGGCGATATTAGTGTATTCCACAGTTCAGTCAGCGATAATCCTGAAGGCCCTAAAGTAAAATCAAGGATCAAAACGCTACATAACACGCCCCCTAATATCATTAAGTAAAAAAAACGACGAAGTATCTGTCGCTGATATTCCTTCACTACCCTTGCTTTTGTTGTTTTACTTGAGTGTTGTTTAGACGCTCTATTTTCGCTCATTGAATGTTAGCCTGTTAGTTACCCCACGCTAGGTATAAGCGATATTATAGCAAGCTAATGCTAATTAAAACTATAACGATAATAGTTACTATTATCAATAGCAAGATGTAATAGGTAAAATAAAGCTACCAGTTGATATGAATTGCTCTTATTTAATAGCAAATAAAACTTAAACATTTCAACAGATACTTTATTCATCACTAAAGCTCAATTACCCATGATGATCCTATAGCTAATGACTAGCCCAAAAAACAACTAAAATGAGTAATGTGTCACATACCATTGCATCATATGAATTAATATTTCAATTATAATATAATAACTAGAGTTATAATTTCTTTGCGTATCTTTATATGCTATAAAAAACTATTTTAAAATCATAAAGTAAAATATTAAAAGGCAAAAAAATATTGATATAAACGATCGATAAAACACACAATGATAGTTAAAAGCTATCAAAAAAGACAAAACAGATCGTTTTAAACTATTTCCACTGCTGGCTAATTTACCCTACCCTTTCCTTCCAACAACCCAGATGCTTACCCTAATAATTTAGGTATACCCTTTATTTTATTTCAAAAAAAACAGGTGAAAGGTGTTAATGAAATATAATACAGTAAACATAAATGTTCGTGTTGGTTCATTTATTCGAAGACATAGGACACTACTAGGTATCTCAGGGAAAAGCCTAGGAAAAAAATTAAATCTTTCCCAACAACATATTTCTCGATTAGAACGAGGACAAACAAATTTTACAATCGAAATTATTTTATATTTATTAAATGAATTGGATAAGACAATATTTGATTTAGTTACTGAGGTATTTTATGAAGATCCCGGTGAAATTTTAACTGAATACCAGCGTCAACAACAATTCAATACTGAATTAACACTAATAAACTAGACTGCATTTAACATCAATCTATTTTACTGGAATTAATTTAAGTCTTAATATGATTTAAATTTACTATTTATATTATTTTGAATTATTATTTAATTACATAAAGATTGGATTATATATGCTTAAACGTCTTAACTTTATTTTAATTTATTCTGTATTATCATTAATAAGTATAACAACATCAGTCTATGCTTCACCTTCTATTGGCATTGGTAGTATGTATGATGTTTTTACACCAGAAACCCAAAGCCTCACCAAGCGCGTATATAACACAGGAACATCTACTGCGTTTGTTCGTGTTGAGATATTGGAAATTGATGCTGATCCAAAAATGAATCAGCGTGAATCAGCACAAAAAGAAATTAAAGAAGGTTCATTAACGCAAGAACGGCTGATTGTCTCCCCATTGAGATTAATTATTCCACCATCAAGTTTTCAGTCAGTCCGCATACTATGGCCAGGGGATAGAGAAAAAGAACGTTATTTTAGAATTCGTTTTACTCCCGTTCTTCCTGAAGAAAATGATGGTTTTGGAATGAGCAAAGATGAAATAACACAATACAAAAAAAACGCATTGGATGTGGGAGTTAATGTGTTAACTGGCTACGGCAGTGTGGTTGTGATGCAAGCTAAAAATCCCTTATTTAATACCGTTATTGATGACACAAATAAACAAATTTCAATAAAAAATAAAGGAAACGCCACCATTATATTGGATAATATCCGTTATTGTGAAAATATAAAGTCACACTGTGAGAATAAAGCGCGAGAAATTATCTTACCAGGAAGAGAATTTGTTCTACAAAAAAAAATAAATAATAAAATTGACTTTGTATTAATCGAAGGTGATAAATCTAACACGTTTAATTATTAATATTAATCTAAACAACTAATTTAAACTTCAGTAATCGCAAATAAATAGAGTTTATTTGTTTTATTTTTTATCAATCATAATATATGAGGTATTTCTAAATGTTAAAAAGATCATTATCCATTATATTTCTATCTTGTGGCGCCTTAGGTTCAATGGTAGCTCACGCAGCAGATGAACAACGCTATGCTATCGATTTAACGGCAACTATTCCTACAGAATCTTTTCAGGTTATCCCTGTTGAGAGTGGTTGGATAAACCAAACACAAGAAATGGCTTTCGATTTAGGCACCCGTAAATTACAAGATTTCACCAAGCAATTTCAATATAAAAACACCTCTGGGGGGATTCAAGCAACTTTAACAAATACTGACTCAAAGGGTACCGCAATCTTATCAAATGGTAATGATACCATTCCATTAGCAGTCATTTTTAACGGCGTAACACTCAGTAAAACGCCTAGCACTGTAGTTAATGCTGATGATGCCAAAACAGGCGGTCGTACCAACCTTCGTATTACACAACAAACTGATACCCCTCTAACAGTAACAGGCTCTTTTACAGGCCAAGTAGCCATGGTTTTTGAGCCTGTAGTTGAGACTCCAGTTGAGCCTGAAAGCTAATAAATTATTCAACTAAGGGGGCTCTTTAGAGCCTTCCTTCTTGTTACCTAGGCTAACCACATTTCGTTCTGATAAGAATATTTTTGTGCTTATTAAGCATCGGAACGCTTTTGTTACATAAGTATACAGTGATTTAGTGAGTATATGTGATATGAAAGTATTATTTGCATTAATGTTAATACCAGAAATCGCCTTAGGATCAAGTGTATTCCTGGCAAATAATACAATAAAAATACCGAGTGAATTTAAGCAATATTTTTATAACTCAGAAATTGTTTCTCAAGTGTATCTTAATGATTCTCCCCTTTTTGAAGCTGTCTTTTCACTTCATGAAAATGGACAAATTAATCTCTTGAGAATTTTAGATGAAGAACCTGATATTAAACCGCAAGTTAAAAATGAATGGGCTGAGATTTTACAAAAAGGCATCTCATTAGGTGCTTGTGATACTTCCTGCCCCGCAGGACTCGTCTCTGCTGAATATCGACTAGATAATTCTTCATTAAAATTATTTACTTCGCACTATGAAACTGAACAAGTGAAAAGTGATTATATCTATTTGCCTAGCGCTTTGCCAAATGGTGTCATTATGCACAATAATTTGTCAGCCGTTTCAGTGCATTCAGCAAAGACCTGGAATTTTAGTTCATCCGTAATTTCATCTCTTTTCGGCTGGACGCAAAATATATCACTACAGTCCTATGGCTCTAATCAGGCCAACCAATCATAAGAAACCAATATTTATGCGCTATACACCCAAAAAGAATTAGCCGGTAGCTTTATCCGCTTGGGCATTTTTTCTCCAGATACGGATAAAGGAAATGTCGAAACCAACGGATTTAATACAGGCTCTGTCGCCGGAGTGATGTGGGGAACATCAAATGCATTATTGATAAATAACGAAAGTGTCAGTGCCTCCCCTATTTATATCACGGCCGCCAATCAAGGGATCGCAGAAGTATGGCTAGATAATCGGCTCATCTATTCACAACAACTGCAACCTGGCATGCAAGCCATTGACACACGGCGTTTACCTAGTGGTATTTATAACATAACAATTAATACCCTTGAAAATGGTAAAGTTGTGGATACTCAAACGGCTCAAGTATACAAACCGCTAGGGTGGCAAAACCCTAATCAAAAATGGCGTTTGAATTTATGGGGAGGACAAAAAAAGGATTTAGTTCTTAGTAGTAAGAATACAACTGAAAATGATAGCGCATTTATTGGTGGCGGAGCCATAGATTACTTATTCACCCCCCGTGTCATTTTAGGAAGTAGCCTCTTGATATCGGCTGATAACTATCAACTCAGTGCAAGATCAAATATAACATTATCTTCTGATGATAGTTTTTTTGCTCAATACACCCTGACTAATGAAGATACCCGAAAAAATTCAGGCGTGGATTTACGCTATTACCGAACACTTTCACCGGGGAATTCAATGAATGTATTTTGGCGTCGAACTTCCAATCAAAATTATCGTTTAACAGAGTCGTCTCAACAAGTAGGAAATACTTGGGGAGCTTCACTATTCACCCAATTACCTTGGTCTAGCTCACTGACATTGAATGGACAATATATGAAAACCCCATCAAGAGAAGGAGTTGAGATTGATACCGCATTGACAACAAAAGCGATTTTGGCTAATCGAGATGTTAATTTTCGGTTAAGTGCGTATGACCGCCCCGGGTTTAATCAAAAAAATCGGGAACAGGGTGTGGCACTAGGCGTCAGCCTGTCAGTAATGCCGAGTGCAAAACATACTTTATCAGTAGATGCAGGTATTAACGATAGCAATAGTTATTCTAGCCTAAATTACCAATGGCAACCCCAAGATGAAGGGGCTGTTCGTTGGTTAGGTGCAGGAATATCACAAAGTAGTGAAAATACACTCATTAGCGGTAACGGCGCCTTGGAAAGTCGAACACTAAGTGGTGATGCATATGTCCAGCATTACGTGCAAGACAAAAGCACAACAGCGGGGATCAACATAAGTCAAACACTGGTGTTGGGTGAAGGAAATTTTGCGGTGAGTAGTGGCGAACGCAGTTTAGGGATGGAATCGGCATTTATCGTTGACTTAGAGTCAGATGATCCCGATATGCAAATTGTCGCCTCAGACAGTATCAAAGAAACAAAATTATTTCAGGGACGAAATATCATTCCTACTGATATCTGGAAAAATGAGCCTATTCATTTTTACAGCATGGGTACAAATAACGGCAAAGTTTTTCCTGAGTATGAATCGATAAATATGAACCGGGGTAGTGTGAAATATTTAAAATTAAAAGCCGTCAAAACAACAGTGCTGGTGGCAATGCTACAAGATAACTTTGGTCAAATATTAAAGCATCGTCAGGTTACTAGTGATATCAGCAGTGGGATTATTAATGCAGAAGGCGTTTTGACATTAGATTCAGGTATTAATAACCAAAAATTAACGGTCTTAGGCAATAGTCAATCACCGGCGTTATCGTGTCAATTACCTGATGTCCTATCACCAGGAAAAGACGTACAGTTTTTCCCAGTTATTCATTGTTCACCAATAGGAGATATGTAATGCGCTATTATCATTACATTCTTGGCACTGTTATGCTCGCAATGAGTGCGGTTGTTAATAGTGCAACGATTAATTTAACCGCAAAATTCACCCCCGCAATAAATAACAGTAATAGTGATGGTATTTTTACAAATACAACCCCCAGAAGCGGATATTGTTCTCGATGGCCAAAATATTGCGATGCTAATGATGTCAGTGTTTATTTGCCGTTAACAACAACAATTTCATATCCTATTGTTGCTAAAAATAAACCTCGTGAAGGTGCTTACTTTAATTTTCCTAAAACCCCTAGAATACTTACAGTAAGAAATCAGAATACTGGTGAAACATTTGACGTTATATTTAGGGTTACTAGTTATTCTTCACAACTTACAACAAATAGCAGTTCATCTAGTTGGGATGAAGGCAAAGATTTTAGCGCACCTCGGGGAGGGGGCTGTACTTTTTATACTCCTTCATGGGGAGGAGGGTCAGGCTCAGGAAGCTGGATCCAATTTATTTGGAAAACATCAAACAACACTTCCCCCTGTTATAAAATAAGTACCATAAACAGAACCGAACCTCACCGATTTTATGACATGAGCATGGGTTATTCATTAGTGGCTAAAGATAACTTATTAACCGTAGGATCAGGGACCTATAAAGGGAAATTATCATTTACTGTAGGACCAGGAGGCGACTTTGATTTTGGCGATAATTACCAAGCCAGTGACAGCGTTGTTGATATCAATCTTATTCTTTCTGTTAATCATGATTTAATCGTCACTACAACGCCTGAAAGTCGTGCGTTATCATTGCAACCTTGTAGCGCAGGTAAAATTTGTACCGAAGAGCAAGGAAAGCAAAACTGGGAACGTTGGATGATAACGAAAATTACACCTCAGCTTACTGCTCGAAGTGATTTTTTACTGTCTTCAACAGGTGCATTTACGACTTATATACAATGCCAATATGTTCACGGTGAAAATTGTGCCATAAAAAGTGACAATAATGGTCAACTGGTTCCAGTAAAAGCGTATTTGAGCTTACCAAATAATATTATTAATCAGAAAACCAATAGCACGGTTACACGTGCGCTAATGCCAATCCATAAGGATATAGTAAATAATACGTTTTTAACAAAAGATATTGGAAGTAATCGTAAGGGGAATATTGATTTTCTGGTAGCGCAACATGATGTCGATAAAATGCTTTTAACAAGACCTGATACTTACCGTGGAACGGTTACTATTATTTTTGACCCCCAAATATATTAGGATGACCATAAAAATGGTGAGATTATCAATACGAAATATCCAAATCTAAGTAAGTCAATAATGGTATTCCATCATAACCTAAAAAAAAACGCCATGCTAATCAATAGCATGGCGTCATATTCTGGCGGAACGGACGGGACTCGAACCCGCGACCCCCTGCGTGACAGGCAGGTATTCTAACCAACTGAACTACCGCTCCGCGTATCCTTTCGGACGAGATGAATATTACGAATCTCTTACCTTGTCGTCAACTATTTTTCTAACAAAAAGATGCGTTTGGATAGTTTTTAATCTCAACACTCTATTTATATCACTTTACCTTTATGCAGTTTCATCATTCGAAGCAGGAGCTGGACGCCATAAACAGTGGCCTCCTTTTTTCACCACTAAATCTAACCGAGCTTCGTGCGCAACTAACTCTTCTGCAGAGGCTTTTATTACTCTTAATCCACGCACTGGTCGTACAATACGTTGTATATCATCCCCTTTTTGCTCTTCGCTCGGTTCACCTTCCATTGAAAAAGCTAATGCGGTTTGCCCACCGGTCATAGCTAAGTAAACATCAGCGAGGATCTCGGCATCTAATAATGCGCCGTGCAGTGTTCGTTTGGAGTTATCAATTAAATATCTGTCACATAACGCATCTAGATTATTGCGTTTGCCAGGAAATAACTCCCTTGCCATAGCAAGGCTATCGGTTATTTGGCAAAAAGTTTCTGTGAGAGGAATATCACGGTTAAGCTTCTGAAACTCATAATCCATAAAGCCGATATCAAACGAGGCGTTATGGATAATTAATTCTGCACCACGAATATACGCTAAAAACTCATCTGCTATTTCTGCAAATGAAGGACAATCCTCTAAAAATTCGTCACTGATCCCGTGAACTTCAAAAGCTTCAGGATCAACCAATCTTTCTGGTTTTATATAAACATGGAAATTTCGCCCAGTTAAGCGACGATTGATAACCTCAACGGCACCAATTTCAATGATATTATGGCCTTCATAGTGAACGCCCAGTTTGTTCATACCGGTTGTTTCGGTATCTAGTACAATTTGTCGTGTGATTGGAGTGCTCATAATCCGTTTTTATGTCAGACTTAGGGTTAATTTTTCGTATTACTTAAAAAGGATAAGTCGCCTTTATGCACAAGCAGGTAGAAATATTCACCGATGGTTCATGTTTAGGCAACCCAGGTCCTGGTGGTTATGGTGCAATTTTACGCTACCAACAGCATGAAAAAACCCTTAGTGAAGGTTTTTTTATGACCACCAATAACCGCATGGAACTCCTTGCTGCTATCGTAGCATTAGAAGCGTTAAAATTCCCTTGTAAAATTACACTGACTACGGATAGCCAGTATGTCAGACAGGGAATTACCAAGTGGATACATAGTTGGAAAAAACGCCAATGGCGTAAAGCAGATAAAAGCCCTGTGCTGAATGTTGATTTATGGAAGCGTCTTGATAAAGCCATTGAGCGTCATGAAATTGAATGGCATTGGGTTAAAGGTCATGCAGGCCATGACGAAAATGAACGTTGTGATGAACTGGCCAAAGCGGCCGCGCAATCTCCCACAAAAGAAGATACTGGCTATCTAGAAAGTCAACAAGATAAAACCTGAGAGTAATAACGGCAGATAGTGATATTAATCAGGTCGATTACGTGTAGCGCCTAAAACTCTGCCTTTTACACTCATACGCGGTAATGCAAACTTCATCGCGGTGGGTGTTAAAGGAAGCGTTCTTTTACGCGCTAATATTAAATTTAAACATCCCCCGACATGATAGCGCTTACCATCACGTTTTACGGGACGGGAAAATGGCATAATCTGGAAGTTCTGTTGTGTTATCACTTCATAATTAAGCACACTTAGCCAATCAACTTGGCGACGAAGTGAAAACATCCGACAATAATAGGGCTGTTTATGCCGTAAAATAGGCGTACATTTTCCTATACCTAATAGGCTGATAGGATTAAAACTTGATAGGATGATCCAACCGTCATCCACTAATACACGATCGGCTTCTCTTAATAACCAATGAGGATCTGCACTGTAATCTAAAACATGAGCCATAAGACAGACATCAACCGATTTATTTTCAAATGGCAGATAATTGAGAGACGCCATAACATCTGTGTTTGTCGTCGTTGTAGTCACGTTAACTTGATGTGAGACCATACTGGATTTAGTATCGAGTTCAGCACTAAGTTGACCTAATTTAAGCATATGAAAACCGTATATTTTCGGCCACCAATTTTGTAATCGCAATTCAATTGCCATACGGTAATATTCTCCCCAAGGAATATTACGCCAAGAGCTTGGCATACAAATTGGTTTTCCCGAACGCGCTGCTTTCATCGTTTAACCCTTTTATATTTATAAGTAAGGTAACTTTATGGAGCTTATCAGAATTCCCGCTTTATCCGATAACTACATTTGGCTATTAAGTAATGAAAATAGTGAATGTGTGATTGTCGATCCTTCCCAAGCCAAACCGGTTATAGACATCATCTCACAACGTTCATTAACACCTGTCGCTATTTTGTTAACTCATCACCACGAAGATCATGTCGGTGGTGTTGCTGGGTTGGTTAGTAAATATCCTAACATTGAGGTTTTTGGTCCACAAGAAACACAAACTAAAGGCGCTAATAAAATTATTCATGATCAAGAACACATTATTGTTGATTCTTTTTCTTTTTTAGTCATCGGAACACCAGGCCATACATTAGGTCATGTCGCCTACTATAGCGAACCTTATTTATTTTGCGGTGACACGCTATTTTCCGGCGGTTGCGGACGTTTATTTGAAGGTAGTGCACAACAAATGTTTAGCTCATTACAAAAGTTAATGGCATTACCTGATAACACCTTAATTTGTTGTGCCCATGAGTATACATTAGCTAACTTGACCTTTGCGCACCATATTATGCCAAAAAATCCTGATATTACCGATTATTTAAACAAAGTTACTGAAATGCGCCATCATTTGCAACCAACAGTGCCGATAACACTGAAAAATGAAAAGAATATTAATCTTTTTCTAAAATCTGACGATATTGATTTACAAAGAATTTTAGGTATAACTTCTAATACTTATGCTCCAATAAAGACATTTACAAAATTAAGAGAATTAAAAGACAACTTTTAGTTCCTATCGGTTGTTTTATTTGGGAACACTAGTATTATTTAGGGCAAAAAACACACAGGACTAATTTTCGAACATGAAGACAAAAGTGATTTTGTTCTCTATATTGCTATTGGCGGGTTGCCAGCAATCTAAGAGCATAAAACCCGATTTGTCTGCGATAACACCCACATCTTTAGGGACTTCAACTTCTTACCAACCACAATATGATATAAAAACCAATTTGTGGGGTTATGTAGTAAGTGAATTAAAAATGGATATCCCTGACAATGAAAGGATTTCGCAGCAAGAAACTTATTTTTTAAATAATCCAAAACATATACAAACCGTTGCATTACGTGCAGAGCCTTATATGTATTGGATTATTGAGGAAATAGAAAAACGTAATCTACCGATGGAGCTTGCACTGGTTCCGGTGGTGGAAAGTGCGTTTAATCCTCATGTCACCTCTTCAGCTAAAGCGGCGGGCTTATGGCAATTTGTCCCTGTCACAGCTAATTATTATGGTCTAGCACAAAATCAATGGTATGACGGTCGCCGTGATGTTGTCGCTTCTACTAATGCAGCCTTAGATTTGCTTGAGCGCCTTTACATTATGTTTGATAGCGACTGGCCTTTAGCATTAGCCGCTTACAATGCGGGCGAAGGTCGTGTTATGCAAGCGATAAAAGCTAATGAGAGCAAAAACCTACCTACCGATTACTGGTCACTTTCATTACCCAAAGAGACCATGAATTATGTGCCTAAAATTCTCGCCTTAAGTAAAGTTATCCGTGACAATGAAGCCGATATCACTTTCCCGAAAAGTAACTATCGCGATAAATCATTAGCCGCAATTGATATTGGCGAACAGATAACATTAAGCAAAGTCGCTGAACTTAGCCAATTACCTATTACAACCGTAAAAGACTATAACCCTGGCTATAAGCGCGGGATCACCGCACCAAATGGCCCTCATGTTATTTTGCTTCCTCGTAATAAACTTACGCAGTTCCAAAATGCGTTTGCTGACGAAGCGATTTTAAAGACCATCCGTTTAGCGGTCGCTAAAGCCAATCAGTCGATTAAACAAGAAGGCATTTATAAAGTCCGCTCCGGTGATTCTTTTTATGCCATTGCTCGACGTTATAATATGAGCGTAAAAGAGCTACAACGACTCAATGGATTAAGTGCAAAGAGTACCCTATTAGTTGGGCAAACATTAAAAATTCATAATGCAGGTAGTGTGAACAATCGTCCGACAGGCAAACCAACCGGCGCTTCACCAAGTTACTATAAAGTTCGTCAAGGTGACTCTTATTACAGTATTGCTCGTCGTCACAATATTAATCTTAAGCAATTAATGAGCTGGAATGCTGATATCAAGATGTTAAAACCGGGAACGCAATTAACGCTTTACTTAAAAAAATAGTTTTTAGCGCCTTGATAAACAGTTAACGCCATCTAACTATCGAGCGGATAGTTAGATGGCTGTTTACTTTATAACATTTTAATACCCATCATTTATACTGATTAAGCAACGCAATAAATTCACTGATTGGCTCCGAATAGTCATGTTTATCCATATCAAGTTCAACAAGGCACAGTTTATCTTGATGCACTTTTAATAAAGGTAATACGGTTTCTAACGCTTCTAGACTATCCACTTTCACACTATAAGCATCACAATTAAATAGCTCAGGTAACTGTGAGTAATTCCAGTTTTGGATATCATTAAAGGTATCTTTAGGCCCGTAAAAGATCTTTTCAAATGCGTAACCTTGATTATTAACAATAAAAATAACGGGATTGAGTTTTAAGCGTAATAAAGTAGAAAGCTCTTGTGCAGTCATCTGAAATGCACCATCACCAATAACAACAAAGGCACGTCCTTGGTTTTCTAATGCAAGAGTAACACCTAATGCGGCGGGTAAAGTATAACCAATGGATGCCCAAATATTACTGACCACTAATTGACTGTTACCAGAAAATATATGATTAACAGCACATAAAAAAGCATTACCTGCTTCAGCAAGAATAACCGAATTATCATCAAGGACTTTATCTAACAGAAGAGGAATAGAATCTATTTTTATCAGTCCTTGCCAATCAGGCGGTACTATTTTTTGCGGTAGTAACGCTATGTTGTGGGGATAAATATAGTCAAGGGCTAATAAGGCGTTAGGCATATCGAGTAAAGAAACGCCATAAATCTTCTCTTCCTCTATTAAGCTATAAGTATCATAAAATTGATAGCAATTTTGTGTGGGAACGTCGAAGGTAAATCCCGCTGTATTAACTTCATCCCAACTCACCCCAAGACTAATAATTAAATCAGAATTTATAATATAATCTAAACCTTGTGGATTAGATAATTCACCAAATAATATTCCACCATACTGTTGACGCCCTTCATCAACAACCCCTTTACTTCCCCATACAGTAAAAAACGGCAGATTAGTTTTTTCTAATAAATTCTCAACTTGTTTTCTTAATTGGTAACGTGATACTTGTTCGCCAATAATAATACATGGTGATTTTGATTGCTTAATTTTATTTTCAAGAAGAGTAATAACTTTATTTAAATCGTCGGGATTACTTTGAGGTAATGTTAATTGTAATGGTAACTTTGGTTTATTAACTTTCATCACACCGACATCCTCTGGTATTAATAAATAAACCGGATATCGATAACGCCACAATGTTTCTAATACTCTATCAATTTCTTCCGTCGCATTGTGATATGTTAATACAGCCGTTGTTTTTGAAATATGGCGATACATTTTTTCAAAGGCATCAAACCTACCCGTCGCTAAACAATGATGTAATGTTTTTCCTTTCTCTTGCTTTGACTGAGAAGGCGCGCCAACAATATGAATAATGGGAACCTGCTCTGCAAATGCGCCAGCAACACCATTTATCGCACTTAACTCCCCCACTCCATAGGTTGTACACAGAGCAGAAAAACCTTTGATCCGTGCGTATCCTTCACAAGCATATGATGCATTTAATTCATTACATGCACCTACCCATTGAATATCTTTATCATTATCAACAACACCAATAAAAGGTAAATTATAATCGCCGGGAACACCAAAAATAGTTTTAATTTCTAACTCTTTTAATCTTACTAATAAATAATCTAAAACTGTAATCATAACCTGTACCTACTATTTTTATTAGAATAAAGAATGAAATTAAAGTATAGGTACAATTTGTTTTTTTTCTAATTTGATAAAATTAAAAAATTAGAATAATTAAAATAAAAAAACTAATTTAATTAAAATAAAAAAGGTACCTATTTTTATAGATACCTTTTATTTATTAATTAGTAATTGTAATTATAACCAGAAGAACCAAGCAAAGAGAGAGATAACTAAGATACACACAAGGTTAAGTACCCCACCTACACGTACCATCTCTGTCTGTTTAATATATCCGGAGCCAAATACAATAGCATTGGGTGGCGTTGCCACTGGTAACATAAAGGCACATGATGCACCGATACCAATAATCATCGTTAACGCCATAACAGGCATGCCTAAAGCTTGTGCCACTGTTGCAAAGATAGGAACAAGTAACGCAGCGCTGGCGGTATTACTGGTGAATTCAGTTAAAACAATAATAAAGGTTGTTACGGCAAGAATAATGACAAACCAATGGCTGTTACCAAAAGTATCTTTCATAAAATCAGCCATAACCAAACTTGCACCAGAAGATTGTAAAATTGCGCTCAGTGTTAAACCACCACCAAACAGCATTAATACGCCCCACTCCGTATTTTCCTGAATTTGGCTCCAACTTGCGACACCCGTCACCCCGATGACAATAGCGGCACTGACTGCAATGACGGTATCTAAATCTTTCACACCACCGAAAGCGCTACTGATAAAGGAGCTAAAGATCCAGCAAAATACCGTTACTAAGAAGATAATCATGGTAATAACACGTTTGTTATTCCACTCTAACACTTCTAATTTCAGATCAAACTTATGTTTTAGGTTAGGACGTAGCATCAGATACATCACAATAAACATGATAGGCAATAGCACTAACATGATTGGAACACCGTACTTCATCCAAGTAATAAAATCTAAATTTAGTTGAGCAGCAGCAATTGCATTTGGCGGGCTACCCACCAACGTACCTAAACCACCGATACTGGCACTATAAGCAACACCTAATAGTACGAAGACGAAAGTATTACGTTCTGAACGAATATCTAAGTTAGATAAAATCCCTAACACTAACGGTAACATCATTGCCGCAGTTGCCGTGTTACTGATCCACATTGAGAGTAATGCCGTTACCCCAAAAAGTAACAAGACAGCAATGGAGAGCTTGCCTTTAGCAATCATCAGTAAGCGGTTAGCGATTAAGCGATCCAATCCTTGAATATGAAGCGCTGTTGCTAATGCAAATCCTCCGAAGAATAAGAAAATAATCGGATTAGCAAAAGATTTTAGCGATTCATTAGTGTTCATTAACCCAAGCACTACCGCAAGGATTGGAATAAACAACGCTGTAATAGTTACGTGAATAGCTTCTGTCAGCCATAACACACCCACAAACACCATTAACGCTAAACCTGCATTAGCTTTTGGATCGTAGGGTAAAAATTCTAGCAATAACAGCAGTAGTACAACGTCGATTGCTAAAATAATTAACCCTCGTTTGTTTATCGGGCTTGATTTCGCCGATGGGGCTAAATTGGACGCATCCATGATAATACTCCACATTAGCTGACGTGAACATTAAGTTCACTAAGCCATAATTGTTAACGAAATAGGTTATATGTGAAATATAAAAACATTTCACTCCATTGAAAATGTGCAAAAGTTATAATTGGGATCTGATCCACGAGAATTAACCGATTTATTAATAAAAGAGTAAAAATTGAACACTATTTTCTCTTACGCATCACACTTTTTATTCCATTGTTCTAGTATAAATATCCTACTTTCCCTATCTAGCGCCAAAAAAAATGGGTGAACAATACATTCACCCATTTAAAATTAATAAATCTTTCTAATCGAAATTACGATTATGCTTGGCCTTTAACTTCTTTCAGACCATTGAAAGGTGCTTTGCTACCTAATGCTTCTTCGATACGGATCAGCTGGTTATATTTAGCAACACGGTCAGAACGGCTCATAGAACCTGTTTTGATTTGGCCTGCTGCTGTACCTACTGCTAAATCAGCGATAGTTGCATCTTCTGTTTCACCAGAGCGGTGAGAGATGATAGCAGTATAACCTGCGTCTTTCGCCATTTTGATAGCAGCTAACGTTTCTGTCAGTGAACCGATTTGGTTGAATTTGATCAGGATAGAGTTAGCAATACCTTTATCGATACCTTCTTTTAGGATCTTAGTATTAGTTACAAACAGGTCGTCACCAACCAGTTGGATTTTGTCACCAAGTACTTTAGTTTGGTATGCGAAACCATCCCAGTCAGATTCGTTTAAGCCATCTTCGATAGAAACGATTGGATACTGTTTAGTCAGCTCTTCTAAGTAATGAGTGAATTCTTGTGAAGTGAAAGTTTTACCTTCGCCTTTCAGTTCGTAGTTACCAGTCTCATTGTTATAGAATTCAGATGCAGCACAGTCCATAGCCAGAGTAACATCTTTACCTAAAACGTAACCCGCAGCTTCTACTGCTTCTTTGATAGCCGCTAATGCAGCCGCATTGGATTCTAAGTTTGGCGCATAACCACCTTCATCACCTACCGCGGTGTTCATGCCTTTTGCTTTCAGCACTTTTGCTAAGTGATGGAAGATTTCAGAACCCATACGAACCGCTTCTTTCAGAGTAGGCGCGCCAACAGGTTGGATCATAAACTCTTGGATATCAACGTTGTTATCAGCATGCTCACCACCATTGATGATATTCATCATTGGTAAAGGCATTGAGTATTGACCGTGAGTACCGTTCAGATCAGAAATATGCTCATACAAAGGCATACCTTTCGCTGCAGCAGCTGCTTTTGCGTTTGCTAAAGAAACAGCTAGGATTGCGTTTGCACCAAAGTTTGATTTGTTTTCAGTACCATCTAAATCGATCATGATTTTATCGATATTAGCTTGGTCTTTAGCATCTTGACCCAAAAGAGCTTTAGCGATTGGTCCATTAACAGCTTCAACCGCTTTCAGAACACCTTTACCTAAGAAACGTGACTTATCGCCATCACGTAATTCTAAAGCTTCACGAGAACCTGTTGATGCGCCTGATGGAGCCGCCGCCATACCAACAAAACCACCTTCTAAGTGAACTTCAGCTTCAACTGTTGGGTTGCCACGAGAATCGATAATTTCACGACCAAGTACTTTAACGATTTTGGACATACGGTTTTCCTCTGTACAAGTTAAATTTCCGAGAAGAGAGATACGCGCTCTCTTCTCACATATCCTATTTTAGCAAGCCTTTTTGGTAGTCAAAGGCTGCTTTCACAAAGCCAGCAAATAACGGATGGCCGTCACGTGGCGTTGAGGTAAACTCAGGGTGGAATTGACAAGCAACAAACCAAGGATGATTTGGATTTTCAATAATTTCCACCAGCTTGTTATCAACTGAACGACCTGCAATACGTAAACCCGCATCTTCGATACGTTTTAACAGTAGATTATTCACTTCATAACGATGACGATGACGCTCTGTAATGGTATTTTTACCATACAGAGTACGCACTAAACTATCGCCACTTAAATGACAAGGTTGTGCACCAAGGCGCATTGTTCCACCTAAGTCACTATTTTCTGTACGCACTTCAAGATTGCCATTCTCATCACGCCATTCAGTAATAAGCGCAATAACTGGGTATTTACAATCAGGTGCAAACTCTGTGGAGTTAGCATCTTCCATATTGGCAACATTGCGTGCAAATTCAATCATAGCCACCTGCATACCTAAACAGATGCCTAAATAAGGGATTTTATTTTCACGTGCATATCGAGCTGCCATAATTTTGCCCTCAACACCACGTTCACCAAAACCACCTGGAACTAAGATTGCGTCTAACCCTTTTAGGATTTCTACACCACGAGTTTCCACATCTTGAGAATCAATTAATTTGATATTTACCGCAACACGGCTTTTGAAACCACCATGTTTTAATGCTTCAATAACTGATTTATAGGCATCTGGTAATTCAACATATTTACCAACCATACCAATGGTAACTTCGCCTTCAGGGTTGGCTTCTTCGTAGATAACCTGTTCCCATTCAGACAGATTTGCCACTGGGCAATCTAAGCTGAATCGTTTACAGATATAATCATCTAATCCTTGCGATTTCAAGAGTGCAGGGATTTTATAAATGGAATCGACATCTTTTAATGAGATAACCGCTTTCTCGGGAACATTACAAAACAGTGCAATTTTGGCGCGTTCATTAGCTGGAATAACGCGATCTGAGCGACAAATTAATGCATCTGGTTGAATACCAATCGAGAGTAACTCTTTTACAGAGTGTTGCGTTGGTTTGGTTTTTACTTCACCCGAAGCCGCTAAATAAGGCACTAATGTTAAGTGCAGATAGAAAGTATGCTCACGCCCTACTTCTGCCGCCATTTGACGGATAGCTTCTAAGAAAGGAAGTGATTCGATATCACCGACAGTACCACCAACTTCAACTAACACGACATCATGACCTTCACCGCCACGGATGATGCGTTCTTTGATTTCATTAGTGATATGAGGAATAACTTGGATAGTAGCACCAAGATAGTCACCACGACGCTCTTTGCGTAGCACTTCTGAGTATACACGGCCGGTCGTAAAGTTATTACGACGCGTCATTTTCGTGCGAATAAAGCGCTCGTAATGGCCTAAGTCAAGATCAGTTTCAGCTCCATCGTCAGTGACGAAGACTTCTCCGTGTTGAATTGGGCTCATTGTACCTGGATCGACGTTAATATACGGATCTAACTTCATCATGGTGACATTGAGTCCACGGGCTTCTAGTATAGCCGCTAAAGAGGCTGCGGCAATGCCTTTACCCAGAGAGGATACGACCCCGCCGGTCACAAAAATATAATTCGTTTTCATGCTGAACCTGAAAGTTTAGGTGTATTTGGATGATGGATATAACTGGACGGGAACACAGTATACCCGAACCTTATTTTCGCTACAAACATTCTTAGTTGTATAAAGTTCTTTTTCATCACATTACTTATCCGTTTAAACACGAAAAAACAGTAAAAATTCAATCAACTAAACCCGTGAAAATATTTCTCAAGCATTTTAGCTTAATCCTTTCAGCTAAGATATCACTTTTAGAGAATAGATGCTTTATTTTTTTCACGATATAAAGTGTAGCAGGTTTCGTGACATATCTTTTGCTTATGATCATGCTTTTAATTTTTTTGAGGTTAATCACACTTTTTAGCAAATCAAATGCAACAACGATATTTAAAGCCACCTAAAATAAAAAAAGCGAAATTACCTTTTATAATTTCGCCTTTTATAATTTTTTATAAAAAGTGAGCAAAAACAATGAGATTCTATCTATTGTTTTTCGCACTTAATGTCACAAAAACAAATAATGATGAGTCATTCTTCACTCAATTTCTTTTTCCTTCGCTTTTTGCCAACTGATCTCCATCTCTTCTAATGAAGCATTTTCTATGTTTATACCCTGCTCTGTGAGCATTTTTTCAACAAACCTAAACCGTTGCTCAAATTTACGACAAGCTCGATTAAGTGCCTGCTCTGGCTTCTGTTTTAAATGGCGCGATAAATTAACCACAGAAAAAAGCAAATCCCCCAACTCATCCTCAATACGTTGATCATCTCTAGGGGCTTTTTTCACTTCTGCCATCACTTCATCTATTTCTTCATACACTTTATCTAATACAGGAGAAAGCTCGTGCCAATCAAAGCCAACGGAGGCACAGCGCTTTTGTATTTTCTCTGCTTTCATCAGTGCCGGTAAAGTAGCAGGAATATCATCAAGTAATGAATATTGTGCTTTCGCTTCACGCTCTTGAGCCTTGATTTTTTCCCAACGATGCTTTTCAGTCGCTAAATTATTTTCATTTTCTGTAGCAAAAATATGTGGATGACGACGTTCTAATTTATTGCTGATAGCTTCGCAGACATCATTAAAATCAAATAATTGCTGTTCTTGCGCCATTCTGGCATAAAAAACGACCTGATAGAGTAAGTCCCCTAACTCCTCTTTAAGTGCGCTAAAATCTTTGCGGGCAATAGCATCCAGTACTTCATAGGTTTCTTCTAATGTATAGGGGGCTATGGTGTCAAAGGTTTGTACCCTATCCCACTCACAGCCTGTTTGAGGATCACGTAATTGCGCCATAATGGCTAATAAACGTAAAATTTCACGGTTTTCTGACATTATCTGGCCTTGTATATAAAAGTGATCGTTATGTCGAGTTAACAAAATTTCGTAAAAAAATGCCAAGACACATTGTGCTTGGCATTTTATCCGTTAAGGTGACCAATGTCTTAATGAGAAAAGCGTTTGGCTTCTATGACATCAGGTAATTGATTGAGTTTCGCTAAAATACGCCCTAATACTTGGAGATTATAAATCTCAATATTCATATCAATGGTCGCTATTTGTTGCTTCACATCACTGCGGCTACTAACTCCCAGCACATTCACTTTTTCATTAGCTAAAATAGTGGTGATATCGCGTAATAAACCACTACGATCATTAGCCACAACCCGTACCACTAATGAATAACCACTTGAGTAATTCTCACCCCACACCGCATCGACAATACGCTCTGGTGCGTGAGAAAGTAACTCAGCTAATTGATCACAATCTGCACGGTGAATTGAAATACCACGTCCTTTGGTAATAAATCCAACGATATTATCGCCAGGAATAGGTTGGCAACAACGTGCGATATGATGCATTAAGTTCCCGACACCCTCGACCACAATACTGCCACCACCTGACGTGGTTGTTTTTGGTGTAGCCGTTTTATTTTCTAATGAGCGTAACGCCTCTTTGTCTTCATCTTCCGCTGTGGCTTTATTCAGCTTACTTTGTAAGAAATTGACTAATTGATTGATACGGATATCACCAACGCCTATACCTGCCAGCACTTCATCAAGACTATGGACGTTATAACGAGCAATCAGCAGTTTTTCTGCTTCTTTCATATTGATATCAAGCGGCGCTAATTCATTATCTAAGATTTGGCGGCCTGCAATAATATTTTTATCGCGATCTTGTTTACGGAACCAATTGTGGATCTTCGCTCTTCCACGACTGGTTGTCACATAACCAAGATTAGGGTTTAGCCAGTCTCGGCTTGGATTAGGGTGTTTTTGAGTAATAATTTCAATTTGATCGCCCATTTGTAGCTGATAGCTAAATGGAACGATGCGCCCGCCGATTTTAGCACCAATACAGCGATGACCAACATCACTATGAATATGATAAGCAAAATCTAATGGTGTCGAGCCTGCAGGTAAATCAATCACATCCCCTTTTGGCGTAAAGACATAGACGCGATCATCAAATACTTGACTACGTACTTCATCTAGCATTTCACCAGAATCAGCCATCTCTTCTTGCCATGCAATTAATTTTCGTAACCACGCAATACGATTTTCATAACTTCCTGTCCCGCCTTTGGTTGTTGCACCAGTAGCACCTTCTTTATATTTCCAATGCGCTGCAACACCTAATTCAGCATCTTCATGCATCTGACGAGTACGTATTTGGATCTCAACGGTTTTACCTTCAGGGCCAAGTACTACCGTATGAATAGATTGGTAACCATTTGGTTTTGGATTGGCAACATAATCATCAAATTCATCGGGTAAATGACGAAAATGAGTATGTACAATACCTAAAGCGGCATAACAATCTTGTAGGCGTTCGACAACAATACGTACCGCACGAACATCAAATAGCTCATCAAAGGCGAGATTTTTTTTCTTCATTTTTCGCCAAATACTATAGATGTGCTTGGGACGTCCGTAGATATCGACTTCAATATTCTCTTGCTGCATATAACCACGCACCGTACTGACGAAATTATCAATATACTGTTCGCGATCAATACGGCGTTCATGCAGTAAATTTGCAATTTGCTTATATTCATCAGGATGAAGATAACGGAAACAGAAATCTTCAAGCTCCCATTTTAATTGTCCAATCCCCAATCGATTGGCTAATGGTGCATAGATATTAAAACACTCTTTTGCCGCTAAGACTCGTTCATCCTCAGTGGCATCTTTCACTTCACGTAAATGGGCAATCCGCTCTGCGAGTTTAATAACTACACAACGAAAATCTTCTACCATAGACAATAACATACGGCGTACATTATCGACTTGTACTGAGCTAGTTTCGTTGGTATGTGTCGCTTTAAGCTGGCGAATAGCATCCATCTCCATTACGCCACGCACTAAATTCCATATCGCCTCACCAAAATGTTCAGTGATAACTTCCTGGTTAATAAGATCTTCTTCAGCAAGTGGGAAGAGAAGTGCTGCCCTCATGCTATCTTTATCCATACTGAGTGTCGAAAGAAGTTCAACCATCTCAACACCGCGCCATAGCAACAGTTGCGCATCTTCACGGCCCAGAACAGTACGATGACAGTATTCCCAGGTTTGCATGATTTCACTCCCCGCATTCGCATGAGTTAAATTCAAGCTATTAACCCATTTATCAACGGCAAACTCCCCTGCAGGTGTTAAGTGAGCACTTCTAACTGCAACCATATTCTCTCCCTACTCGATATAAATCTTATCTGCGACTTATTGAGTGGCTATCTGTTTATTTGCGAATAAACAATGCCATTGATTCCAGATGCCCTGTTTGTGGAAACATATCCAACATTCTTAACTGGGTTAGCTGATATCCGGAATCTAATAATATCTTACTATCTCTGGCTAACGTGGTCGGATTACAGGAAACATACACAATTTTTTCTGCGGATAACGTCACAATATGTGACATCACTTGTGCAGCTCCCGCTCTTGCGGGATCTAGCAGAACTTTATTAAATCCTTCCTGTGCCCAAGGCATAGCAGAAAAATCGGCGGATAAATCAGCATGCCAAAACTGAACATTATCTAATTGATTAAGTTCAGCATTTTTTTTCGCCATTGCCACCAGTGCAGGAACACCTTCGACACCAACGACTTTATCAACACGCTTTGCCATAGGTAATGTGAAGTTACCCATGCCACAAAACAAGTCTAGTACGCGATCGTTTGGCGATAAATCGAGCCATGCTATCGCTTGAGCAACCATCTTATGATTTATTTCATCATTAACTTGAATAAAATCCGTTGGTGCAAAGTGTAATTTTAGACCCTCTATCTGATAGAAGGGTTCCTTCTCAATCGTTGTTAATTGTGCGATCTCACCATTATCACCCGCCAGATATATCATCACTTGAGCGTGATGAGAAAAATCATCTAACAATTGCTTATCACTCTCAGATAGCGGTGATAAATGACGCAAAATCACTAATGGCCCATTATCTGCTAACACTAATTCCACATGACCTAAATCACGCACGACAGAGAGTTGCTTTAAACACTGCCACAGTGGCAATAACAGTGCATTAAGTTGTGGTTTTAATACTGGGCATTGGGTGACCATCACTAAGTCATTAGAAAGTGCTTGGCGAAATCCCATTACCAAACCCTTTTTAGGGTGATAACGTAACCCTAATCTTGCTCGGCGCCGATAGCCATACTCCGCACCGGCAATAACAGGCTGTGCTGAAATGACCACATTAGTTTCACGTTTAATAAGATGTGATAAAACCTCAGCTTTAGTGGTACGTTGCCAATCAATAGGCACATGTTGTTGCTGGCACCCACCACAATGTTGATAGTACTGACAGGGTGGTGTCACTCTTTCTGGGTTTGTGGTTAATCGTGTGATCACTTCTCCCTTGGCAAACTGGCGTTTTTCTTCGGTCAAACGAATGCGTGCAGTTTCTTGTGGAAGTAATCCTTTAACAAAAATGGTTTTGCCCTCAGCATGAGCAATACCTTGACCGTTAGCATCCAATGCATTAGCGGTTACCGCCAAGTTTTTTACCTGTTTTTTAGCAGGACGTTTTTTAGGGGAATAAAACTGCACCATAGTATTAAATTTTATGAATCTATTGCGGATTAACTCTAAAACAGCCTAGTTTGACATTTTCACTCCGCAAACAGAATTAAGTGTTTACTAGACCATTTAGAATAAGATATGAGGAGAGTATACCATCGAACAAGTTATTTACTTAACTGATATAAGCAATATTTTTATGAAATCGAAAAATATTTTTATGCTAACAAGTAGAAGTACTCTTTTATATAGATTTAATATTATTCTATAACTAAAAACTATTATATATAACGTTTACATTGAATATATTTACAATTAATAACAAATATTTTCTGTTATTTTAATAACGCGTAACTATCTCTAAGAAAAATCTAAAAATTATCATTAATCAATATGATAGATATTTCAATCGATTACACATTAATCACATACCATTAATTTTCTATATTCTTCATATGCATAATGGTCGGTCATACCACTGATATAATCTTGTATCAATCTTGTACGATAATAAAACTCTAAGGTTTTTCCCTCTTCACTATTAATATCGTAAATTTTTTCTAATGCTTCATTATAAGCAAGCTTATGTTTAATCGAAAGCTTATGATATAAACGCGTCTCAATAACATAATGAGGATGTTCATTATATTTATGTAGTCTTAGAAAATCATCGGTCGATAATAAAAGCAATGGCTTATAAATATCCAATAACCCACTGATCACTCGATAGCCCTTCATTTCAAGCTCTTCAACTTCGGGGTGACTAAATACCCACTTTTGCGCCACTCGTTTTAACGTTGCCAATAAACGATGTTCAGCACTCTTTCCTTCCAGTAAAGCGTGGTTAAAGCTGCCCTCATAAACTTGAGGTAAGTTCTTGATAAAGCGATAGGCGGTGTAAGGTACTAGTTTTCCGGTAATATAGACGCGCAAATACATAAAAAATTGATCTTGCATGCTACGCTTAGCTTCATTTTGATCAACTTTCTTAAAAGCTCGATTAACAGTGATATCAAACAGATCACCTTCTGTTACCGCACCACTTTCACTCCATGCATTTTTTAATAACTGCACTAAACGATTGATATCAAAAATACCTTTTTCTACCGCATCATCTAAATCAGCAATACAATAAGAAATATCATCTGCCGCTTCCATAATATAAGTCAGAGGGAAACGACAAAAATCTTTCATTGCAAGTTTCTCTTGTACTTCCTTAACAAATTCAGCTTCAGACCAGTAATAACCTGGTTTTTTCATTAAATAGCTAAATTCTTTCGGCGTAGCACCTTGCCAATAAGCTGGGCGTGTATATTTTAAAACACAGCCAATTTGCGCATAGGTTAAATTGAGTTTTAACAAGTGATGCGCCATGCGAATTGCCTGAGCATTGCCTTCGAAATGGCATAAGTCTTGACGCAAAGTCTGTTTTAATTCATTTAAGTGTCGGTCTGCTGAATAGCGAATAGGTAAAAAAGGACAATTATCAAATTCTATGGAAGCATCAGGTGCTAACACCTTACGAAACCAATGTTTAATTGCAGCTTCACCAAAATGACCAAAAGGAGGATTGCCAATATCGTGCATTAAACACGCCATTTCAATTAAACTTTCAACGCTATCAATCCGTTCATTTAAGCCATATTCTTCTAATTTATTATGCTTTTTTAGTTCGCCGATTATTTGCTTAGCGATATAACGGCCTATTTGTTGTACTTCCAGCGAATGGGTTAATCGACTTCGTACCGCCGAATTTTGCTCTAATGGAAATACCTGTGTTTTTTGTTGTAACCGACGGATCGCCGCTGAATTAATAATACGCCCACGATCGCTTTCAAATTGGCGCGAGATCTGCATTTCATCATCAATATCGATATCACTGCTGTTATATTTGCGTTGATAATTTAACTTCAGTTTAAAATCGATCATTTCTATCCTCTTTCTGGTATCGATGAAACGAATTCGCTGCGTTATATCGTGTTTTTGCGATAAATGATAAACTCTTGGTTAACGCTATATATTATTAACCTACAAGGGAGTATGACACAATGAGAGTTGGCGTAATAGGTGCAATGGAACAAGAAGTCAAACTTCTGCGTGAACAAATTGAAAACTGCGAAATAGTCTCTCGTGGTGGTTGTGAAATTTATACTGGCAAAATCAATGGTGTAGATGTTGCATTACTAAAATCAGGCATTGGTAAAGTGGCAGCCGCCATCGGTACCACACTATTACTTGAACATTTTCGCCCTGATGTTGTGATCAACACTGGCTCTGCAGGTGGGTTAGATGCAAAATTAAATGTTGGCGATATTGTCGTATCAACAGAAGTACGTTATCACGATGCCGACGTTACTGCTTTCGGTTATGAACCGGGTCAAATGGCACAATGCCCGCCGGCATTTATTGCCGATCCCAAACTGGTCAATATTGCTCAAGAGTGTATTGGATCACTAAAATTAAATGCCGTGCGTGGATTAATCTGTAGCGGCGATGCTTTTATTAATGGTGCCGAGCCATTAGCGCGTATTCGTCGTACTTTTCCAGAAGTCGTCGCTGTTGAGATGGAATCAACCGCTATTGGACATGTTTGCCATCAATTTGATACACCTTTTGTTGTTGTTCGCGCCATTTCAGATGTGGCAGATAAAGAATCGCATTTAAGTTTTGATGAGTTTTTATCTGTTGCCGCACAACAATCAAGCTTAATGGTCACCACTATGCTTGATAAATTAAAAACAGAGACTCAGTTTTAATTTATTTAATCGATAAGCCACTTAACAAACCCGTCTCTCTTTTAGCTCAGCAGGTAAGATAAAAATAGACGGGTATATTTGACTATAAAGACGAGAAAAAATGCGTTTCTTAAACACTTTTGCACTGCTGCTAAGCCTGATATTGACACCTTGTTATGTTATCGCAGCCACTCCCGCACAACGTGTTATTACTTTATCCCCATCTGCCACGGAAATGGCTTATGCCGCAGGTATGGGAGAGAATATGGTTGCGGCGAGCGCTTATTCTGATTATCCACAAGCAGCAAAAGCTCTCGTACAAGTTGCCGACTGGCAAGGCATTAATGTAGAACGCATTTTGCTATTAAAACCTGATTTAATTATTGCATGGCCAAGCGGTAATCCTCAACGACCGCTCGATCAGTTAAAATCATTGGGTATCCCTATTATTTACTCTGATCCACACAGTATCGAAGAAATCATTGACGATCTTACCCGACTTTCTTCTTATAGCACTCATCCTGAAGTCGCTTTAGCAAGTGCACAAAAATTACGTCAGCAATATCAAGAATTACAGCAAAAGTACGCCTCAACGACGCCTCATCAAGCGAAGAAAAAAGTCTTTATTCAGTTTGGTATGCAACCCCTATTTACGACATCAAATCATTCATTACAAAATGAGATTACCGAACTTTGTGGCGGCGAAAATATTTTTGCGAATAGTGCAGTTCCTTGGCCACAAGTCAGCCGCGAGCAAGTGATCAGTAAAAAACCTGATTTGATTTTATTTAGTGGTAAACCAAACCAAATTGCCGCAATACAACAATTTTGGCAACCTCAACTAGATATTCCTATTATCGCTATAAATGAAGATAGTTTTAGCCGACCAGCACCACGTATTATTTATGCGGCTCAACAGATTTGTGAGGCTATCGCAATCCACTCATTTTAAAGTCAATTAACTATTTAAATGAAGATTGAAGAGGTTAACAGACAATAGTCGTAGGCAAGCTGCAACACAACCAATAACGTGCAGTGCGTGCAGTGAGCGGGGCATATATAAAGATGTGGGGATGACTAACGCCGTGGCACGGCAGTGTAGCCACGACGTCAAATAATATAAAAATCAGATACTAAACGATGAACCACAACCACAAGTGCTTTTCGCATTAGGATTGGTGACGATAAAACGTGAGCCCTCAAGGCCTTCAGTATAATCAACACAACTACCCACTAAATACTGCAAGCTCATTGGATCAATAACTAAAGCAACGCCTTGTTTTTCTATGGTCATATCACCTTCATTCATAGCATCATCAAAGGTAAAACCATACTGGAATCCGCTACAGCCACCACCGGTGATATAAACACGTAGACGCAGATTTGGGTTTTCTTCATCCGCAATTAGATCTTTTACTTTATTTGCAGCCGCATCTGTAAATTGTAACGGCAGAGCCATATCATCACTCATTGTTCACTCCAGACTGGATAATCCAGTAAAAAACAGCCAGCAAAAATTGATGCTTCTTGCTGATATAATGTGATGATTATCTAATACCTGCTCTTAACCTTCAAGTTTGTTGTGGACAAAATGCACTTTTTGATACACAACTTTTCTTTATTAATGAGTACCAACTCGAACAATAACAATGATAAATCAAAATGTTGTTGTCGTGTATTTGGCTTCATCTGCACTGTGCTTTAGAATAGGCGTTAATCTTACGCTCACCCATCATTAGGAGTCTGACATGAGCAAGTCTGAAACGCTTTATAATCTCGCACAACAAGTGATACCTGGTGGCGTCAATTCACCGGTTAGAGCATTTAACGGTGTTGGTGGCACACCGCTTTTTATTGAACGTGCTAATGGTGCGTATATTTATGATGCCGATGGACGTGCTTATCTTGACTATGTCGGTTCATGGGGACCGATGGTATTAGGCCACAATCACCCCGCTATTCGCCACGCTGTAACTGATGCGGTGCAAAAAGGCCTAAGCTTTGGTGCTCCTACGGCTGCTGAAGTGGAAATGGCAAATTTAGTCACTGAGTTAGTGCCTTCGATGGATATGGTTCGTATGGTGAACTCAGGTACAGAAGCCACCATGAGTGCCATTCGCCTTGCTCGTGGCTACACGGGTCGTGACAAAATCATTAAATTTGAAGGCTGTTACCATGGACATGCAGACTGCTTATTAGTCAAAGCAGGATCTGGTGCATTGACGATGGGACAACCAAACTCTCCAGGTGTTCCTGCTGATTTTGTTAAACACACTTTAACTTGTACTTACAACGATTTAAATTCAGTACGTCAAGCATTTGAAAATTATCCGGAAGAAATCGCCTGTATTATTGTTGAACCCGTTGCCGGTAATATGAACTGTGTTCCACCTAAAGCCGATTTTCTACCGGGATTACGTGCATTATGTGATGAATTTGGTGCATTACTGATTATTGATGAAGTAATGACAGGTTTTCGTGTCGCATTAGGCGGCGCACAAGCTTATTACGATGTTGATCCTGACTTGACCTGTTTAGGTAAAATTATAGGTGGTGGCATGCCTGTAGGCGCCTTCGGCGGACATAAAGAAGTGATGTCTCAATTAGCCCCTATCGGTCCTGTTTACCAAGCGGGAACATTATCGGGTAACCCCATTGCGATGGCAGCGGGTCTAGCTTGTTTGCAAGAAGTTTCACAACCGGGAATTCACCAAACACTGGATGAACTTACCACTATGTTAGCGGATGGATTACTTGAGAAAGCACAACAAGCAGGTATCCCTATGGTAGTGAACCATGTAGGCGGTATGTTTGGTTTATTCTTTACCGATGCCAAAGAAGTGACTTGCTATCAAGACGTAATGAACTGCGATGTCGAACGCTTCAAACAGTTCTTCCACTTAATGTTAGAAAAACGTATTTACCTCGCTCCGTCGGCTTTTGAAGCTGGCTTTATGTCTATCGCTCATAGCAAAGAAGATATTCAACGTACTATCGATGCGGCTGAATACGCCTTTAGCAAAATGAAAGCGTAATCTTTCATTACTTAAATAGCATTTATTGCTGGTATTGCTGGCAAAAAAATATCCTCCGCGATTGCAGGAGGATATTTTTTATCTCAATAGTATTGCGAATAATTACTCAGAAAACAGATCGCGTAACCATTTAGGCGCCGCACTATCGTCGCCGTCGCTCTCTTGTGGTAACGGTGTACAGAGGCTATCAGGATCTGCTGTCCACACAGGTAATGTACGCACGCCGCCACCATAACAAACAAAGTTACCTTCAGCATTAATCGACATCTGTGCTATATCTTCTGGTACAGGTGGATTTAATGTTAATGGTGTTTGATTTTCTAAATAATGACGATAAAGGATCAATGCCCCTGTCGATCCTGTTAAGTTAGTTGGGCCATTATTATCACGTCCCATCCATGCAATAGTGACTTCTTTACCATCAATACCCGCAAACCAGCTATCACGTAAGTCGTTGGTGGTTCCGGTTTTACCTGCAAGGTTATATTGACCAAATTTAGGTTTTAATGCTCGTGCTGCTGTACCTGAATTAACCACCTGTTGCATACCAAACAGTGTCATATATGTCGCTTGTGGAGAAACCGTTGTTTCTGCTTGCGGGTAGCTTTGATAAAGCACCGTACCATCTTGGGTGATAACAGAGCGCAATGCCGATAATTTAGCGCGATTACCTAAACTTCCGATTGTTTGGAAAGTTTGCGCCACTTCCATTGGAGTTAAGTTTAGTGCGCCAAGTAACATCGCTGGTACTTTTTCTAAATTTTCTGCTGGGGCACCTAATTTGATCCACGTTTTGATCACTTGGTCTAACCCAACTTCTAAACCAAGATTAACCGTTGGTACATTACGTGATGTAGCAAGAGCATCCACCAACATTAACCGCCCTTTATAACCACGATCGTAGTTACGTGGTTGCCATGGTTTTCCTCCCGGAATAGGCACTGAAATAGGTTCATCCGCCAACCAGGTATTTAAACGAAAACGCTCAGGCTCACTTAATGCGGTTAAATAAGTTGCCGGTTTTGCTAATGAGCCAATTGAACGACGTGCGGACATGGCACGATTAAAACCGGCATATTGTGGTTGTGAACCGCCCACTAACGCCCTAACCTCACCACTGAGGCGATCTACAACAACCATTGCGCCTTCGAGATCGTTGATTTTGCGTGTTTTACGTAAATCAGCAACTCCCGTTTCTACCGCTTTTTCCGCTGCATCTTGTGAAACAGGATCAAGCGTTGTAAAAATTTTAGTCCCCGATAAATCTTTAACCTGATCACCTAATTTAGTTTGTAGCTCTTGACGAACTAACTGCATAAATGCCGGTTGTGGCGTTAGCGCTTCGCTACGAGGTTTTACTCCTAAAGGACGTGCGCTTAATACATCATAAAGCTCTTGATCGATAATTTGTTGGGTCTGTAATAATTTTAGTACCACATTACGGCGCTCTAATGCAGCCTTAGGATTGCGCCATGGATTGTATGCAGAAGCCCCTTTCACCATTCCAACCAATAATGCTTGTTGGTCAAGACTTAGTTCATCAACAGGTCGACCAAAATAGTAAAGGCTAGCCAGTGGAAAACCACGAATTTGCTCATCACCACTTTGCCCTAAGAACACCTCATTAAGATACAGCTCTAAAATACGATCTTTGCTATAGCTCGCATCCATAATAATCGCCATATAGGCTTCATTAAGCTTTCTTTTTAGCGTTCTTTCATTGGTTAGGAATAAGTTCTTTACTAATTGCTGCGTTAAAGTACTTCCCCCTTGTACTGCTCTACCTGCGGTAAAGTTCGCTAACACCGCACGACCAATAGAATAAATACTGATGCCATCATGCTCATAAAAACGGCGATCTTCCGTAGCAATTAATGTATCGACTAATAGTTGAGGAAATTTATCTCTTGCTAAGAATAGACGCTGTTCACCATTAGCCGATTGCATCATAGTGATAAGCTTAGGATCGAGGCGAAAGAAACCAAATTGACGCTGATTATTCATATTGGTGATACTCACCAATGAGTTTTGTTCAAAGGTCAATTTCGCTAAAATTTGCTCTTCGCGACCATCTGGAAAATCAAACGGTCGACGTAACATCTCTATAGTGCCATTTTTAACCACAAATTCCCCAGGACGGGTGATTTTATTGACATGGCGATACTGCATACCTTCCAGTAAGCTTACCATCTCTTTTTGGCTATAGTTCATGCCAGGTTCTAAATTGACAGTACGTCCATAAACGGCAGCAGGCAATTCCCATACATTACCGTCAAGGCGCTCTTTAATTTGGGAATATAAATAAACACCATAGATGCCGACTAAAACCGCAACCACAATGGCGATTTTAACAAATAACCAAAACCAAGAACGCCTTCTATTGGTTTTCTTTACTGGTTTTTTCTTTCTACTCATGAACAGTTTCTCTCATTAAAACCTCTTCACCACACCCTTAGGGTAAAGAAGCCTAACATTGTCGCTATTTTTCCAAGCTATCCCACAGGAAAGCTCTCAAATTGTTATTCAGCACGTATAAATACGCGCTAACTCCATTTTTTTACACGTCGAGTGGGGGCCGTTGTTGCGGGTGAATCTGGCCACAAATGTTTGGGATATCGCCCCTTCATCTCTTTTTGCACTTGTGTATAGCTTCCGGCCCAAAAAGTAGCGAGATCTTGTGTTTTTTGGATAGGTCGCATAGCTGGAGAAAGTAACTCCATCACTACAGGTAATTGCCCTTTTGCCACAATAGGACTTTGTTTTTCACCATAAACCTCTTGGATCCTGATAGCAATAATCGGCGGATTATCTAAATCATACCTAATCATCACTTTAGTGCCCGTTGGAGCAATATAGTGTGTTGGGAACAGCTCTTGCAATAATTGTTGCTCATGCCAAGTTAACTGATTTTTAATTATCCCATTAATATCCATTTGTAGCAGTGCCTTAAGTGATTGGGTATCGCCTAATTCAGGTTGTAACCACAATTCTAATGAGTCTAATAAAACGGCTTCATTCAATACAGGTAAATTGGCCTCAGGGCACCACTTTTGCGCTAAAGCAAGGCGAATAAACAGTTGCTTGCTCTCTTCACTTAAGGGTAGAGCACTTAATCCTTGTTTACGTAACCAATTTAATAATGCCGTTTGCATTTGCGCTTTATTAGGTTTATCTAATGGCATTTGGCTAACGGTTAACTGACCTAATTGGCGCTGTTGCCACGCAAGAAGTGTACCGCGCTTTTCATCCCATTCAACGGTGGTATTATCTTGTATCAATTCCGGAAAGATAGAGGATACTTCATTAATATCAATAGGTAAGGCTAATAAAATTCGCACATCCGCATAATGTGCATTTTGCAACAACAATGGTGCTAAAATCCACGGCGATTGGCTCATTGGTTGAGTATTATCCATCATTGCGCCTTGTCCATTAGCGAGACGAAATCGACCTTGATTATCACGGTTTTTGGCTATTCTATCTGCAAATCCGACACTCAATAGTGATGCTAATAATTCTGGGCGACATTGCCCTTTGCATTGCTGTAATAGCTGTTTTTCACGCTGTGACCATTGATGATTTTTCTGTTGGATCAGCCATTCAAGATTAATCTCTCTGTCTCTTGGTGGCTGTTCTAAAATGGCACACAGCCTTGCTGCGGTAGCAAGATGATGCTCACTTTTTTCACTAGCATAATCTAATATTGCCGCCAATCGGGGATCGATGCCCCACTGTGCCATACGTACTCCCCGCGAGGTTAATCCCCCTTGATTATCAATGGCACCTAATCGTTGCAATAATGTTTTAGCTGCGTTTATTGCTGCTGGTGTAGGTGTATCTAACCAAGAGAGTTGGTTTATATCACGACATCCCCATTGCAATATTGAAAGCCATAACGAAGAGAGATCACTAGATAAAATTTCAGGTACTTGGTGAGTTGCCCCGCGCTCAGCTTGTTCCTGACTGATTAAGTGCCAACAAATTCCGGCTTCAAGACGTCCTGCCCGCCCCGCTCTTTGCGTTTGTGAAGCTTGACTTATTCGTTGGCGCAATAAGCTTGTTACACCACTTTTTAAATCAAACTGGGCACGTTTTTCAATGGTACTGTCGAGCACCAAGCGAATACCTTCGATTGTTAAACTGGTTTCTGCAATATTTGTTGCTAATACAACTTTGCGATATCCCTTTTCTACAGGCTCTATGGCCTGTTGCTGTTGTGCTAATGAAAGTGCCCCATAAAGTGGAAAAATTAAGGTGTGTTTGTCCACTTTGTCAGCTAATAATTGCGCGACTCTAATAATTTCTGCACTACCGGGCAAAAAAACAAGTAAAGAGCCCGTCTCTTGTGTAAGCAAACGTCGCGCCATCGTGGCAACTTCTTGTTCAAAAGGCAGGTGTGATTGAATAGGATAATAATGCCGTGAAACAGGATAACTACGCCCTTCAGAGCTAATCATCGGCGCATCCGGCAATAGTGAAGTTAATTTTTGATTATCTAATGTTGCAGACATCACTAAAAGGCGTAAATCATCACGTAATCCTGATTGCACATCTAATAGCAGTGCTAACGCTAAATCTGCTTGCAAACTCCGCTCATGAAATTCATCAAGTATCACTAAACTTACACCTGTCAGTTCAGGATCTTGCTGTAACATACGTGTCAACACCCCTTCGGTGATCACTTCTAGGCGCGTCTGCTGGCTCACTTTACTTTCAGCACGCATGCGATACCCCACCGTTTTACCCACCTCTTCATTGAGTTGACTTGCTAAACGATAAGCGATGCTTTTTGCCGCAATACGCCTTGGCTCTAATAAAATAATTTTGCCATCAAATATATTTTGTTGAAGCAAATACAGTGGCAGTGCGGTTGATTTTCCCGCCCCTGTGGGGGCGTGAAGTAAGACTTGGGGACATTGTTTTAATGCAGTAACAACAGATCCTGCTACCTCAAAAATTGGCAATAGATGCACACAAGCTCCATAACTGATTAACTTTCTCTGTGGCTCATTGTAGCATTAGCCCTTTATTAAAGGACGTATTTTCACCGGGGTGATTATGAAATTTGAACAACCACTACAATCTGCCACTTTATTAAAACGATACAAACGTTTTTTAGCAGACGTAGTGACGGCAAATGGTGAAGAATTCACGCTCCATTGTGCTAATACGGGTGCGATGACGGGATGCGCAACTCCAGGTGATACGGTTTGGTATTCCACGTCATCGAATGTCAAAAGAAAATATCCTCATAGTTGGGAATTAACCCAAACTCAATCAGGTGATTGGATCTGTATTAATACCTTAAGAGCTAATACGATCATTGCCGATGCGATAGAAGCTGGCGATATTCCAGAATTATCTGACTATGATGAGATAAGACGCGAAGTGAAGTATGGCAGTGAGAATAGCCGTATTGATATTTTACTTAAGTCAAATCATAAAGTTGACTGCTATATTGAAGTGAAATCGGTCACTTTATTAGATGCTGGAATGGGCTATTTTCCTGACGCTAAAACAGAGCGAGGTCAAAAGCACCTTCGAGAGTTGACCGCTATCGCAAAATCGGGCTTAAGGGCTATCTTATTTTACGCTGTCCCCCATACTGGCATTACACAAGTGTCTGTTGCTAAAGAGATTGACCCTAAGTATGACTTATTGCTAAAACAAGCATGTGATGCTGGGGTTGAAATTTTATGTTATCGCATCAATATTAGTGAGTACGATTTAACAATTGGAAAGCAATTACCTTTTATTTCAAAAGGTTAATACATTTTCATGGTGTTGGTTAAGTATTTTTTAACTAAAATGGCCTTTTTACTTGCGTGCCTTCACATCATGAGAAAACTTATTAAAGGAATAATTGCTATCCGCGCGGGCATCTGCTATTTATAGCGCCCTATTTTTTTCCCTTCCTATTTAAGGTGGGGGATTATTCAGAAAATGCGTATGTAGGAGAAGCATTATGCAAGAAGGGCAAAAGCGTAAAACATCGTCCATGAGCATTCTCGCTATTGCTGGCGTTGAGCCATATCAGGAAAAACCGGGCGAAGAGTACATGAACGAAGCCCAATTAGCGCATTTTAAGCTAATACTTGAATCTTGGCGCAATCAGCTCAGGGATGAAGTCAACCGTACCGTCACTCATATGCAAGATGAGGCGGCCAACTTCCCAGATCCTGTTGACCGTGCTGCACAAGAAGAAGAATTCAGTCTTGAGCTGCGTAACCGTGATCGTGAACGTAAACTCATTAAGAAAATTGAGAAAACACTGAAGAAAGTTGAAGATGATGACTTCGGCTTTTGTGAGTCTTGCGGTGTTGAAATCGGCATCCGCCGTTTAGAAGCTCGTCCAACAGCCGATCTCTGTATCGACTGTAAAACATTAGCTGAAATCCGTGAAAAACAGATGGCTGGCTAATTAATGAGTATAGCCTCAGTACTTAGGTGCTGGGGCTTTAATCTAAACGTTAATACCCAAGATGACAGTGTGTATTAGGCATTTAGTGCCATTATTAATAAACCAACTTTGTTTTGGTGGTTTGGTTACAGCATTGGCTCGTTATCTTCAAGCTGACAAAAATTATGAGCGTTGGCGCTTTCACATCAATAATATCATCCTCCAATTAATACTTCTTGATACAATAACTCAGACTATTCGCACTGTGATGACGATGTTTATTCACATAAAAGAGAAGTTATTTGCGTATAATTCTATCACTATAGCTGATGGCCATAAGCAAGGAACAATATTGATGGAGCACATTTTCTTACCTCGTCAACCGTTGCTGTCAGGCAAGATTATTCGTTAACATTATGATGAAGATGCACAATAACCCACACAAAGCATTCTCAAAAAATGTTCAGTAGGCTATGATTAGCCGCTTAATTTTTTAATTATTAGATTTAATTATTCGAGGTGTCATATTTTTAACCGAGTAGCGCATTTCTGCCGTAATTTGCTAGGACGACAAACAACATCGTCAGATACAGAATCGGTAGCGAGTGAAAGGCCTGTCACTGCATCTGACCGACCTAAAAAAGAAACACAAACGACTGTGCGTCGGCGTCCTGCCCTATCCGCAGACCGTCCCCGTAAGAACAAAAGTAATAACGAAAAGGCGAACGGGAGTGATTTGCCAATGACTGTGATCCCAAGAGATCAACACCCGATTTCGCGTAAAGACATCAGTGATAACGCACTAAAAGTTCTTTATCGTCTGAATAATTCAGGCTTTCAGGCTTATTTAGTGGGTGGTGGTGTACGCGATCTATTATTAGGGAAAAAACCAAAAGACTTTGATATTGCTACCAATGCAACGCCAGAAGAAGTCCGTCGATTATTTCGTAATAGCCGCTTAGTAGGTCGACGCTTTCGTCTAGCGCATATTATGTTTGGCCCCGAAGTGATTGAAGTCGCTACTTTCCGTGGCTCTCATGAAGATCATGAAACATCCGATCGCAATCAGTCACAACAAGCACAAAGCGGTATGTTGCTGCGCGACAATATCTTCGGATCGATTGAAGAAGATGCTATTCGTCGGGATTTTACCTTAAATAGTCTCTATTACGGCGTCGATGATTTTGCTGTACGTGATTATGTGGGGGGCTTGGCTGATCTTAAATCAGGTACTATTCGTTTAATTGGCTCTCCTGAAACTCGCTATCGTGAAGATCCAGTTCGGATGCTAAGAGCTATCCGCTTTGCCAGTAAACTGGATATGCGTATCGCACCGGAAACTGCAGAGCCAATTAGCCAATTAGCACCACTATTACGTAATATTCCTTCAGCACGCCTATTTGAAGAATCGCTGAAATTATTACAAACAGGACATGGTTATAAAACCTATCGGTTAATGCGCCATTTCCAACTCTTAGAGCCTCTTTTTCCATTAGTTGCCTCAAGGATCACTGAGCAGCAAGATACCCCAATGGAAAGAATGATCGAACAGGTGCTAAAGAATACCGATTATCGTATTAGTAAAGAAATGCGCGTAAATCCGGCATTCTTATTTGCAGCAATGCTATGGTATCCCTTAGTGGAGCATGCCGAAAAACTGGCTCAAGAAAGTGGACTGTCTTATTACGATGCTTTCTCAATGGCGATGAATGATATTTTAGATGAGCAATGTCGTACTATTGCGATCCCTAAACGTATCACCACCACGATGCGTGATATTTGGCAATTACAGCAGCGTTTACCTAAGCGTCAAGGGCGCCGAGCCAATAAACTGCTTGAGCATCCTAAGTTCCGTGCAGCATTTGATCTACTGGAATTACGCGCTAATGTACAAAGAAATCCTGATCTGGAAGCATTAGCCGCTTGGTGGGCTGATTTTCAGGTTTCAAACAATACACAACAACGCTCTATGGTCTCTGAATTAGGTCCAGGCCCGGTACGCAAAAGAACACGTCCTCGTAAACGTCCTCGTCACCCTAATGCAAAAAATAATGCACCAAGACAAGAGAACAAACATGAGTAAGCAACAACAGCGTGTGTATATTATTCTGGGCAGTAATTTAAACTCACCAGAACAGCAAGTAAAATCGGCGATAAAAGCGATTAGTGAAATCCCTAATACTACACTGATTGCCCAATCACCTTGGTATCGCACACGCCCTATGGGACCTCAAGATCAACCCGATTATCTCAATATGGCTGTCGCCGTTGATACTACTTTAGCCCCAGAAGAGTTGCTCGACCATACACAAGCAATTGAACTTGCCCATGGTCGTGAAAGAAAAGCAGGTAATCGTTGGGGACCTCGTACCCTTGATTTAGATATCATGTTATTTGGTGATCAAGTTATACAGACCGAACGTTTAACTGTGCCTCATTATGGACTTAAGGTGCGTGAATTTATGCTTTATCCATTGGCGGATTTAGCACCTGAACTTTGTTTCCCTGATGACGGAGAACGATTAGCAGACAGATTAGCGCTCGTACCTAAAAATGGTATGGAAAAGTGGTGATACCACATAATAAGCGTATTTGATGTTAATGGTTGATGCTGTTGACTGACAGTATCAACCCCGTTCACAACTCTTTTATATTGTTCCTTTATCGCGTTATCCCTCCCCATAAGTGATAAAATACGCCCTTCCCTCCCGCCTGTTATATCACCATTTCTAATTCTTGGATAAATATCAAAATATTTTTTATTTCTATTTTTTATTATTCAATTCACGACTTTTTCTTCGTTTTTAGTACGTAGATGCTACAATCAGCAGTTAATGTTTTTTATTTATGTCATATTCTCTTTAATAAACAAATAATTAACTGACATAAATAACTCAATTTACACGCAACACACCATGGAGTTTATTATCATGAAGCCGGTTACGCTATCTACGCTCAATCGCTATAAACAAGAAAAGAAAAAGTTTGCCACTATCACGGCTTATGATGCTAGCTTTGCTCGTCTATTTGCCAATGAAGGTATTCCTGCCATGTTAATTGGTGATTCACTCGGTATGACACTACAAGGTCATGACAGCACATTACCTGTCACCGTTGAGCAAATTGCCTATCATACCCGTTGTGTAAGAGCAGGCGCCCCTAACGCTTTCTTAATTGCTGATATGCCTTTTATGTCTTATTCCACTCCAGAGCAAGCCTGTCTTAACGCAGCTATTTTAATGCAAGCGGGAGCGAATATGGTCAAAATTGAAGGAGGAAGCTGGCTTATTCCTACAGTCAAAATGCTCACTGAACGCGCAGTGCCTGTTTGTATTCACCTAGGCTTAACCCCTCAATCTGTTAATGTGTTTGGTGGCTATAAAGTACAAGGTCGAGAAGAAGCTGCTGCAGAGCAACTTAAGCAAGATGCTATAGCGCTTGAAACCGCAGGAGCACAACTGGCTGTATTAGAATGCGTCCCCGTTTCCGTGGCAAAAACTATTACCGGATCACTCAATATTCCCGTTATCGGCATTGGTGCCGGCAATGTCACTGATGGACAAATTCTTGTGATGCATGATTTATTAGGTCTAACACCTAATGCCCCTAAATTTTCTAAAAATTTCTTACAAGAAGCTGGCTCCTTACCCGAGGCTGTCAGACTGTATGTTCAACAAGTTGAACAAAAACTGTTCCCTCAAGAACAACACTCATTTAACTGATTTATCATTTAAATTCATTAAAATAGTTTAAAGGAGTCACGCTATGCTAATTATTGAAACAACGCTTATCTTACGCCGCGAAATTAAGCGACTAAAACAAGAAGGTAAACGCATTGCATTGGTTCCGACCATGGGCAACCTGCATCAAGGTCACCTAAAACTGATAGAAGAAGCGCGTATTCATGCTGATGTGGTTATCGCCTCTATTTTTGTTAATCCAATGCAATTCGATAGAGAAGCCGATTTAGCAAACTATCCACGAACCCTACAAGAAGATTGCGAGTTACTGCGCGATAAACATGTTGATATTGTCTTTGCCCCATCAGCGAAAGAGATGTACCCAAATGGGATGGAAAACCAAACGATTGTTGAGGTTCCAGTACTTTCTTCTGTGTTAGAAGGCGCTAGTCGCCCAGGACATTTCCGCGGTGTAACAACCGTTGTAAGTAAACTATTCAACCTTGTACAGCCTGATGTCGCGCTATTTGGTGAAAAAGATTATCAACAACTGCAGATCATAAAAAAAATGGTCAGTGATTTATGTTTTGATATCAGTATTATTCCAGTCCCTATTGTGCGTGATAAAACAGGATTGGCATTTAGCTCTCGAAATCGTTTGTTATCAGATAATGAAAAACAACAAGCCCCTGTGCTTTATCAAGCTATGCAACAGATAGCCGAGCAATTAAAATCGGGAGACCTTGATGTTAACCAACTATTACAAACTGCCAAAGCAACCCTTGAACAACAAGGCTTTCGTGCTGATGAATGTTTTATTTGTGATGCACAAACACTAGCACCACTAAGCGAAGAGAGCCGATGTGCCGTTATTTTAATGGCAGCTTGGTTGGGTAACACTCGTTTAATCGATAGCCAACAAGTTAGCTTAGTCTAATGAATAATTAAAAATAGGAAACACAACAATGCTACGCACCATGTTACAAGGCAAACTTCATCGCGTAAAAGTCACCCAAGCTGATCTTCACTATGAAGGCTCTTGCGCGATTGATCAGGATTTTATGGATGCCGCTGGTATTCTTGAAAATGAAGCCATTGATATTTATAACGTTGATAATGGTGAACGTTTCTCTACTTATGCCATTTGCGCAGAAAGAGGATCTGGTATTATTTCTGTCAATGGCGCAGCCGCTCGCCGTGCTGCTGTAGGTGATCGCTTAATTATTTGCTCTTATGTGCAAATTCCAGATAGCGATGCGCGTAGCCATAAACCCAACATTGCCTATTTTGAAGGCGACAATGAAATGAAACGCATTGCTAAAGCCGTTCCCGTTCAAGTCGCTTAATCTGCCAATCCCCCTTACAAATGGAGGTTCCCTGTTTGTGAGGGGGTAATTCTGCCCTGCTAATTGTCTCGATTCAATACGCTAAAAGCGAGAGACAAAGCGCAAAAGCGTGTTTTTGCTCCCTTTTTTCTCGCATAACTTCCTGTAGCTTGTTATAAAACAGATAAATATTACCTAACAATGCTTAGCCTAATAAAAATATGATAAACGTTGCTCTCATCGATGATCACATTGTTGTGCGTTCTGGGTTTGCACAACTGCTAATGCTAGAGCCGGATATTAATATTGTCGGTGAATACGCAAATGGCCAAGAAGCTTGGCCCTATTTATTAAATGATAATATTGATGTGGCGGTGATGGATCTCTCTATGCCTGGAGAGAGTGGCCTACAATTACAAAGTCGATTAAAACAAAAACGCCCTGATTTTCGGACAATTATTTTAAGTATTTATGATACCCCCGCATTTGTACAAAGCGCTTTAGATTCCGGTGCCCATGGCTATTTAACTAAGCGCTGTGGTCCACAAGAGCTCGTTCAAGCAGTACGTGCTGTGTATCAAGGGGGCTGTTATCTCTGTGCTGATGCCATGAAAGCACTTCGACAGACACCTGAAAAAGAAGATGCTTTACATAGTTTAACCCCTCGCGAAAGAGAGATTTTTAATCTGCTAGTACAAGGTATTAATGTTAAAGCTATCGCCGTACAACTGAATCTCAGTCATAAAACGGTGCATGTTCATCGAGCCAATATACTGGGTAAATTGAACTGTGAAACAACCATTGATTTAGTCCATTTTGCATTAAACAACCAGTTAATCACCGGAACACTCTAACATGCAAAGAGGCGCACGTTTTTTTCTTCAATCTCTCTTTTTATTGTTGACCTACTCTTTACTCTGGTTGTCACTTTGGGTGATCAGTTTTTATCTTAGTCATAATGGTCAACAAGCCGCACTTTTTTTACCTCAAGGCTTACGGCTAGCATTATTTATTTTACTTTGGCGACGTTTTTGGTTGCCGATGTTATTGGCCGAATGGGGGCTTTATTACTGGCTAACTCAACAGCAATTAATTACCCATGTAACTCTTTATCTCTCACCTTTAATCAGCTTATTGGTCGCACTAGAAGTACAACGGATCTGGTGGCGTTACCCACTTTATTGGCAACGGTTAACCTTACTTATCGCCGCGGTCGGATTTAATAGCCTATTACAAGCCTTCCTACTCAGTTTTTTTCTCACGACGTCCACCAGCGCAATATTTTTGACCTCAATAACAGGTGGTATTTTATTAGCTCCCTTTGTTTTTCTACTTTATGAATATTTACGCGAATTACAAAGTCGAGTATTAATCGCCGAAATCACCCCAGAGCCACCATTGCGTACCTCCTTATTAATGTGGGTATTTCTCTTTTGTCTTATTGGATTAAGTGCACAATTCTTTCTTACCCCAGAAATTGAACGCTTATTAGTTATTCTGGTGTTTATTCCTAATGTTTTTATGGCTTATCGTTATGGTTGGCAAGGGGGGGTATTATCCGCGTTGTTAGGTAGTTTAATGATTACCTTTGCTAGACAAGTAAATGGTGCTTTTGCCGATTTGCATGAATTAGAGATGTTTTTAACAACCCAAGCCTTAATTGGTATTGGTTTAGGTATAGCTATTAGTCGCCAGCAACAACTTGCCAATAATTTACGTCATTATCAGCTACGTTTAGAGCAAGAGTTACAAGCACGCCGAGCGTTGATGGAACAACTAGTACATACCGAAGAAGATGTTAAAAAAGCCATTGCTCGTGAATTACATGATGAAATTGGACAAAATATTACAGCTATTCAAATTCAGTCAATGTTAGTAAAAAGAAGTGCAGATAACGATAAAACACGTCAGTCAGGCGAGCAAATTGAGCGATTAGCCCAACAAATACATCAATCTACCCGACAACTGCTACGCCAACTAAGGCCGCCTATTTTAGAAGAGATGTCATTAGAGAAGGCTCTACACCATTTAATTGATGAGTTCTCATTTCATGAAAATGGTATTCACTGTCATTTTCATTATGCTCTTGAAACAGAGCCTGAAAGCGACACCATTATTTTTACACTCTACCGACTAGTGCAAGAACTACTCAATAATATCAGCAAACACGCTAACGCCAGTGAGATCCACATTTCGCTTACTCAACATCAAGCACAATTACGACTGGTTGTTCATGATAATGGTATTGGCATTTTGCCTACACAACCTAATAACGGTTTTGGGCTACGAGGTATTGAAGAGCGGATCTGCGCATTGGGGGGAGAATGGGAAGTAATTAGTCAGCTTGGTACTAAAATAATTGTTAACTTACCCACAAATTCAATAGAAAAGCGTGAAAACTAGGAATTAGTCTTAGTCATCTACAACCTTCTCTCATTCTTTTTAACTGCATTTTTCTTACATTGGCAATATCAGAGAGGATGTTATGTTAGGTAAAAATTCGGCATCAATAAATAAGACCTATGATTTTTGGCGTAAAAATTTAATGTTGTCGATGATCATTGGCTATGCCACGTTTTACCTGACTCGTAAAAGCGTCAATTTTGTGATGCCCGTTATGCAAACGGAACTGCATCTAGATAAAAGTGATATTGGCTGGATAGCCAGCCTGTTTTATCTCACTTATGGTCTATCAAAATTTCTCTCTGGTATTTTCCATGACCAATACGGCTACCGTTGGTTTATGGGCGCAGGTCTGGTAATGACAGGGGTGATGAATATTATTTTTGCCTACTGTTTATCCTTTCCTGCCTTGCTTTTAGTCTGGGCACTTAATGGTTTCTTTCAAGGATGGGGTTGGCCCCCTTGTGCAAGGTTACTCACCCATTGGTATTCACGTAATGAACGCGGTTTCTGGTGGGGATTATGGAATATCTCCATCAATCTTGGCGGGATGAGTATTCCCCTTTTAACCGCTTGGTTGGCAACCCATTTTAGTTGGCAAATAGCCTTAGTTATTCCCGGCCTAATAGGTATTGTTATGGGTTTATGGCTTTGTATGCAACTAAAAGGAACACCAGCAGAAGAAGGGTTACCCACAGTAGGTGTATGGCGGCGCGATATTTTTGAATTACGTCAAGAGCAAGTATCGCCTCCGACCCCTATGTTAACCATTTTGAAAGAAAGCATCTTATTTAACCGAATGATCTGGTTACTAGGTTTTTCTTATATTTTAATTTATCTCATCCGTATGGCGATAAATGATTGGGGAAATATTTGGTTATCAGAAACCCATGGCGCTAACTTGTTAAGTGCTAATGCCATTCTTTCTCTTTTTGAGATGGGTGGATTGTTAGGCGCGTTATGTTCAGGCTGGGGCTCGGATTTATTATTCCGTGGTCAACGAGCACCAATGATATTGCTGTTTTCACTCGGGCTTTTTATCGCAGTAACAGCACTTTGGCTAATGCCAATTCATCATTATGCATTGCTTGCAGCCTGTTTTTTCAGTATCGGTTTTTTTGTGTTTGGACCACAGATGTTAATCGGACTTGCTGCCACAGAATATTGTCATAAAAACGCAGCAGGTACGGTAACAGGCTACTTGGGATTGTATGCCTATTTAGGGGCTGCAATAGCAGGTTGGCCATTAAGTCAGGTCATGGCGCATTATGGTTGGACTGGGATGTTTGTATTATTAACCAGTGCTGCGGCCTTAATGGGACTACTACTAATGCCATTGCTGATCGCTGATGTCAGTAAACGTGAGCATTTAGTTGGCCCACTTTCATTTTCCGATGACGACACATTTAAAAGGTTCTGAACATGAAACTGAAAACTCTCTCTACACTTGTTGCCGCCGGCTTAGCTCTTTCTACGGTAAGTTTATCCACCAGTGCCGCGGGTCGCTTAGTGGTTTATTGCAGTGCCACAAATGCGATGTGTGAAGCTGAAACTAAAGCTTTTGCTGAAAAATATGATGTTAAAACCACTTTTGTTCGTAATGGCTCCGGCAGTACATTAGCGAAAATAGAAGCAGAAAAACGCAATCCACAAGCTGATGTTTGGTATGGCGGAACAATGGATCCTCACTCACAAGCGGGTGAAATGGATCTGCTAGAGCCTTATGTATCCCCCAATCTTGATCAGATCATGCCACAATTTCGTGATCCGGCTAAACGCAAAGGAAACTACTCTTCTGCGGTTTATGTCGGTATTCTAGGTTTTGGTGTCAATAAAGATCGTTTAAAAGAGAAAGGTCTACCTATTCCGACCTGTTGGAAAGATTTAGTCAAACCTGAATACAAAGGTGAAATTCAAATCGCTGATCCACAAAGTTCGGGCACTGCATACACTGCATTAGCAACTTTCGATCAATTGTGGGGAACAGAGCAAGCCTTTGATTATCTGAAAAAACTAAATACCAATATCTCTCAATATACTAAATCAGGTATTGCACCAGCGCGTAACGCCGCCCGTGGTGAGGCCGCGATTGGTATCGGCTTCTTACACGACTATTCACTCGAAGTTGAAAACGGGGCACCACTAGAGCTTATCTCACCTTGTGAGGGCACAGGTTACGAAATTGGCGGTGTCAGTATCATCAAAAATGCCCGTAATATGGATAACGCTAAGTTATTTGTAGACTGGACACTCTCTAAAGAAGCACAAGAAATTAGTTGGAAAGAGGGTAAATCTTACCAAATTCTCACCAATACCACGGCTGAGTCTTCCCCGATGGCTTTGAAATTATCAGACTTAAAACTGATTAACTACGACATGGATAAATATGGCGATAGTGATGTTCGTAAGGAGCTGATAAATAAATGGGTTACCGAAGTAAAAATGGGTAAATAGCCTATCAATAGGGCGAGAGATGCTCTCGCTCTTTTTTTTACATAATAATAATGAGCTTTACTGTCGGGGGATTTATGTCTCACACACTCGCTTTGTCTGAAAAAAAGAGGTGGGATCCCATATTTTTATGGGTCCTGATTGCATGGATGGCATTTATATTAATGCCTTCATGGAGCCTTGATTATGGTCTATTTGATTCTACCGCAGATGAATTACTTACCTCTTATGGCTGGAGGAACTTAAATATCAGTCTGCTCTGGTTTTTACTTCCCAGCATACTATTAATTCGTCCTTTACATCCTGTAGGGCGAGAAAATCGTATTCGCCACTATTTTGATGCAAGTTTTGCCTTTTTCTGCGCCTTTATCACTATTGTTACCGCAACGATGGAAGGTCGTGGTCTGGGTTATTCGGTTATCGTGCTATTTATTTCATTAGGAATGATAGCCAAGCATGCTTTAACACGCTTAGAGTGGTTAGGGGGTGATAGCTTTGTGATTGGCTCATTAATCACAGTTATCGCCTTAATCGGTGTTTTTATTATCTTTCCAAGTGTCGCTATCTTTATTCCGATGTTTCAAGATAGTGCTGGCAATTTTGCCCCCTTTGAATTTATAGCCATTCTCAGCCAAGCCCATATTGTTCAGGTGATGATCAATTCAATCTTACTGTCTATCGCAGTTGGTATTGGCTGTACTTTTTTTGGTTTGATCCTCGCCATTTATACATCACGTATTGCAGTAAGATCAGCGATTATTGGTCGAGTATTTTCTATTTTACCTATTGTCACTCCCCCTTTTGTTGTGGGTTTAGGTGTGACCTTGATGATGGGACGTTCAGGTTATATCACTGAATTTTTGGCAACTTATGCAGGTTTAGAAAATACCAACTGGTTATATGGCTTTACGGGAATTTGGCTTGCACAAGTACTTGCCTTTACCCCTATGTCTTTTATGATCTTAGATGGTGCAATTAAAACAATCCATCCGTCATTAGAAGAGGCTTCTTATACCCTTAGAGCTAATCGCTACCAAACATTCTTTCATGTTTTTATGCCGTTACTAAAACCAGCATTAGCCAATGCCTTTTTGATCGTTATAGTGCAATCACTGGCTGATTTTAGTAACCCATTGGTGCTAGGTGGCAACTTTGACGTGATTGCCACTCAAATTTATTTCTATATCACCGGCTCTCAACTTGATTACCAAGCAGCAAGTACCTTAGGTGCTTCACTGTTGGTATTCTCATTATTAGTGTTCTGCATTCAATATATGTGGATTGGCAAACGCTCATATGTCACGGTGTCAGGTAAATCCTATCGTGGTGATGTTCAACCATTACCCACCTCCTTAGTAACCTTTGTCACTAGTGTGCTGGGTATTTGGGTTATCTTTAATATCTTACTCTATGGCAGCATTTTCTACGGTAGCTTTACGGTTAACTGGGGAGTGGATTACACCTTAACCTTTGATAACTTTATTAAATTATTTGGTCAAGGGATGAGCGACGGCGCATGGCCATCATTACTTGATACCTTACTTTATGCAGGTATCGCAGCACCTATTACCGCTATTTTAGGGCTTTTGATCGCCTATATTGTCGTGCGCCAAGATTTTAAAGGTAAAAAGAGTATCGAATTTACGACCATGCTCTGTTTTGCCGTTCCCGGTACTGTTGCGGGGGTCTCTTATATCTTGGCATTTAATGATTCGCCGTTTTATTTAACAGGAACGGCAGCCATTGTGATTATCTCAATGACCATGCGTAACGTGCCCGTGGGAATACGAGCGGGTATTGCAGGATTGGGACAAATCGATAAATCGTTGGATGAGGCGTCATTAAGTTTAAGAGCAAATTCCATGCGAACTATTTTGTATGTGCTATTGCCTTTATTACGCCCCGCTATTTTATCCGCTTTAATTTATAGTTTTGTCCGCGCGATAACCACCGTCAGTGCGATTGTATTCTTAGTCACCCCTGAAACTCGCGTTGCTACCGCTTATATTTTAAATCGTGTTGAAGATGGTGAATACGGCGTCGCAATTGCCTATGGCTCGATTTTAATCATCGTGATGTTGGCTATTATTTTCTTATTTGACTATTTGATTGGCGAAGCCCGTGTTTCACGCTCTAAAGCCAAAAATGCACAGTAATACGGAGTATAAATCATGACACAATCACATTTCGTTGAACTGAAAAATATTGTTAAGCGTTTTGGTACAAACACGGTAATTGACACGCTCAGTTTATCTATTCCTCAAGGAAAAATGGTTTCGTTATTGGGGCCATCAGGTTGCGGTAAAACGACAGTACTACGCTTAGTAGCTGGATTAGAAAAACCGACAGAAGGTAAAATTTTTATTGATGGTGAAGATGTTACTGATCGCTCAATCCAACAACGTGATATTTGTATGGTGTTTCAGTCTTACGCCCTGTTCCCTCATATGTCCTTAGGTGACAACATTGGTTATGGCTTAAAAATGTTAGGTCGCCCAAAGGCAGAGATCAAACAGCGAGTGGCAGAGGCTCTAGCGTTGGTAGATTTAGCAGGATTTGAAGATCGTTTTGTCGATCAGATTTCAGGCGGTCAGCAACAACGAGTGGCATTAGCTCGTGCTTTGATCTTAAAACCCAAAGTGCTGTTATTTGATGAGCCATTAAGTAATCTGGATGCTAACTTGCGCCGTAGCATGAGGGAGAAAATTCGTGAATTACAACAACAGTTTAATATCACCTCCCTGTATGTTACCCATGACCAAAGTGAAGCTTTTGCTGTTTCCGATATGGTGTTAGTGATGAATAAAGGCAAAATAATGCAATTAGGTTCACCACAAACTTTATATCGCCAACCGGCCTCTGAGTTTATGGCAAGTTTTATGGGAGATGCCAATCTCTTCCCTGCTACTCTAGGGGCTGATTATGTTGATATTTTTAATTATCGCTTACCTCGCCCCGAGAACTTTAACAGCAACAAAACCGAAATTAGAGTGGGTGTCAGACCTGAAGCTATTACCTTATCTCAACAAGGTGAAGCTTGTCAGCAATGTACAATAATCCATGTCGCCTATATGGGACCACAATATGAGGTGACTGTTGCATGGCAAAATCAAACATTGTTATTACAAGTGAATGCAACCCAACTTCAACCTAATGAAGGTGATAGCTATTATCTACAAATCCATCCTTATGGGATGTTTATCTTAGAATAATGGCTTTTATTTTAGTGAGTGAGGCACCCAATGGGTGCCTCTTTTTTTATCGTTATAAACTACAGCATCTTCCCCTGATGTGACATCCTGGTGTAAATACAGAAGTGATATTACAGATAAGCTTATAATCTTATCCTTTGTTTTATAAGGTTATTATTTGTTTTGTTGTTATATGGTTGCTATTCCCCTTGCGCAAGATATTTTTGCATTTCATCAGTTGGCACCATACCGCCTCCCGTCGCCCATACTAAATGCGTCGCATTGTGCATTTTTTGACTATCAAGTGATAAACCTTGTAGATAATCTTTAGCTTGAGAAACATGAATAGCCCCTGTCATTCCTGCTAAAGCGGAAGGCTCTAACTGGATCCCTTCTTCTTTGTTTAACAAGCTCAATAAGTTATATAACTCTTGATCATCAATGGTGTAATAGCCATCAATCAAACGCTCCATTGCCCGTCCAACAAAGCCAGAGGCTCTACCTACCGCCAAACCATCAGCAGCAGTAATATTGTCGATACCCACTTCTTGAACAGAAATACCATCATGTAACTGGGTATAGACCCCAAGTAACATACAAGGAGAATGGGTTGGCTCAGCAAATAGACAATGTACTGCATCACCAAATGCCAGTTTTAACCCAAAAGCAACACCACCAGGCCCTCCGCCTACACCACATGGCAGATAGACAAACAGAGGATGTTCACTATCGACCGGAATATTAAGCGTTTCAAATTGATGTTTTAAACGTAATCCAGCGACGGCATAACCCAAGAATAATGTTTTTGAATTTTCATCATCAATAAAGAAACAACGAGGATTTTTTTCTGCCTCTTTACGTCCTTGTTCAACCGCAATACTGTAATCTTGCTCATATTCCACAACATTAACACCATGAGCGCGTAGCTTGTCTTTTTTCCATTGACGAGCATCCGCAGACATATGAACACTAACGCTAAAGCCCAGTTTTGCACTCATAATGCCAATCGACATTCCTAAGTTACCCGTGGAGCCGACGGCAATACTGTATTGGCTAAAAAATTTGCGGAATTCATCAGAAAATAATTTTTCATAATTATCCTCTGTGGTCAGAAGCCCAGCCTCTATGGCTAATTTTTCAGCGTGAGTGAGTACTTCATAAATCCCCCCGCGCGCTTTAATTGAACCAGAAATAGGTAAGTGGCTATCCTTTTTCAAACGCAATTGTCCCTCAATAAGGGTGTTATAGCGCTTTTCTAGTGCCTCTTTCATTTGAGGGATATCCACAACGGCTGATTCGATGATCCCCTCAGTTGATGCGGTTTCTGGAAAGGCTTTCATTAAATAAGGTGCAAAACGTTGTAATCTTGCCTGTGCATCCATCACATCATTTTGCGTTAAACCTACATAAGGAAGTCCCTGGTCAGTTGAGGTAACATTGGGGTTAAACCAAACCACCTCTTTTAAATCCACTAAATCACGTACTAGTGGATAATCATTTTTTAATTTATTTATATCTATCGTGGTCATCGTCATTCTCTTTTATATGACAAAAGAAAGCATAAAAGTGCCCCCTAATGCCACAAATGAAGCAATAAAGGTCGCGATACTATAAAAACGGAAAGTTTCGCTTAATGTGGCATTACAATACTGTTTTACTAACCAAAATAGGGAGTCTGTGACAATCGTACAGCCAATAGCCCCAGAGCCAATTGCCAATGTAATAATTTCAGGGCTAATATCTGGATACATTGGCATTAATGGTGCAACGATAGCGGTCGCCCCCATCATAGCAACCGTTGCTGATCCTACTGCTGCATGCAGAATAATCGCTACTAGCCAAGCTAATAAAATAGGATGCATATCCAAATTAGAGAGGATCACCGCCAATGAATCGCTTAAACCACTCCCTTTTAAAATGCCGTTAAATGCGCCCCCAGCACCAATAATTAACAAAATATTGGCAATAGAGCTAAAACTATCTTCTGTTTTTTTCAATAGGGTACTCATGCCCATATTACGGCGAATACCTAAAATATAGTAAGCAACAAAAGCAGCAATAAACATTGCCGTAATCGGGTTACCAATAAATTGTAATGCAATATAAACCGAAGTGCCTTTTTCCATATTAAGCTCTGCGGCGGTCTTAATCAGCATCAGAACAATAGGTAATAAAACCGTAAATAATGTCGCCCCAAGTGAAGGTAAATCTTTTTCTTGACGAATTTCCATATCAGAAAATGCTTCTGGTACGGTTTTAAAAGGTAAGCGCTCACCCAATACTTTTAAGAAAAGAGGCCCGCCCACTAATGAGGCTAATAATCCAACAGCAAGACCGGCAACGATCACCGTTCCCATATCTGCCCCTAACTCATTAGTGACAAAAAGCGCTGCTGGGTGTGGAGGAACAATACAATGCACGGCCATTAATGCAGTACATAAAGGGATGGCGAGTTTTAATAATGAGGTGTTTGTTTTTTTAGCAATAGAGAATGCTAATGGAATAAGTAGCACTACCCCTACTTCAACAAACAGGGTAATACCACAAATCAGTCCCACCAATACCATAATAACATCCGGTGATAACCAACGGCATTTTTGTAAGGTGATACCGATGCGCTCTGCCGCCCCCGATATTTCCATCATTTTACCGAGAATAGTACCCAAACCAATAATGGCGGCTAAAAATCCCAGCGTTCCCCCAATCCCATTTTCAATTGCACTGACCATTTCTAATGGGTTCATTTTCATTGCCATACCGACAAAAAAACTGGCAAGTAGTAGTGCTAAAAATGGATGAAACTTAAGTTTTATTATAGTAAAAACAATGAGCAAGATACTTATAATCAGAGTACCTAGTACCCATAGTGTCGGTTCCATAGATCAATCCCTAATTTTTATTTATTGTTAAACATATTGAATATTAATCATTCGACACTTACAAATGATGAAAATAGATACTAAGATGAATTCAATTAAGCCAAATAGGTGATCAGATGCACAAATATTTATCATTTAGATTTCATCTTGGCTATCTTTCACCTTAACATTAACTTGATTATTACCTTACGTTACTAATAATAATTAAATGAGAATAAAAAATGTTTGGATCTTCTAACGTGATTTTGAGAAATAAGCGCTTATCCAGTTATCAATTAGCACGACTTCACACTTTTGAAGCAACAGGACGGCATTTATCATTCGCTTTAGCCGCAGAGGAATTGTCCTTGACGCCTAGCGCGATTAGCCATCGTATTAATACACTAGAGAAAGAATTAGGGATAAAGCTATTTAATCGCTTTCATCGGCGTATTGAATTAACCGAAGAAGGTGAACGTATTTATTGGGCATTGAAAAAAACACTTGAAGATATTAATCAAGAGATTTTAGATATCTATAATCAAGAAATATCTGGCGTATTAACGGTGTATTCTCGCCCTTCTATTGCGCAATGTTGGCTTGTACCTCGTATTTCTGATTTTACTCAACGCTATCCTTCTATTGAATTAAACTTACTTACTGGCAATGACGATATTAATTTTCGTGGTTATGGTATCGATCTCGCTATCTATTTCGATGATAAACACCTGAAAAATCTCTATTGTGAAGATTTAATCTCAGAATCAATTATTCCTGTTTGTAGCCCTGAATATGCTGCTCGCCATGAATTAGTAGGTAATATCCATCACCTTGCTAATTGTACTTTGTTACATGATAGACAAGCTTGGAGTAATAACTCTGATTTTGATGAATGGCGCGCTTGGAGTGAATATATGGGATTAGGATTATTTCCAAATAAAAGTAATATTTGTTTTGATCGCTCTGATTTAGCTGTTATTGCTGCCGTTAATCATTCCGGTGTCGCAATGGGGCGTAAACGCTTAATTCAAAAACAACTCGCAAATAATGAATTAATAATCCCTTTTGATAATTGTGAGTTTTTTTGTGCACAACGCTATTATCTGGTTACCCGCGATGAAAAGAGTAACGCTAAAGTACAGCTTTTTATTCAATGGCTGAAAAAACAGATCTTACAAGGGATGTGATCTGACAAAATAACAAAGAGATCGATTTAATCTAAACCGATCTCTTACTCATTAAAATGATGATGATGAAATTAATCCGCTAAAAAGTGTTTATCTTCAAGGACAATTAATGGCTCAATATCACTGTCTTTTTTTATCACTAATGTCGGATCAGAGCGTAAGCAACAACCACCATAATGTCCATCTACCGTAAAGGTACAAACCTGAATATATCGGTTAGACACTTTTGGCAAACACCATAATTCTTGATAAATATTTTCTTGATGTTCAAATTGACCACTGGTTTCACCTAATACATTTTCTTGGTGATCAACTAAACCAATATTACTACCACAGCGCCCAGCAATAGGCTTAACCGCATAACCACTCTGTGACAAACGTGGGGTTAAAGTGAACTCAGTATCAAGTAGATAAGGGTTATCTGGGAAAAGTTGCCACAAAATAGGTAATATCGCTTTATTACTTGGAATAAGAGTCCAAAGAGGTTCAAAAACCGTGATTTCAGGGCGTAAAAGGACATCAACTAAACGAACTTCTCCCGCCGGATCACCAATACGAATAGGAATAAGTGACTGTTGTTCACTCTCTTCTCTTAGTTGATCTAACGCGGTTTCCCAAGCCCATGTTTTCCACACACATTCAACAATACGTTTATCACCATCAATTAACTGACCACGACTATTCCAATGCAGCTCTTTTAATCCACGCAGAATTTTGCTGCTATAACCGGCTTTAGTCAGCGCTTGTTGCATAAATCGAGCATGATAATCTTCTTCATTATCATCATCTTGAAGAATATGTACAAATGGCTTCGCATCACTGTGTTTCCATGCATCTGATAACGCATCTAATAGACGTTCACCCGGGTTATAACCTGCTTTAATGCCGCCCTGTTTAGCCCATTTTTCAATAATTAATCCGGCTTCAGTATGGCAAGATGCAGAATCAGCGTTATATTCATACACCTTGATACCACGCTCATCCATACAAAAATCTAACCGTCCAGTGATCATTTGATGACGTCTATTTTGCCATGATAGGCGGATACGGGGCCATAACACTTCAGGGATCGCAAATAAACGCAGTAAATTATCGTCTTTCAGCACTTTTTCCGTTGCATGCAAATACATCAAATGCATTTCATTACTAGCACGTATAAGTTCATGCTCAGCACTTTCTGAAATAGTGAAATATTCATAGCTGTCTTGATTAATCGTATGACCGTGCTGTGCTAGCACATAGGCTTTTTCTAACGGATCGCTTTCATCTAGCCATTTTCCAGCAAATTGCCCCTTATTGGCTAATTTGGCCTCATGAATAGCTAACAATTCAGGGGCAACTTTAGGTTGAGGTAAACTGTAGGCATTAGGTTCTGTTTGGATCATCCAACCTAGCAAGGTGGTATTATCAAAGGTATCTTCGATAAAATAGCCATTATCACTCACTTTAAGCGGTAACTCTCGTGTCCATTGTTGACCTCGCGGTAACCTAGTGTGGATCACATTTTGTTCTGCAATACGGATTTTATCTTCTAATACTTCGGTAATAACCGCCACATGACCGGTGACTTTAAACTCTCCCCCTTCTTGCCAAATAAGCAACGCTCCTACCGTCGGTGGCTGTTTGCTGCCATTTGCAAAAGCTTGCAAGGGTAAAATATCGTCATCAATCGTTCTCCGTAAGAAACGTAACGAGAAGATCTCATAAGCCATTCCCACATCAGTAAAAACAACCCCGTAATGTAAATAGAGAAAACGGCGTGCAAATTCAACACATTGCCACTTATGCCCCATATACTCATTACCAATATAACTACGGAATGAATCATTGGCGGCATAATCTTCTTTATCTATACTGCTGTAATCTGAAGAGTAAATCGCAACACCACCTGGTGCATAACCGAGTAATGTTCCAAATGGTTCATGACGAATGATCTCTTTTACATTCATAATCTCGACCTTGACGATAATTAGGTAATGACTCTGTAATACTTATAATCACCATGTATTATAAGTAACCATCTTAACGCTATCGTCTATCTGATGTGAATGTAAATTTATCAATTTAGATAAAGTAAAAATAATCGAGTTGATTCGATGACATAAAGCTGATTGCGGATTTGACCTGACAAAAAAACTCAAAAATAGTCTGTTATAAATAATATATAACGCCTATTTTTGAGTGTAATCAGTCAAAGAGGTGTTTATCATTTGTTATTCTCCTTTCTTATTTACTCCTTCTCAATCATAAATGCGAGTCTATATAAGTAGAAAAATTGCGTTTATACAATATATAGCACTCTCTATCAAAAAAATGCCGTTTTTCATTCTGCCAAAGTAATTTTTTTTAACATAGGATAAAAAATTAATTATCAATAATAATTTTGTGACTATAAATAATTTACTCAACTAACCGATAACAAAAAGTATGAATTTGACTCATTCAAGTAGGAGAGCTTGAGCTCGTTAAAATTCAGCTTAAAAAACATTGATATTTAATGAAATATTATCAGTAGTTGATAGGAGGAAAGAGGTCACCAATGTCAAAAGTTTATCCTATTTCTCAAATTATTGGACATAAAATTCGCCAACAGCGCCAACACTTGCGTTTATCCGCTAAAGCAGTGGCTGAAAGAGTCGGCGTTAGCCAACAGCAATTTTCACGCTATGAGAATGGGCTATGTAAAATTGATGTTGATATGCTTTTCCTTATTGCTAAAGAATTAAATGTTACACCAACCGCTTTTCTTCCTTCACCGCTTAATGAAGATCCTATCGCTTCTTCCAGCGCTGTCACCCAATCTAAACTATTTTGGAGTGCACAGAGTCAAATTTAATGACCTAAATAACCGTTAATTAGGATCTATAGTGAATTTTTTCGCAAAAGGTATTATTTTGCATTTTTCAATATAAATACAAGTTAGTAACTCCCCCACCTTGTTGAACAGCACCCAAAAAATTGGGCTCTTTTAATCCAAATTGAAGGGTGCTTATTTAAAAAAGCGAATCGCCTTTATTCAACAGAAAAAACAAAACAGATAATGTCGTTTTGCTCCAATTTAATTAATGCCTCATTGAGTCATTAGGTTATTTTTTTGCTAAAATAAAAATAGTTATCTAATAACATCTGAACTCACTTAATAACCATAACATTAAAAAGTGGTAAAAATATGAACAACAACAACGACGAACTCAATAATGCTCTATATCGAGTCGCTTTAGTGTTAGATAAAGGGCTTGAATCAACAAGAGAACTAGCAGCTGGTTATGTAGAAACAATGGGATTGGGGTTTGATAGATCTGTTAGGAATCTATCGTATTTTTTTGATGGCTATGAAGATGTCTATGAAAATATAAAATATGAAGATGATAGATTTTTTTTAATGGTCAAGGAAACTTTTAAAGGTAATAACCCAATAAGAGCAATTATCATAAGATACTTAGAACACCTTTTTACTAATCTGAACGATGATGAAATGAATAATCTTAAAACCCTATTAAGAGGTGTATTCCTTACATCTGGGGCACTAGTAACAACAGGAGGAGTTCGTGTTTACATAGCCACAGCCGCATCTGAACTTATATATAATACGGTACTAAGAAATGCCATTGCCCACAAGTTAATTAGAGGTGGTGGAAATATAGCAATGGCTTTTGTGGGAGGGTATGGCATCATAGAGATGGCTTCTCAAGCAAAGGAAAGATTACGCTATAGCAATCCTACTCTGTATTATGACCTTGTTTTAATGAATTTAGAAATGGGGTATTTTATAGTAGAACCAAATATATCAAAATGGTTATATATGATAGGATCTGAAAAGAAAAGTGTTGATGAAGTTTATCGAGCAATAAATGGATTAATTTATAATTAATGGTAATTAAGTGATGAAAAATTTTTTCGTATCGATTCTTGATAGTATCAGATATAGCGTAATTGCATTTTTTTTACTGGCTATGTTTAGATTACCTGAATCATCATTTGTCGCAGGGCTATTGTTTTCACTTTTACTACTCCTATATCTAAAAAAAATATACTATTACCTACGTAAAGCAACTTATAAAATCTTCAAATAATATTTTGCTCGTTTATGGAATATCCACTTGTACCAGCACAAATATGGTTCCATGAAATAGACTCATATCGTAGTAATATTTTTTCATGGGAGACGATAGAGTATCCGTTAGATGATTCTGGTGAAGATTGTGTAAAATCCACAATAGTTGCATTACTCAATTTAATTTCAAAATATTTTTCTAAAATACCAAATTGGTTTATCCTGAAAAAGTCAAAATTAGCATCTAATAATTCATTATTAGATATGGCAACGCCTAATAACGGGGATGACTTATCAATTGGTTTAATGAATAAAACTGGATGGTGGACTGAATTTTGCATCCTGCTTATTGTGTAATTTAAACTTAAAACCTGTATTTGATCTTTATGGCCTGTTTGATATCTATTACCAATTGAATCAACTGTAGAACAATTAGCTGATATTAATCCTTGTTTTTTACCTTTTAAGGTTAAGTATTTTACGTCAGACATAACCACTCCATTTAATTCAGTCTATAATGATATTAACAGAATAATTTTAAAATTACATTAAAATATCTATCACAGATTATCCACTTCCCCTAAAATGAGACAGCTATAATTAGGTTATTGTATAAGTCATGATGAAAAAATCTTTTTCACTGAAACTCGAATCGTTAATTTTTAAAACTCGCTGATTTTGGTATGAAAGAAGAAGATATTTGTCGCGAAAACGGGATCAGTAATGCCTGTTACTATAATTGGAAATCAAAGTATGGTGGTATGGAAGCCAATGATGTTAAATGATTAAAAGATCTTGATGAGGAAAATGCCAAACTTAAAAAGATGTTTGTAGCAGTTAGCCTTGAACATTATGCAATGAAGGATCTTTTTGTAAAAAAGGGTTGGTAGTAGCTAAGAAGAAGTTCTGCGCTCAATCATTAAATAATGCAGGCTTATCAGTCAGTAAAGCTTGTCAGTTGACATTGCTATCTCGCTCAGCATTCTACCGCCAACCTATCAATTGTCTTAAAAAAGGCAGTGTGGTGAGCGATGCAATTCAATCAGTTTTAGCTAAATCGCCACAATCAAGATTTTGGAGCGCACAGAGTCAAATTTAATGATCTAAATATGGAAATCAGTGATTGCTCGTCTTTGTCAGATAGTTAATAAGATTTCCATCTATTCTCTTTAACACTATGATTTTACTTAGTATTAAAAAGCAAACCTATTGAGTATATTTATCTATCATTTCTTAATAACAAAATTTTTTCTTTTAAAAAAGAGTTAGTTAATCTTATTTTTATCCTTTCCCACTTCAAATTAAACGATATTTTTCTTACATAAGTTTCTGCTATTTTTGCTATAAATCATGTTAATCTTAATAAGAATAATTATTATTCAATATATAAGGATTAAACATGAACTCTCGTTATGTGCGTGCTCTCACGTTGTTATCATTAATTCCCACTTCTGTCTTCGCTCTTGAGTATCCCGTAGGTCAACCAATCATTAAAAATGGCATGGAAATTCAAGGTGTCTATCTACAACCTATCACGATGGACACAGAGGAAGGCCATCATGCAATGAAGCACCTACCTGCTGATAAAGCTGATATCCATTTAGAAGCAGATATTCATGCTGTTGAAGATAATCCGAATGGTTTTGCTGAAGGTGATTGGATCCCTTATCTCACTGTTGAATATACCGTGACTAAATTAGATGCACCGGAGAAAAAACAGCAGGGAACTTTTATGGCCATGGTCGCCAGTGATGGTCCTCATTATGGTGAAAACCTAAAATTAGATGGCAACGGCCAATATAACGTTACCTATAAAATTTACCCGCCTTCTTACAATAAAGATGTCGTTTTTGGTCGTCATATCGACAAAGAGACGGGGGTAGCCGCTTGGTTCGAGCCTTTTGAAGTGTCATGGGATTTTAACTATAGCGGTACTGGTCGTAAAGGCAGTTACTAATTAGCTTAATTATTGATAGCCCTGTGTATAGGGCTATCTCCTCTGTTTTGTTAAGTGAAATTTCAATGATTAAACATCTCTATCAATACACGCTATTACTGCTATTAATGATAGCAAGCTCTACTTTAGCCGCAGAAAAATACACCGTTGAATTAGAAATGAAAGAGGGGGAACTGATCCCTCGAGTTTTAAATGTTCCTGCTAAAACTCCTATACGGATCAAAATTCGCAATACCGGTAGTAGCCCCGTTGAATTTGAAAGCACTCAATTACGTAAAGAAAAAGTATTAGCGCCTGGGGCAAGTTCTGTCGTTGTGATTGCGCCTCTAAAACCTGGACGTTACACCTTCTTTGATGATTTTCATCTGTCTCACCCTCAAGGTGAAATCGTTGCGACTGAAAAGGCTGAATAAATATGGGACAAGTTCTATTTGTTGTTTGGCGAGAAAGTTTTGAAGCTCTGCTGGTGGTAGGGATCATTTATGCATGGATAAAACGCTCTCCTACCCCTAAACAAGGTATGAAATATCTCTGGGGGGGAGTAATAGTAGGAATACTACTCTCTATTCTTTTAGCTCTTAGCATTTATGGGGTATTTAGCTCCTTAGAAGATATCTGGCAATCTCTGTTTATGGTTATGATGGAAATCATTGCCTGCCTATTAATTGTTCAGATGGTCTATTGGATGAACAAACAAGGTAAATCACTAAAAGCCAATATCGAAAACGAATTGACACAAAAAACGCAACAACAAAGTGTCTGGGGGATTTTACTGATCATCGCCATTGCCATTGCGAGAGAAGGTAGCGAAGTGGTTGTTTTCCTATCAAGCCATATTATGGCTCTCACAGCACAAACCGCGTTGCCTTTCTTGATTGAAGTATTCATTGGCCTATTGATAGCGGGACTAACTCTATGGTTATTTTTGCTAACATCAAAAATGATTTCTTGGCGTAAATTCTTTGTTATTACCGGATTTTTACTGCTTTTCCTCGCCGTTTCCTTGCTATTAAAAGCAGTAGAAGAGATAGCTAATCTACTTATTGAAATGGATATTGAATTACCTGACTTTTTGATTTATCCACTATGGGATCTTAGCCATATTCTGGATGATTCAAGCATTTTTGGTAATTTCTTAGTTTCATTCTTTGCTTATCGCTCGCAACCCATTGGTTTAAGTGTCGTTACTTTTATTGTGTTTTGGTTGGTGGTCGCACTGTTATTTAAACAAGGGGATCGTCATGCCAAATAGCGCCCTATTGAAAGGTGATCATATTGTCATCTTGCTATTGATATCACTATGCTCTTTTTCTGTTTCTGCAAAAAAAATCATTCAAGGCATTACTCAAGATAGTGAAAATATTGTTGTTGCTAAAGGGGATATTCCCACTCCTGAAAAATTTACAACCAATATTCTTAACTACCGGCAGAAAGCTGTTGATCAGTTGACCTTAGTTGAAACTGCATTAAAAAATGTCATTGTTAACAGTGAAAAAAATCAACTGACTGATGCCCAACTCGCCTATCAACAAGCGCATTATCACTATGAGGTGATCCGCCCGATTATTGCATTGTTTGGCGCTACTGAACGCCTATTAAATAATCGGGCTGATTTCTTTCTTGAAAGAGAAAACTCGCCCCGTTTTAGTGGATTTCATTTGGTTGAATATCAACTCTTTAAATTAGAGGATATGCAATCGTCAGCCGAGTCAGCCAAAGCACTGTTAAGAGGCATTAGTGATCTAAAAAAACGCTTAGCGATTGAAGATATTCCCATTGCTAAATTAGTGCAATCTGCAGGTGATAGTTTAGAGCTGATTTTAACCGACAAATTAGCCGGCATTGAAAATCAATATGCAAAAAGTGATCTGGGTGATGGGTATGCCAATTTATACGGTTCACGCCTAATCATTGAGTCGCTATCTAACCATATTCCACTTCAGGAATATCAATCACTACGCAAACAGTATGACACTATTAGCAAACTATTTTTAAAATATCAGCGAGATGAAGAACTATTCCAGCCTTTAGATACGCTTTCTGATAGTGAGAAAGCAGTGCTCTTTGCACAAATAACACAATTAGCGGAGCAAGTTGCACAATTACGTAACGTGCTCAATATTGATGTCTATTATTACTATAAAGAAGCATATGGTGAAAAATAAAACTCTGTTTAAATCACTTCTCACAATCCCCGTTAACCACCATAAACGTACAACGTTAAAATGGTTAGGCGGTAGTTTACTGCTTGCCAGTATGGGCGCAAATGCCATCGAAAAAAACAAGTGTTCACCAACACTTCGTTATCAACGTGCTATTAATTACTTAGGAAAACATCAAGCTGGAGTTATCACGCCAGAACAAAAGCATGCTTCATTTATTGCACTTGATTTAACAGTAACAACCCCTGAGGAAGTAGAAAAAATTTTCCGAACCTTAACACAGCGGATTGCTTTTTTAACACAATCTCGTGAACTTAAAGAAAGTCATAATCCTCACCTTCCCCCCGCAGGATCCGGTATTTTAGGTAGCCAATTATATCCTGATGAATTAACCATCACAGTGGCGTTAGGGGATAGTTTTTTTGATAATCGGTTTGGTTTTCAAGCTCATAAACCCAAACACCTTGAAGCAATGAAACCCTTCCCCAACGATCGCTTAGATCCTAAATGGTGTGGTGGTGATCTGTTACTTCAGCTTTGTGCCAATAGTCAAGAAAGTATCATTTATGCATTAAGAGATATTTTAAAATATCTTTCTGGGCAAGTGCATGCACGATGGAAAATAGATGGTTTTCTACCTGCTCGTGATATTGATAATCAACAAACGCCAATTAATTTATTTGGTTTTAAAGATGGCACAGGTAATGCCCCTGCCACTGACACTCATTTAATGGATGATTTAGTGTGGATCACCGATAAACAAAATGAACCGCAGTGGTGCTTAGGAGGTAGCTATCAAGCGGTGAGACTTATTCGTTTTGCCTTGGAATTTTGGGATAGAACACCTCTTGAAGATCAGGAGAATAACTTTGGTCGTCATCGTGCAACAGGCGCGCCGATAGGAATGAAGCAAGAAATGGACTCACCTGAATTTGAGCAAGATCCTCATGGCGACAGGATACTCTTTGATTCCCATATGAGACGAGCAGAGCCCAGAACCCCCGAACGTTATAGTGCCAAACTGCGTCGTCGCAGTTATAGCTACTCATTAGGGCTAACGCCGTCAGGGCAATTAGATATGGGGCTTGTCTTTGTCTCATTTCAGAATAACCTTAAAAAAGGCTTTATTGATACGCAAAAGCGTTTAAATGGTGAACCGTTAGAGCGCTATATAAAACCTTTTGGTGGGGGTTATTACTTCGTATTACCCGGCGTCACACAAGCAAGCGATATATTAGCTAAAGGACTATTTACTTAAATTTTGCTATTTTCAAATACGTTTACTTTTCCAGTAAACGTATTTGATAAAAATATTCGCAATATTAAGATAAAACATGGCGAATTTTTGCTTTTAATGCATTACCTAATTCTATTTGGTTTTCAGGTTTAATAAATCCCATGGTCAATGCAGCTGCGACCATTTCACCTTTCCTATTAAATACAGGACATGCAATAGATTGAGCCCCAGGAATACCTTCAGCGGGTTGTTGGCGAATAGCAAAACCTTGTTGATGTATACTGTTTTTTTGCTGTATTGATAAATCAGCATCAATTTCTAAATGACTAAAGACTGCATAAGTCGCACCTGCCGCACTCAATTTATGTGGAACGGGTGTATTTGGCAAAAAATCAATATCGACATGTTTAAAACTACGATTATATCTCACTAAATAGAGCTTCTTACCTTGAGCAATAACAAGTCCTGTTGACATATTATGCTCATCTCTAAATTCACAAAGTCTTTGATTAATTTCATCAACTAAAGAGAGGTTTGTGTGTGTTGCCTCAGCTAGCATTATAATTTTGCTACCTAAACAATACTGCCCTCCTTCACTCTCTTGATAGAGCATGTCACTGCGGCAAAGAGACACTAAATATTTATGTAGACGACTTTTTGATAGTGAGCATGCCTTAGCTATCTCAGAAGAGCGTGCAGCACCTCCTTGAGATGCTAAAAACTCTAAAATAGTCACTGCGATATCAACAGAGTTAACCCCTTGAGAATTCTGCATTTATTTCTCCACGCCTAAGCCGTTATTTATCTTTATTTATGACGATATTTGTTTGTTCTTTTTTTATTCATTTTTATAGTTATTCACACTAAAAATTTTATGAAAAATAAGAATATAAATCATTTTCTGTTGATTATCTTCTTTATTTATCCTTGAATGATCTAACTCAAGTTTATTATTAATGAACTAAGTTTATATATAGTTAACATTGTTATGTGTGAGAATGTCCTATGTATAAAAATAAACAGTGGGAATTAGATAGAAGAACGCTATTAAAAGGAATGGGAGCTATTGGTTTGGCAGCTCTTTCCCCTAATGCGTTTAGCCTAGCTAATGAAAATAAACCCATATTTAACCAGAAAACTCGGATAAAATTATCTGAATATCAAACTTTTCAATCCACCTGTGCAATGGAATGTCTCCATTGTAACCTAACCGCTTTTACTCATCAGGGAAAACTAATCAAAATTGAAGCTACAGAAGGCTTTAATGTCAAATGTTGTTTACGAGGAATTAGCCGAACTAAATGGGTATATCATAAGGATAGACTCACTACACCTTTACTACGTGTTGGCGAAAAAGGTAAGACTGAGTTTAAACCTATTAGCTGGAATGACGCTTTAGATCTTATCGAAAAAAACATTCGAGAAACTATTGATAAATATGGTAACGAAGGGCTTTTTATTTCTACTCACGCTGGAAATATGGATTCCATCAAAAATGATATGGGTAAAGCCTTTTTCGACTATTTAGGCGGCTCTACAAAACAAGCCGGCTCCTTATGTTGCTCTGCGGTTACTGCAGCTATGATCCCTATGGTTGGCCTACGCTATGCAGATACGCGTGATACGGTAAAAGATAGCCGTTATATTCTATGTTGGGGCAATAACCCAGCAGTGACTATGCACGCCTACTTTAAAAATTATAATCAGGCTCGCCGTAATGGTGCCAGAATGGTAGTCATTGATCCGCGTTTTAATGAAACCGCAGCCAAAGCTGATGAGTGGATCCCCATTATTCCGGGTACCGATACCGCCCTTGCATTAGGAATGATCAAATTAATCATTGAAGAAAATCTTACAGATAAACCTTTTTTGCGTGCCCATACCGGAGCGGTGTATTTAGTCGATGAACAACAAAAACTACTACGTGATTCAGCTAGTGATAAAGATAGCTATTTAGTCTTTGATACCCTAACTCAGCAAATTGTTCGCCATGATACCCCCAATATTGTACCGGCGTTAACTCATGATGAACTGCCAAATAAAATAAATTACACCACCGTTTTTGAACAAATCTATTTACAAGCTAAACCCTGGACTATCGAAAAAACCAGTAAAGAAACAGATATTCCACAAGAGACTATTATTCGTTTAGCTCGAGACTACGCGACAATAAAGCCTGCAATGATTGTACAAAATATGTCTGGCGCACAACGCACTGAATTTGGTGCCTATGTTGCGGCAAGCCAGTTTTATCTTGCTCTATTAACCGGCAATATTGGTAAAAAAGGCGCGGGTATTTGTGATGCCGGTGGCGTGCGTCAGATGGCAAAATTTAATCCTATTATTCCCCCAGCACCAAATGTTAAACCCATTAATCCCATTCCTGTTGCAAAAGTGGGTGAATGGATAGTCAACGAAAGACCCCACCCGATTAATTTCTGGTGGATCATGACAATGGGGGTGATGACACAATTACCCAATACCAATATGGTACGTAAGGCGCTAAAAAAAGTTCCTTTTGTTGTCGTAGCCGATAATTTAATGTCATCAACAGCGCTTTATGCCGACTTAGTACTTCCAGTGACAACCATTTTTGAAGATACAAGTTTAATGGCTGGTGTGCGTAGCCAATATGTTCAATTAATGGAAAAAGCCGTTGAACCACCAGGAGAAGCAAAGCCTGATTATTGGATTTTTGCCCGCCTTGCTGAACGCTTTGGTTTCGGTGACGTATTTAATCAACCTATTGAGCACTATATTGATACTTGCCTCGCGGGATCGGGGATTACGCGGGAAATGCTAGAAAAAGGGCCTGTACGACCAGTAGAAGGCGATTGGATCCCATTTAAAGACGGAATATTTCGTACATCAACCCAAAAAGCACATTTCTTTATTGAAGAATGGCAAGATAAAAACTACTCCCCTATAGTCACTTATTATCCAGTAAAGGAATCGACAACAGGCTCCCCTGAATTAGCAAAAAAATATCCGTTAATGGCTGTGCAACGTAAGCTAGCACGTAGTGTTCATTCAAGCCATGGGATGAATGAATGGATTTTAGAAGTACAGCGTAATCAACCAAATATTTTAATACATCCTAATGATGCGTTATCTCGTGGAATAAACAATGGTGATTGGGTGTTTGCTTTTAATGATAGAGGTGAACATAGAGCAATAGCCGTTGTCACCACACACATAAAACAAGGTGTTGTTTCTCTTGATAATGGTTGGTGGGAACAACAAGGGGGGAGTAGTAGCCATGTAACAAATGACCATGTTGAACCTTTAGGTAATGGTCATTGTTGTAACAGTACCCTAGTTAATGTGAGACGGGAGGCATAATCATGGCTAAAAAACAGTATGGTTTTCTGATTAATAGTAAAGATTGTTATGGCTGTCGCACTTGTTCGATGGCTTGTAAATCAGAAAATGTTACCCCTCCAGGAGTCTTGTGGCGTAGAGTACGCGAATTCAATGAAGATCTACCCAATGCGCAAGCTTTTATCACTATGTCCTGTAATCATTGTGACGATCCACAATGCTTAAAAGTATGCCCTGCCGATACTTATACTAAGCGAGCTGATGGGATTGTGATACAGGATCATGACAAATGTATTGGTTGCCAAATGTGCATTATGGCATGCCCTTATAATGCGCCGGTTTACGATCCTGTAGAAGGGAAGACCAGTAAATGTAATATGTGTGCCGATAGAATAGACGAAGGCTTAAAACCTCGCTGTGTTGAATCTTGTCCAACTGGTGCCATTGAGTTTGGCGAAATTGAAGATTTGCGCCAAAAACATATCACAAATTGGGCATTATTAGAAAAACGTTATGGGGTTCCTGATCATACCATCAGTCATCCTAATATTGTCATTATTGGTATGGAGGATTAACCATGCATGATTATCAAATGCCTTTGGTTCTATTCACCGTAATGAGTCAATGGGGGATCGGTGCCGTACTTGCCTTATCTCTTTATCAATGGCAAACACAAAACTCCGCCATGTTAAGCCCCAAAGCGTTACGTACAACGATTGCCCTTATTTGGTTAATTGAAGTAATTGGTTCTTCTATGTCAATGGGACACCTAGGCGATCCTCTCGGCGCTTATCGCTCAGTACTTGGTGTTGCTCACTCATGGTTAAGTCGTGAAGCTATTGCCTTTGTTATTTTAAACGGTTTAATTTCCCTCTGGGCATTAGCAAGTTGGCTACAACCAAATAAAATACGCCGTAATAGCCTACTAGGTCTGTTCTGTGGCCTTATTGGCTTACCCGTTATTTTAATAACAGCACAAATTTATTATCAAATGCAAACACATGCGTTATGGCATACCCCCGCAACACAAATAAGTTTTATTGGTACGGCCCTATTATTGGGTTTTGGCTCTGTTATTCCTTGGTTACAGTTGCAAGGTAAAAAAACCATTCATACATTGCATTTCGGTGCTTTTATCGGCTTACTGTTAGTATTGATGGGATTAGTAATACGAGTTCAAATTTCAGGTGCTAACGTAGCGAGCTTATTGTTATGGTGGCAAGTCATCGCCAGTTTAATAATAGGATGTGTTATTATCACACTATCTCGTAGCTCTTTGTTTACAAAGGCTTTAATATCAATTATTACTATTTTTATCCTTTTTAGCGGTGAAATCGCCGGCAGAATGCTATTTTATGGCAATGTGATGTCCCAATCACCTTGGTTTTAATTTTTATTTTCCCTAACATGAGTCCTATTTATTTTGCCCCAAATTTATTTGGGGCTTTTTTATACTTCAAACAACATTCTTTTTAAGATATTAAGTGACATATCAATATTCTTTTTCTCTTTGATGAAATAATCATCTAGCTATCTTGAATAATAATAGGCAAAATTAACATCAATGAGTTAGCTAAATTCCCTGTTTATTATTAGAAAAGAGAGCGCTTCACATGACTGGATTAATTATTACCATCGCGTTATTGGGTCTTATTTTTTATTATTACAACCGTATTATCTCTATGCGTGAAGCGGTTATCTCAAGTGAAACAGAAATATCGGTACAACTCGACCGTCGTGGTAAAGTGTTTGATAGCTTATTAGCTACAGTAAAAAAATATCTTAGTCATGAAGCCGATGTTTTTACTAAAATCACCGAATTAAGAGCTAAAACACAAAGTAGCAATAACCAAGAAGCAAAAGCGGCAGAAGATGAGCTATCAAAAATTGTTTCAAGTGGTGCGATTAATGTCGCTGTTGAAAACTATCCTGAACTAAAATCAGATACTATCATGGCTAATTTACAAGAAGAGATTGTCTCAACAGAAAATAAACTCTCTTTTGCTAAACGTGGCTATAACCGTACCTTAGAGCAATATCGTGCGTTTATCGCCTCTATCCCTGCGGTATTTATTGTGAAGATTTTTCCAAGTCTCGTGATTAATAAAGAATACTGGCGTCTTGATGAAACAGCGATTAAATCAGAAGAAGCGCGCCGTATTAACTTTGATTAACACCACGCACCATAACTTATACATAAAATAATACGGTAGATATTATTGGAGAATAATAAATGGATTTCAGAAATGTACTGCGAAAAAATGCCATTCGCACTCGGTTTGTGATAGTCACCTATTTACTATTAATGCTAATGATCGGCTTATTAGTTGATAGCGCGATAGGTGCCAATCCTCATTTAAGTTTAATTGATAATATGCTGGCATTTCTGACATTCCAATCACTGCCTATTGCTTCATTGATTATTGTTGCCATTTCAATTGTGTTGCTGATTATTGTTCACTTTAAAGGGCATAAAATCATGTTGACGGGCATGAAAGCACGATTAATTAATCCTGAAGAGCCATTAAATACCCAAGAGCGACAATTATTAAATATTGTGGAAGAGCTTAGTTTAAGTGCGACTTTGGGCTATATCCCTAAGCTTTATATTTTAGATACACCAGAAGCCAATGCCTTTGCTGCCGGCTGGTCTGAAAAAAATGCCTTTATTGGTGTCACTCGTGGGTTGTTAAATCAACTTAATCGCCAAGAAATACAAGCCGTATTAGCCCATGAAACAGGTCATATTATTCATGGTGATACCCGTTTAACACTGTATGTGGGTATTTTAGCAAATGTTATTTTAACGGTAACAAATATCTTTGGTAGCCGCTTATATATAGCCTCTGGTAACCGTGGTGGTAAAAGTAATGATGCCGCCAGTAAAGCACGATTGATTTTAATTGTACTCAACGTTGTTTTACCCATTATTACTCAAGTGCTCTATTTCTATTTATCGCGGACACGTGAATATATGGCAGATGCGGTAGCGGTTGATCTCACCCAAGATAATCAATCAATGATCAATGCACTAAAGAAAATTGCAGCACAACACGAAACTGAAAATTTTGAAGATGGCTCGACAGGACGAGCATATCGCAAAGCAGCCTTTATTTTTAATAAGGGAGACTCTCTTTTTTCAACCCATCCTTCGATTGAAAATAGAATAGCAGTACTCGAAGGGAAAAAGACTTTTTAAACCAACAGATTAAAACAAAAGCGTTTATCCATTATTATGGAATAAATACATGAAATAAACGCTTTTTGATTATTCTATCATCATAGGATTGCTTAACGCTGTTTTTCACCATGATGAAAAATAGCCGTGCGTAGACGCTCTTGCTGTTCATAACGCTGAGCAAAAGCTATTGTGTTATCTTTACCTAATTCCACCAGCAATTCGTTCATCGTTTGTATGCTAGCACTGGCAATGGCCTCATCAACCTGCTTAATCACTTCCTCATAATGAGACATAATTATTCCTCTTTTCCTATAAAATACTTATTAACTATCATATAACAAGAAAGGAGACGTTCTGTATTTTTAGTCATAAAAAAAGTGATTAAATGGAATTAAGTGGTCTATTTTTGGTTTCTTTACCTAATAACATAACCGCTAGTATCGCTATCACAATGGAAAGGCTAAAAATAAGAAAAATAGTGCTTATGTCAAATTGATATTGCACTAAATAGCCTACCATCAGTGGCCCTAATATTCCGCCAATACGTCCTATTGCCGTCGCCGTTCCAGCGCCTGTAGCTCGTATACCATCAGGATATTGTTCTGGGGTATAAGCATATAATGCCCCCCACGCACCTAAATTAAAAAATGATAACAACATACCGAACACTAATAGTGTGGTTGTGGAATCGGCTACGCTAAAATAGTAAGCGCTAATCGCGGTGCCTGCTAAATAAGTGATTAACACAAATTTACGACCATAACGTTCAATAAACCATGCTGCGGTAAAATAGCCCGGTAACTGAGCGAGTGTCATGATCAACACATATTGAAAGCTTTTAATTAAACTAAAGCCTTTTAACATTGCGACACTCGGTAGCCATAAAAAAATGCCATAATAAGAGAACACCACACAAAACCATAATACCCACAACATCAGTGTTGAACGGCGATATTGAGGTGACCAAATCAATGCCATTGATTGGCGAAGAGATAAACGATTTTGTAATAATAACTGCGTGGAACTGGGTTCTGGTAACTTTGAACGCAAATAGAGTGCATAAACTGCGGGTAGTGCGCTCAATAACATAGCCATACGCCAGCCATAATCAGGAATAATAAAATACGCTATTAACGCGGCAATTAACCACCCTACCGCCCAAAAACTCTCTAATAAAACAACAATACGACCACGCTCATGAGCTTTAACACTTTCACTCACCAATGTAGAAGCAACGGGTAATTCTCCGCCTAAGCCCATACCAATAAAAAAGCGTAAAATTAATACCACCATTAAGGAGCTTGCTAATGCAGTTAAACCGCAACCAAGGCTAAATAGCAGCAACGTTAAGATAAATACCGGTTTACGACCTTTTCTATCGGCCATAATGCCAAAGACAAAAGCGCCTACGGCCATACCGATAGAATTAATACTGCCAATCCAACCTAATTGCGCTGCGGTTAATCCCCAATCTTCTTTTAACGCCGTTAATAAAAAGGCGAGAAGCCCCACATCCATTGCATCGAAAGTCCACCCCATTCCGGCAATACATAACAATTTACGACGAGAAAGTACCGTTGGTTCTTTTGCTGTTTCGCTTGCCACTGCCATGCTTCTATCCTTTACCATCCCAAAGTTATTTGTTTAGTATACTAAACAAAGAAATTAAACTTGTTAATAGTAAAAGACAAATTTAAATAAAATTTAACATAACTGAATGAAATTTAGCTAAAAAAAATCGGCATCTGTTGTTTCAGACACCGATTTTAATTTTTATTACCTTAAACACTAATTTGTAGATTAGCTTCTTAAACCGCGACCTTTTTCAATTAAGTACCAGGCTACGATATAAAACACGGCAATAAACAGGCATAGTACCGTGATTGTCACCGTTAATGACACATCAGTGATCCCTAAAAAACCATAACGGAAACCGCTTATCATATAAACAATCGGGTTTAATTTAGAAACACCTTGCCAAAATGCAGGTAATAAGGAGAGTGAATAAAACACACCTCCTAAATAAGTTAATGGCGTTAAAACAAAGGTGGGAATAATACTAATATCATCAAAGGTTTTCGCAAAAATGGCATTCAACAATCCTGCGAGAGAAAAAACAATCGAGGTCATTAATAATGTCACCACAACCATTGTCCAAGAGTGTATCTCTAGTGGTACAAAAAATAGTGAAACCAGAGTGACCAATATCCCAACACAAATACCACGGGCGACACCACCACCCACAAATCCGGCAATAACAACATGGGTCGGTACTGGCGATACTAATAATTCTTCAATACTACGTTGGAATTTAGCGCCAAAAAATGAAGAGGAGACATTAGCATATGAGTTTGTGATCACCGCCATCATAATCAAGCCGGGAACAATAAACTGCATATAATCAACACCGCCCATATCACCAATACGCTTACCAATTAAGTTACCGAAAATAACAAAATAGAGCGACATCGTGATAACAGGAGGAATTAAAGTTTGTACCCAGATACGGCCAAAACGGGTCACTTCTTTAATCCAAATCGTCTTGAGGGCTACCCAATACAACTGAATCATTCCCTCTCTCCTTTTTCTGTTTCTGTATGATCTTCATTAACTAAATGCACAAATAACTCCTCAAGGCGGTTAGCTTTATTACGCATACTTAAAACCTGAATACCTTGTGCATTGAGCTGAGCAAAAACCCCATTCAATCCTTGCTCTCTTTTCACATCAACTTCTAGTGTTGATGTATCGACTAAACGATACTGGTAATTTTGTAATTCAGGTAACGGACTTTTTGCTGCTAAGTCCAAAATAAAGGTTTCAGACTCTAATTTACTTAATAAACCTTTCATACTGGTGTTTTCAACCAGTTCACCACGCTGAATAATACCAATATTCCGACACAGCATTTCTGCTTCTTCAAGATAATGTGTGGTTAATATAATAGTGGTGCCCTGTGCATTTAAATGTTGTAAAAACGTCCACATTGAACGACGTAATTCAATATCTACTCCCGCCGTTGGCTCATCGAGGATCAGCAATTTAGGCTCATGCATTAATGCACGCGCAATCATTAAACGCCGTTTCATTCCCCCAGATAAAAAACGTGCTCTATCATCTTTTTTCTCCCATAAATCTAATTGGGTTAAATACGTTTTTGCACGCTCTAATGCCACTTTACGTGGTACACCATAGTAGCCAGCCTGATTAAGGACAATTTGTAATACGGTTTCAAAAGGGTTGAAATTGAATTCTTGTGGCACTAATCCGAGTTGTCTTTTAGCATTAACCATATCGGTATCAGTGTCATAGCCAAATACTTTGACTTTACCACTGCTCTTATTCACCAAAGAGCTGATAATCCCTATGGTGGTCGATTTTCCTGCACCATTAGGGCCTAATAGCGCATAAAAATCCCCCGCTTCTACGGTTAAATTAATTCCTTTAAGCGCTTTGACACCATTATGGTAAGTTTTCGTTAACTCGGTTAACTCCAATGCATAAGTCATAAGTGGAAATTACCTTTTATCAACTGCATTATTCAGCATTGACTGAGCTGAAATCAGAAATAGCTATTCAACTAAGCCTTACTCCCCTGAGTGCAAATCAGGATAGGTATAGAAAATGGGCTTAGTTCAATAGGATCAAAATGGAATAAGATATTCTAGAGAAAAATAAGACGTAAATAAACCGTTTTACAGATAATGCCTCAAACAGATAAATAAATTTTATTTAACTATTTTAATAGTCAACAGAGCGAACACTGCAATTACTGATCAATAAAAATGACGATTAATTGTAGCTATTTTCCAGTATTAATCTCAATAAAAAGCCAATAATAACTAAATGTTATTATTTAGCCTGTTTGATAGCAATAAATTTATTGGTCTTATTACTCAATCTGACTGATAGATATTATCATGCGCTTTATTACCTCCAATAATTTATCAATAAAAAACGGACAGATACCGTTAACAGGTTTTATCCTCATCATTCGCCAGCCCAAATAAACATTAATATTTTTTATGAAAAAATAATTACCCTCGATTATTCAAAATAAGAATAATCGAGTTAACAATCAGTTATCTTTTTATACATTTGATTTACATCAAATAATGTGTTGATAAATTCATTAAACAAATACTGTAAAAAGTTCTATCTTATTTGAAAGCAAAAATAGACAAGCAATTAACTGTCACTTGGCTCAAAAAAAGCCTTCTGATTCATTTAAAAGTAATGGTATAAAAATACCCTTTCTTTATTGAGCTTAAACATCCAACAATAACACTAAAGCTATTTCGTGTTGGCCTACTGTCAGCGCAAATGGTGGGAAACTGAATTTACAGGCAGTCACATCATGATGAGAAAAATTGAAGAACTGTTAGCCAACAATAAACAATGGTCAAGTTCTGTTACAGAAGAAAACCCGCAATTTTTTAAAGAGCTGAGTAAAGGCCAAAAACCTCATTTCTTATGGATTGGTTGTTCAGACAGCCGCGTTCCCGCTGAAAAATTAATTAATGCCGCCCCTGGTGATTTATTTGTACACCGCAATGTGGCAAACCTTGTGATCCACACCGACTTAAACTGTCTTTCTGTTATTCAATATGCCGTTGATGTCCTACAAGTTGAGCATATTATTGTTTGTGGTCATTATGGCTGTGGTGGTATTGAAGCTGCTATTGAAGGGACTGAACTGGGCTTAATTAATAACTGGTTACTGCATATCCGTGATATCTGGTATAAACATAGCTCCATGTTAGGTGAACTCGCACCACAAGATAGATTAAATTTACTCTGTGAACTTAACGTGATAGAACAAGTTTATAACCTTGGTCACTCAACTATTATGCAAGCCGCATGGAAACGTGGACAAAAAGTGATGATCCACGGTTGGGTTTACGGTTTAAACAATGGTGAATTACACGATTTAGATATCACCTCAGACAGTCGTGAAAAACTAGAACTCTCTTATCGCCAAGCTATTGCAAAATTAAGCCATCCACGTTGATTTTCTAATATTAAACCCGCCAAAGCGGGTTTAATATACGATATAAATCAACAAGATTATTCATCTAGTAGCGTTACGTGACCAATATAAGGTAGGTGACGATAACGTTGTGCATAATCAATGCCGTAACCTATAACAAACTTATCTTCAATAGAGTAGCCAATCCACTCTACTGGCACATCCACTTCACGACGTGATGGCTTATCAAGTAGCGTACAGATAGCAATAGAGGCAGGCTCACGTAAACTTAAAATCTCTTTAACACGGTTTAAAGTATTACCTGAGTCAATAATATCTTCAACAATCAGAACATCTTTACCACGAATGTCTTCATCAAGATCTTTAATGATTTTAACGTCTCTTGTTGACGTCATTCCATTACCGTAACTTGATACTGTCATAAAATCGACTTCATGTGGCACTTCAATTTCACGACATAAATCCGCCATAAAAATAAAAGAGCCTTTTAATAAGCCAATTAAGACCAAATCGTGTTTTTCTTGACGAGAACGATAATGTTCTGTGATTTCACGACCTAATTCAGCAATACGCTGTTTGATCTCTTCTTCAGAGATCATGACATCAACAATATGTTTCATGATTTATTTCGATTGGGTTAACGGGGAAAGCAACCGATTGTACCAGAATTTCTATCATCATGCGACGTTGTCAATGAAGGAAAATAAGGGAATAAAATATTAGCTTTACTCCCTTTGCAAACTTTTATCGCTAATTTTGTTACTTATTACAGTAAAAATTATCGACTCACCGTAAAGCCCGCCATCATTCCTGTATCTTCATGTTCTAATAAGTGACAGTGAGCCATAAATGGGTGTTCCTTTGTCGCTAAATGGTCAAATTTTACAAGGATCTCGCTAATTTGCCCTTCCACTCTGACAATATCTTTCCAACCTTGGCGATGTTTTTCAGGTTTACGCCCATTTTCCGATAAAATACGAAACTGTGTTCCGTGAACATGGAATGGATGTAACATCATGTCGCCACGACCAGAAACCAGCCAGCGTTCATAAACCCCTTGTTTAACATCAAATGCAGGTTCGGTCATTGAGAATGGGATCCCATTGATGCTATTTGCATTATAAATATCGACATCCGCAGAGCCATGACCGCAATTCATGCCGCCCCCCATCATGCCATTTCCATTGCCCTGACGCATATGACTCATACCGTGGTGAATTCCCGCTAACGCTTTATCACCGTAACGCTCCGTTAGCGCCATCATACCTTGCATATCTAAACGCATATCCATACGTAAATGTAATGAACGTGTCGCAATATGACTTAGTGATGGTAATGCAGGAATTAAGGCTAATTGATCAGGTAAAATACCCACCGCTTTTTCTGCTGAAGGCAGTAGACGTAATACAGGTAATACATTATCAAATGGCGCTAATACCATCCCCATTTGTCGGACAGGTAAAGTGACAATATCGAAATCACGTCCATCTGAGGTATCAACCAGTACTTCAAAACGCTCCCCCATTAAAATAGGGAGTTCTGTCACTTTGACTGGTTCCGCTAATAACCCACCATCGCTAGCAATTACATACATTGGTCGGCCATCACTGGTGGCTAAATTAAGACTACGTGCATTACAACCATTGAGGAAACGTAATCTAATCCAACCTTTTGGTACAATGTGTTGCGGTTGAATCGCACCATTAGTGAGCATCATGTCGCCAAACCAACCTACTGCAGCACTCATCACATCAAGTTGATAGTCAATTTGACCGTTACTGTCTAAGCGTTTGTCTTGTAAAATAACCGGTAAATCATCCACTCCCCAGCGGTGAGGTAACTTTCGCTTGGCCGTTTCGTCATCCTCGATGATCACTAATCCCCCTAACCCCATTGCCACCTGTTTTCCGGTGATCCCATGAGTATGGGGATGAAACCAACATGTCGACTCCGCTTGATCTGGCGTAAAAGTTACTGTTCGTGATTTACCCGGTGCGATAGTCGCTTGAGGACCTCCATCTTGTTCACCACTTATCTCAAGACCATGCCAATGCACCGTCGTAGTCTCTGGTAGCGTGTTATTGATCTCAATAGTAACAGGTTCACCACGTTTTAATTTTAATGCTGGGCCTAATAAGCTACCGTTATACCCCCAAGTAGTTGTACTTGCTGTAGCAGTAAACTGGGAAACACCTTGTTGGATATTAAGAACAATCTTTTGTTGTTTGTCTGGGCTAATTTGAGGTGGAATAGCGAGTGAAGGCGTGTTAGTTTGGGCGAATGCGAGACGGCTCCAACTTGGTAATAGTGTGACGGCGCTTAATGTTGCCCCTAATTTTAAAAATTCACGACGTTGCATAATGTATTCCTTTGAATAAAATCAATTACTCTATATTTGTCATAATTAGGTAAATAAATTTATCGATAAACTATTGAGCAATGCTAAAGTCTCCCCTTACTGGAAGGTCAAATAGAAACCACACAAAGCAACGGGTCTTTGCAAAACTTTTAACTTAATTAAGTCAAATAACAAATCTTGTGAAATCATCACATATAGGAATGTCACCACTAATGAAAAAAATGTTCGCTTTGTTCTGCACTGTTATTCTTTCTTTTGCCACGCTTTTTTCTTCTAGTGCAAAAGCACTCACTTATACTCAAGCAGAAGACTTAGCTGATTTAACCGCGGTATACCTGTTTTTAAATAATGATTGTGGTTATGAGCAGATCTCAAAACAAAAAATAGAACGAGCGCTGATTATTTTTTCACAATCTCAGCAGTGGGATGTCTCTAATTATTCAATGCTCCCAATGAGCAAGCTTAATGAAGATAGTTATCAGGATTTAAAAAATATACAAATTGCTCATAACAAAAAATGTCAACTACTAGCCCAAAAATCACTTAGCTTACTAAACTATTAATTGTATAAAAAAGCCACTCTATCAAACTGATACAGTGGCTTTTCAATTTATTATATCTGTCGATATCTTACTGTTATTGCTATTTTACTCACGTTTTCTTTTCTGCTTTCGTTCACTGTAAAACAAGGCAATAGAAGGAATACTTTGAATGATCAACATACGCAATATATGATTCGACATCACAAAAGCCGCATCGACATTCATAGTGATCGCGGCAAATGTCATTGCTTCCATACTTCCCGGTGCCCAAGCTAATACTAACGTTGTCCAAGGCGCCCCTGTTAAATAAGCCGCGCTCAATGCAACGATCACCGTTAAAATAACGTTGATAATGACCACCTGCACAGAGGAAAAAGCATTTTTAATTAACGAAGCAAAAGGAAAAACCACAAAATGTGCGCCAATATTCATCCCAATTAACACCATGCTGAGTTCATTTAATAGCATTGGAAAAGCAATCGGCTCACTGACAAAAGATTGTACCAATATTGCACTGCCTAATGATGTCAACATAAACGGTGCTGGAAAATGAATTCTCTGTAATAAAAGCCCAGATACTAGCCCTAACGCGACAATTAATAATAACCATATCGATGACAACAGTGTCATTTCAGGTAATGTAAACTCCGTAAAAGTTGCTTTATCTGAGCCAACAATAAATCCAGCCATAATAATCAATACGATTAAACGAATAGTATGAGAAATAACAATTTTTTGTGGTGGTGTTTTGGTATGATCAGTTAAAGCAAGAATAGCCGCCATCGCGCCAGGTACAGCGCCTAACATAGCCTCTTCTTTTGTCCAACCAATATGACGATGAAACCATAAGAAACTGACAACAAATTGAATGGCTAAACAAATAACGAGGATAATCAAAAGAAGCACTAAATTATCCGCACTCCCTAAATGTACTTGGTTAAACATCAATCCAACAGAGGTGCCTAAGGTCAGTTGGATAAAAGTCAGTGTATGCTTAGGAACAGAGAGCTGCCATTTAAAACGATAAGCAATAATAACCACGACGATTGGCCCAAACATCAACGCCATCGGTAGACCAGATAATGTTAATAACCCACCAATTAGTGCACAAAACAGAATTCCCGGTAGTTTTTTTAAAAATGACATGTTGTGTTATCCAGTTTTTTTAATTATGGTATTAATCCTATCACTGGTATAAATATTTAATAAACAAATAATGATAATTTAAATATTATTTTTATTAATATTAAGAGCTAATTATGTCATTAAAAATTACTACCGCCCCGACGACGAATGAAATCAACGAAATTTATGAAGGCTTATTAACACATAACCTTCAGTATATTCAGATGGAGCAATATACGCCCTTAGCCGTTTTTAAAGAGGAAAATGGTAAAAAAATAGGTGGGATCACTGGTGATATATTAGGTAATTGGCTACGTATTCGTTATCTATGGGTTGATAAGGCCTATCGTGGTAACAATATTGGTACAGAATTACTGCAAGCAATGGAAAATACAGCTAAAAAGAAAGGTGCCAAATATGCTGAGGTGGATACTTTTAGCTTTCAAGCCCTGCCTTTTTATCAAAAGCAGGGATTTGAAGTTTTTGGCACCTTAGAAAATTATCCGATTAGTGACAAAAAATATTATTTAAACAAAGTATTATAAATATTTTACACTATAAAATATTTATTTTTCTTATAAAAATGAAGACACATAGTTGTCATTTCCCATTTCAACGACATATTCACCTAGTTCTTCCACAAGAGAAACTGAAGCTTGTTTTTCCTCTTTTTCTAATTTATCTAGTTCTGTTTCTTTCTGAATATAAATTAAATTATATATTTCATTCCCTCTTAATTTACCTCGTTCTATCTCTTTCAGAAGAGGAATTAAAGTATATATTTCTTCCGATTCTAATTTACCTAGTTCTAACCCTTTCAGAATAGGAATTAAAGTATATATTTCGTTCCTTCCTAATTTACCTCGTTCTATCTCTTTCAGAAGAGAAATTAAATTATATATTTCTTTCGATTCTAATTTACCTAGTTCCATCCTTTTCAAAATAGAAATTAAAGTATATATTTCGTCCCATTCTAATTTACCTAGTTCCATCCTTTTCAGAATAGAAATTAAAGTATATATTTCTTTCCATTCTAATTTATCTAGTTCTATCTCTTTCAGAATAGAAATTAAAGTATATATTTCGTTATCTCCTAATTTACCTCGTTCTATCTCTTTCAGAATAGAAATTAAAGTATATATTTCTTTTCCTCCTAATTTATCTAGTTCTATGTTTTCCAGAATAGAAGTTAAATCAGATATTTTATCGCCTTTAACATATTTATTTAATTTTTCCTGAATAATTTCACTTACTTCAGAAAGATTACGTTTAGAATCCATATTGTCATTATTAGTATTATTAATTCCATCAAAATCATCCCACTCAAAATCCCCCACAAAATAAGCGACATTATCATCTGTACTTTTATCCATTATTATTATTTCTTCACCACCATAAAACTTATTTATATATTCTTCAATCCAAATATTTTGCACTTTATTAAGTGAATAGCTATATACGCAATCAATATTCGCTTTATTAAGAATTTCACTCATTATACTTTCTTCATAAAGAATTACATTCATTATTTTCCGTAACTTTACTGGAAATTCTTCTTTAAGATTCTCTACCTCTACCATAAGAGGAAGATTATATTTTGAAACACAGACTAGAAAATTTATTTTAGACAGAAATTTTTCTTTCTCCTTATTACTTGAAAAATTAGCTAGTATTCTTTCATTGCTATTTTTAAATCGAGTTTCATTATCATATCTTATCAACACTTCATTAAATATTTTTATAACATCTTCTTTTTTTATTCTTTCAACTCTTTCCTTAATAATATTCTCAAATTCATCCGCCAGATGATTATAATCTGTATTTGATGAACTTCGGCAAAAATTCTCCGCTCGTTGCAACTCATTTAAATAATTGAAAAAACTATATCTATCTTTAAAACTTGAATTTTCATTCTCTATTAAAGAGAGAAAATGGTTTAGGTTATGATATTCAGCTGTAATTGTAGCTATCTCAGCTTTTTCCCTATCTACATTATCTTTTTTTGTTAGTTTATTATTAAACTCATCAATCTTACACTTTAAATCTTTCACCTTATTCTCTAAATTAGTACGTGTTTCATTATATCTATTTAAATTCCCATCTCTATTACTTATTCCCATTCTACCGGTTTGGCTAATTGCAAAAAACATTGTAAATCGTTCCATCATATGAATAACTTTTTTTATAAAACTGGGCTTAGCCGTTGTATTAGAAATATCCTTTATGTTCTTTGCAAAAGTTACATAACATGATCCTAAATAATCTTTCTTAGTAGATAACTCTATTCCCTTATTAAATACACCTACATCATTAACTCTATTCATTTTATTGCCCTTACATTAATAAATTAACTGTTTATTTTATTCTTTTTATCAATTTATACTTACAAAAATAACACAGTAGTAATTAATTAATCATTTACAATAAAAATCACATTTAATTTAAAATAGAAATAAAAAAAGATATCAAAAATGATATCTTTTTTTAGTTTAATGATTTGTATTCCGCTGTAATTTAAAAAATAACTTATCGTTTAATCATTCTTTTAAATCGTTATACACTGTTGCTCTTGAAACACCGAGGTATTGCGCAGTAATCTCCATTGCTTTGCGAAGTGAAAGATAACCTTCATCCTGTAAACACAATAGCAATTCGCGTCGTTGATGCGGTTTCAATGCTCTTGGTGTCACTGAATAAGTTGCAGAAAATTCATCAATACGTTTTTTCAACGAATCTTCTGTTACTGAGCTAAAAGTTTCAATGATATGATTTCCCTCTTCAAGAGTCGAAAATTGATTTAATACCATTTGTAAACCTTTAATCATCGATATATCAATATTTAAACATAAAGCAGCAACATAATTGCCTTGTTTATCTTTAATACCAATCGATGTACTTTTAGCTGTTCTACCATCAGGAAACTGATTAGGATAGTTTGCAACAATTTGTGGAAAATCAGACGATTCAATCCTTGCCATACCTAGCTCAGTTGCTCTATCCCCCACTTTTCGACCTGATAGATTATTTTCAATAACCATAATGGTATTTTCACTATCGGTCAGATCATGAAGTACAACTTCACAAAAAGGCGATAATGTTTTACCAATGCCCTGTGCAATATATTTTAGTTGTTCTACCAGCCACTCTTGGTCTGCAGTTTTGTGTGACATAACGATCCTACAATAGCTAAAACGTAAATGATTTATACAATTTTAACCGATTTATTCAAATAATTAATCGTTATCTATCGGAAAATCTGACTTTGCCTGATTTAAAATAGCTTTAGCCATCCATTGGGTCATATCAATGACCTGCTGATCATCCATTTTCCAGATATCTTTCATTACTAAAAAAACTTCAGAACCATAAATAAGTGAGAAAGCTTTTATCACTTTATCCCACATTTCTTGCGGATAATGCGCTTTTAATGGTTCGATGACTTTAAGTAAGATCTCTTTACGATGACCACGAATAAATCGTTTTTCTGTATATTCGCTTGATTGCCGCTCTTTAGCCCACTGCTGTAATGAAACCTGCAATGCGCCACGCAACGCCCCTTCATGTTTAAACATTTGTGGATAAGCAAGATTGAGCAACGCAGTAATACGCTGTTGTGTATTATCTTCTGGAGTGGGCTGCCATGCAATGATCGGTGCTAAACTTGCATCAACAGTAGCACTAATTAAATCACTTTGAGTGGGAAAATAGCGATACGCCGTTGCCCTTGAAACACCAGCATGTGCTGCAAGCTCTGATACGGTAGGTAACATCCCTTGTTCAAAAAGTTGCAATGCCGTTGTCACCAATAATTGGTAGGTTCTTTTTCGAGTACCTGACATTGTATCTATTTCATTACGACTAAAACTCATAAAAATTCCTTCGCTATTACTCCACTTTTCGTGGCTACTATACTGATTTTAAGAACTATTCTTAATACGATTAAAGTTTACTTTAGGCGATTGAGTGTACCTAAGCGACATTTAAAAGAGAAAAAATAAAAATAATGAGACATGGGTCTCAAAATAATGCTATTATAAATGAAACTCAAGTCTCATTGTGATTATAATCTACACGTCAATAATCATAAAAGGTAAGGGAAGGCTTATGAAACAGTATGCTGGCTTCATTTATATTGCGACTACGCTTGATACTAAAAGCGCTGAAATTTTTTATGTCAGTGAATTAATAAAAAAAGCAGGCCTTCCTGTCAAAACCGTAGATTTGACAACCAAACCTACAGCATTAGAAAGAGAAGCTGACGTCACAGCTGCACAAGTTGCTAGTTACCATCCTGATGGAAAAAACGCCGTGTTTTGCGGTGACCGTGGAAAAGCTATCGCAGCAATGTCCGTCGCTTTTGAACGTTATTTAACCCACTGTGACGATGTCCTCGCTATTTTAGGATTAGGCGGCTCAGGGGGAACAGCATTGATTACACCAGCAATGCAATCTTTGCCAATTGGCGTACCTAAATTGATGGTATCGACTATGGCTTCCGGTGATATCTCCGGATATATCGGCGCTAGCGATATTTCAATGATGTACTCCGTAACAGATGTATCCGGCTTAAACCGTATCTCTCGTAAGGTATTGAGAAATGCGGCCAACCAAATTGCCGGCGCTGTTTATTTTTACCAAGAAGAAAATAGTGTTGATAAACCAGCTGTTGCATTAACAATGTTTGGTGTAACTACGCCTTGTATTCAACAACTGACTAAAAAACTTGAAAATAATTATGACTGTTTAGTTTTCCATGCGACAGGGAGTGGCGGTAAAGCCATGGAAAAACTGATAGACAGCCACTTACTTCATAGTGTTCTTGATCTAACAACAACCGAAGTATGTGATTATTTATTTGAGGGTGTCCTTGCTTGTGATGAAGATCGTTTTGGTGCCATCGCCCGCACTAAAACACCTTGTATCGTCTCTTGTGGCGCGTTGGATATGGTGAACTTTGGTCGCCCTGCTACCGTACCTGAGAAATATAAAGATCGTCATTTCTATCACCATAATTCGCAAGTCACCTTAATGCGTACAACACCAAGGGAAAATCGTCAAATGGGGATCTGGATCGCTGAAAAATTGAATCAGTGTGAAGGCCCACTGACGTTTATTTTTCCACAGGGCGGTTTTTCTGCTTTAGATATTGAAGGGGGGCCATTCTGGGATCCTCAAGCAAACCAAGCATTTTTTGATGCATTTATAACAACATTTAAAGAGACCGAGACTCGTCAATTAGTCATCAGTCCTTACCACATAAATTCTGCTGAATTTAATCAGCAAGTTTATGATTTACACCAGGAACTTATTCGCTAACCACGGAGAAAGAAGTATGACTTATTCACGTGAAGTATTACTCAAAAAATTTAATGACATGATCGCACGTAAAGAGCCTATTATTGGTGGCGGTGCGGGAACAGGTCTTTCCGCAAAATGCGAAGAAGCTGGCGGTATCGATCTGATTGTTATCTATAATTCAGGTCGTTATCGTATGGCGGGTCGTGGCTCTCTGGCAGGATTATTAGCCTATGGCAATGCCAATGAAATTGTTATGGATATGGCAAAAGAAGTATTGCCTGTTGTAAAACAGACACCTGTGCTTGCCGGGGTTAATGGTACAGATCCATTCTGCAATTTTGATAAGTTTTTAGATGACGTTAAAGCCATCGGTTTTGCTGGCGTACAAAACTTCCCAACCGTTGGTTTAATTGATGGTAACTTCCGCGCTAATCTAGAAGAAACAGGTATGGGTTATGCTCTTGAAGTAGAGATGATCCGCAAAGCACATGAAAAAGGCTTACTCACAACACCTTATGTTTTTAGTCGTGAAGATGCCATTGCAATGACACAAGCCGGTGCAGATATTATTGTTCCTCATATGGGTTTAACCACTGGTGGCAATATTGGTGCAGAAACAGCCGTTACTTTAGATGATTGTGTCGCCCTTATTAACGATTGGGCAAAAGCAGCAAAATCCGTACGTTCTGACGTGATTGTACTTTGTCATGGTGGCCCTATAGCAACACCAAAAGATGCGCAATATATCCTTGATAACTGTCCTGATTGCCATGGTTTTTATGGCGCAAGTTCAATGGAACGTTTACCAACAGAAGTCGCTTTAACTGCAACAACAAAAGAGTTTAAAAATATTAAACGCTAATCTCAAATCATCAAGTTTGCCTAAGCGTTGATCCTATTGCCCACATCATGTGGGCAATATTTTATTTGCAAGAAGCCTAACTGATTACACCAGTTTTGCGATTAATGTAGTTAAATCCCCTGCTAAAAAATCAACGGGGGGAATTTCAATCACAGTATAGGCACCCGCTTGTTGTTTCATACTTGCTCTGGCTGCAGAAACCATAAATTGAGATGTTAATGCTGGATTATTAATATGCATAGCATATTCAAATAATTGATTGTGTGTTTTGCCTGACACTCCTTTGTGGGTCATTTGTACTCCGTGACCAACATCTTTTAAGCTATCAACACTATCAACTTGTTTAATATGCGTCTCATCAGATGAGAAATAGCTGTCGGCCTTAATGGCTTGCTCAACCTGTGCAAAGTTAGCACCCGTTTCTAATTCAACATAAACCATACGCCGATGTACACCAGTGCCCAATGGAATAGTCATTGATAGCGCATCTCTTACACCATCAATAGCTTTAGCGGCAACACTATGCCCCATACTCATACCGGGACCAAAATTAGTGTAGGTAATACCTTTAGGTGCCATAGCTAACATTAAGGTACGAATAATAGAGTCTGAACCCGGATCCCAACCCGCTGAAATCACTGCAACACGGTTATGCTTTTTCGCCACCTCATCCAGTTCTGTTTTTAATGCAACGATATCACTGTGGACATCAAAACTATCAACGGTATTAATACCTAAGCTCAATATCGATTTAGCCAAATCTTTAATGGCTCTCGTTGGTGAACATAATAAAGCAACATCCACCTTACCTAAGCTTTTAATATCATTTGTTACTGTTATATTTCGCAGTTCTTCTGGAATATTTTGACTATCACGGCGAACTACCCCCACTAACTCAAAATCAGGTGCTGCAAGTACTGCATCTAGTGCAAAGCGCCCAATATTGCCATAGCCCACAATAGCGACTTTTATTTTAGTATTCATTTATTTCCCTGTTCTCGTTGTTAATCATTATTGAATGATAATAATGTTTAATAATCAACGAATAAACCATATAAAAAGTTTTTTTGCTACTGGTTCATCAATTTAGCTATTCCCTTATTCATAAAGCATGTAAAATCGCTCCACTTTCCTCTGATTATATTTACAACACTATTTCACTCGTTTTTAAGAAGGTTTTCAATGCATCAATCTGATGTAGCGGATCGCTCACTTTTTTCCCTTAGCTGGCCTATTTTTATTGATATTTTTCTTCATCTTGCCACGCTATTGATTAACACTTACATGATAAGCCATGTCTCTACTGCCTATTTAGCTGCAATGGGCGTAGGTAACCAAGTTTTTGATCTTTTTATCACCATATTTAACTTTATTAGCGTGGGATGTAGCGTTGTTATTGCTCAATATTTAGGCGCTGGTAAGCGCGATAAAGCCAGTCAAGCTATTCATATTTCTATCGCCTTTAACTTTTTGCTGGGCTTTAGTAGCGCCATTATTATTCTCTTTTTTGGCTACAACATACTAAATGTAATGAATACGCCAGAGCATTTAGTACAAGATGGCTATAACTATCTCCATATTTTGGGTATTTGTCTTATTCCTGAAGCAATTTCAATTATCTTAGCAGCCTGTTTGCGGGTTTATGGTAAATCGAAAGCGGCGATGTATGTGACGTTAATTGCCAATATTGTCACTGTTATCGGCAATATGATTGTACTATATGGTTTCTTTGGGCTTCCACAATACGGTTTAGTGGGTGTTGCATGGTCAACAGTTGTCGGTCGTATTATTGCCGTTGTCTTATTATGTGGTCTTTTATTCTATGGATTAAGAATTAAATTCGATATAAGACTATTAGTGATTTGGTCTAAAAATATGTTAGCCAAAATTCTACATATTGGTTTACCTGCTGCAGGTGAAAACCTAGTGTGGATTTTACATTATATGACCGCCTCTGCCTTTATAGGATTAATGGGAGAAGTTCCTCTTGCCGCACAAACACTCTATTTCCAACTATCATTATTCTTAATGTTATTTGGCATTGCGATTAGCATTGGTAATGAAATATTAGTCGGTCATTTAGTTGGTGCAAAACGATTTGATGAAGCATTTACACGGGGTTTTAAAAGCCTAAAAGCAGGTGTACTATTTACTATTGGTGTGGTGATTATTTATTGGTTTATGCGTGATCCTATTTTGTATTCTATCACCGAAGATCAACGCATTATCGACCAACTGTTACCTTTATTTATTTTATCGGTCTTTTTAGAACCGGGGCGTACATTTAATATTGTTATGGTTAATGCGTTACGTGCAGCCGGAGATGCCAAATTTCCACTCATTACAGCCGTTTGTTTTATGTGGGGAGTTGCTATTCCTGTTGGCTATTTCCTTGGCATAAAAATGGAAATGGGCTTAATTGGGATTTGGATAGGTTTTCTTTGTGATGAGTGGCTACGAGGCTTAACGAATGCATGGCGTTGGCGCTCTCGTAAATGGCAAGCTAAGCGCTTAGATATTTGATGCTCTTTCAAGGCCTAATAATATTATTAGGCCTTGAAAAACTGGCTTTAAATAAGTTAACTTGCTACATTATTCATTAATGATTTTAAATTTATTTAAGATTTATAATTCACGCTTATCATTTTATTTCTCACCATTTTTTACAAGATTTTTATCATTAGCCAGTAAACGACTAACCGTCTCATTTATACTATTTAATAAAAAATATTCATAAGCATTAATATTCCCAAATTCATATTTTATTTTATCGTCTGACTTTAATATACTATCGATGATTGATGCTAAAAAATTATTTTTAATCTCAGTTAAAGATGAGTCTTTAGTAGATGATAAAATACTTTTAGAGTGAAGTTTTAAATTTTTCTTAAATTGTAGAACTTCTTTTTTCTCTAATGTAGGTTTTTCTTCTAAAACAGAGATAATATCATTAATGATTAAATTCATTATTTCATCAACTTTAAACTTTTTGTGTACTTCAGATAAATCTCCAAATTTAGCATTATCATCTTTCATTGGGTGAGGCGTGTTTATTACTTTATTATTATCTAATTGTATATTTTCATTCTTTTTCATATTTTCAATATTAGAAATCTGAACTTTAAATTCTGAATTATTTGAAGTTTTATGAAAAAATGGTTTTATAAAAGAGGATATTGTATTATAACAACTTAATATAGCTGATTTCAATTTTGTATTAAATTTATAACTCTCATTATTAATGCTTTTTAGCGATAATGGAGTGTTTTTTAAATAACTTTTAATTTGCATATCTGCTCCCTAATAGATTTAGCAGAATTAAATATTATACTTTCGCTAAATTCTATCAATAAGTAATTAATTTTTAGTTAATTACTCACCATTATCTTCACAAATAATTTCAAACATCAAAAATCACTAAAAAAATCAATAAATTATACTAGCAAAGACTTATTTTTGTTTTTTCTAAAAATAATTATACTTTAAAATATTTTCATAATTAAAAACAGTTTTTTAATAATGAAAAAACAAAAATTAAACATTGATTAACATTAAAATTTTCTTGTAAAAAAAATTATTTTTTTATAATTCTTTAATGCTTTTTTTGTGATAAAAGTAACTGTTGTTCATTCTCAATAATGAGACAACAGAATTTTATTAAATAAAATACAAAAAACACAACGGAGTCTAATCATGAACATTGTTGATCGGTTTATTTCTTACACCAAGGTGAATACTACAACAAATAGAGAAAATGGCGCAGCGGGGATTATGCCTTCATCGGAAGGTCAGCGAGTCCTCGCTTTACAATTAGTCGAAGAGTTAAAGGCGTTAGGTGTTGAAGATATCAAAATTCGCGATACCGCCATTGTTACCGCGACACTACCTTCTAACCTTGATTATGAGGTTCCTACCGTGGCTTTCTTTGGTCACTTAGATACCAGTGCAGAACAAACTAATGATACTAAAGCACAAATTTTACCTTATAAAGGTGGCGACCTTTGCTTAAACAAAGAACTTGAGATTTTTTTACGTCAAAGTGAATTCCCTGAATTAGAAAACTATATTGGTGACGATATCATCGTAACAGATGGTACTAGCTTATTAGGCGCTGACGACAAAGCGGCTATCGCCTCTATTATGGATATGTTGCAATATTTTAAACAACATCCAGAAGTCAAACACGGTACAGTTAAAATTGGTTTTGTACCCGATGAAGAGCAAGGTTTACGTGGTGCAAAAGCCTTTGATGTAACAGAATTCGGCGCAGACTTTGCTTATACTTTAGATTGTTGTGGTATTGGTGAACTTGTATATGAAAATTGGAATGCCGGTGATGTTGAAATAACCTTTATCGGAACCTCAGCACACCCGATGTCAGCAAAAGGTAAATTAAAAAATTCACTGTTAATGGCTCATAAATTTATTGCGATGTTACCGGGTGGTGAAGCACCGGAATATACCGAAGGTCGTGAAGGTTATTATTGGGTAAAACAACTGGCGGGTAATAGCGCACGTACTGTATTAAAAATGGATGTGCGTGATTTCACAGAAGCAGGCTACGCCCATCGTATGGCATTTTTAAAACAACTTTCAGAGCAATGTGAAGCGTTATGGGGTGAAGGGACTGTTGTTTGTAAGCAAGCCGATCGTTATGCAAATGTCTTTAATAGTCTACAAGGTGAAAATCGATATCCTATCGATATTGCTATTGATGCTTATAAAGCCAATGGTATTACCCCTCGTCCAATCCCTATGCGGGGTGGCTATGATGGAGCAGCATTATCGCAAAAAGGATTACCTTGCCCTAATATCTTTACTGGGGCGCACAATTTCCACTCTATTTATGAATATCTTCCCGTTAAATCGCTTTATGCTGCCAGCGATGTATTGAAATCTGTCGTTAAGATCACCGCAGAGCGTTTTGCACCCGGAGCTAAAGCATGATCCAAATTCTTGCGGTCTTAATTGTCGTTATTATTGTCGCTAGAATGATCTTAAAAGGATATAAAGCCGAGCCGGTTTTGTTAGTTGCTGGTTTAATCTTAATGGCACTAACAATGATATTTGGTTGGGGAGATATTCTGCCTAAAAATGTCAAAACAACCGGTATTAGCTGGCTAGATCCCTTTGAGGTTATGCGTGATCTCTTTAGTAGTCGTGCTGCAGATTTAGGTCTGATGATCATGGCACTCATGGGATTCGCCCATTATATGGATCATATTGGTGCTAATGAAGCTGTTGTACGTGTTGCAACTCGCCCATTGAAAAATATGCGCTCACCTTATGTGTTGTTATTTTTCTCTTTTTTACTCGCGAGTATTTTGCAACTTGCTATTCCGTCAGCCACAGGATTGGCCGTTCTACTAATGGGTACCATGTTCCCCATTATGATAGGACTAGGTTTATCTCCAGCATCTGCTGCCGGTGTCATTGCAACTTCATTAGGCGTTGCTTACACGCCAACAGCGATTGATGCTATTCGAGGTGCAAAAGCGGTTGACTTAGGCGTGGTTGAGTATGTGCTTTACTACCAAGGGCCTGCGGCGATTGCAACTGTATTGGCTGTTGGTATTACCCATATCTTCTGGCAACGCCATTGTGATCGCAAAGCGGGCTTTGTACCCCAATTAGGAAAAATAGCAGAAGAAGCCAAAAGTGATAAAAATATCCCCGGCTTTTATGCCCTACTGCCAATGTTACCTATTATTATGGCAGTAAGTTCATCAAGCCTATTTGTTGAAGGTATTCACCTTGATGTCGTCACTATTGTATTAATTTCAATGGCAATTTGTATGCTGATTGAAACATTACGCTTACGTGATTTTAAATCAGTGTGTGCAGGCTTCCAACATTTTCTAAAGGGTATGGGTTCTGCATTTAGTAATGTTGTTGGGCTATTAGTCGCAGCGGGTGTTTTTGCTCATGGTATTAAAGTCAGTGGTGCAATAGACAGCCTGATCGTTATGGCGGAATCTGTTGGTCTACCACCATTTGCAATGGCATTAGTGTTCGCTATCGTGACATTGGCTGCCGCAATTATTATGGGCTCAGGTAATGCACCTTTCCTTGCATTCGTTGAACTTATTCCACAAATTGCCCATAGCATGGGGGTTAATCCAATTGCAATGATTTTACCTATGCAGCAGGCGTCACATATGGGACGCGGTATGTCTCCTGTGGCAGGCGTGATCATTGCGGTTTCCAGTGGAGCTAAATTGCAACCCTTTGATGTGGTAAAAAGAACCGCTGTTCCTCTTATGGTTGGTTTTGTTTTCCACTGCGCCATTATTGCTATATTTTATTATTAAGTAACTCGCCTGAAGCATTTATTTGCTTCAGGCAATTTACAAATATTCACCATCTAAAAATTAATAGTAACTATTTTATTGTTAATCATTTTAAATAAAAAATAGTAAAGAATATTTTAATTATTATTTTACTATTATCTACATCATGCAAATAGATAAATATATTTATAAAAAAACCTCAGATTATTCTTATACCAAAGCTGCAAAAAGTCATAATATTCACTATGTTAAATAATGAGTGTAAGTGATGCTATCATCATCACTGGTTGGTCATTTATTTAACTATTCTGAGTTAGCCCACATTAAGTATGATATTATACTAACAATAGAATGAGTCATTCATTCTATTGTTTTTTATTTATAATCATCAACTATCATTAAAGAAATTATTTTGTTCGATTTGAGACTATTACTGCTACATCAAATTCTTCAATAATCCACACTTATCCAAGATAAAATATTACTAATTTAATATCTGTAAATAGTATTTTTTTCTCAAAATTTACACCCGCTTAGGAAATTCAGAAAACATTTTCTCCAATAGATTCAGTATGATCAAAGCATCAAAATTACAATATAACGCCTTGAATTATTAAACTATTTATTGGACATAATGCAATGAAAGAACAATTATCTTCCTACTGGAAAATATTAATTGAAGCTGTTAAGCAACAAGTGAAGCCAGCTTTAGGTTGTACCGAACCCATTTCACTTGCATTAGCTGCTGCCACTGCAGCTCGTTATCTGCAACATAATATCACCCGTATTAGCGCAGAGGTTTCTCCTAACTTAATGAAAAACGGAATGGGAGTGACTGTACCGGGCACGGGTATGGTGGGATTATCTATTGCGGCTAGTTTAGGAGCTGTTGCTGGAGATAGTGAAGCAGGTCTAGAAGTATTAAAAAATGCCACACCAGAACAAGTTGAGTTGAGTAAAAATCTATTAAATTCAGGCATTGTTTCCGTATCAATAAAAAAAGCCTGCCAAGAGGTGCTTTACTCTGAGGTTACCGTTGAAGATGGTGAAAACAGTGCCACCGTCATTATTGCAGGTGATCATACTAATATTGTTAAAATTATCCATAATGGTCAGGTGGTGCTTGATAAATTATCATCACAATCTGAACAAACGGCCTCACCTTGCCAAATTAAGCAAGCCTTAACCAACACTAACACACGAGAAATCTATCAGTTTATTACTCAAGCTCCTGTAGAAGAAATTTCTTTTATTTTGCAATCGGCGCAATTAAATGACGCATTATCAAAAGAAGGCTTGAACAATACTTACGGTTTGCATATTGGTCAAACCTTACAACGCCAGCAACAACGTGGCTTATTAGCTAAAGATCTGCTTTCTGAAATTATGATCCGCACTTCAGCGGCTTCTGATGCACGTATGGGCGGTGCCGTACTCCCCGCAATGAGTAACTCAGGTTCAGGAAATCAAGGTATTGCAGCTACAATGCCTGTTGTGGTGGTTGCTGAATATTTACAGGTTAGTGAAGAAAAAATGGCAAGAGCATTAATGCTTTCACATTTATTAGCCATTTATATTCACCACAAATTCCCGGCACTCTCCTCACTATGTGCCGCAACAACCGCATCAATGGGAGCTGCTGGTGCTATTGCGTGGTTAATGGAAGAACGCTATGAACCCATGGCAATGGCAATTAGTAGTATGATTGGCGATATTAGTGGCGTGATTTGTGATGGTGCCTCTAACAGTTGTGCGATGAAAGTGTCGACAGGAGCAAGTGCCGCTTATAAAGCGGTATTAATGGCGCTAGATGATACCTGCGTGACTGGTAATGACGGCATTGTCACTCATGATGTTGATATGACGATCGAGAATCTTTGTGCATTAGCTAGTCGAGCAATGCAACATACTGATGTACAAATTATTGAAATTATGGAATATAAAGCTGTTGCTAACGGCTAATTAGTATAAAAAAACACCCCATAATGGTTATTATGGGGTGAAACATAAGATCCTAGGAACAGGATCCTCCTCAAGTCCAGGAGCATGATTAATATTCGTTACTGCTATTTACTGCTTACTGCTATTACATCACTACCAACAAACACTTTTCTCAAACAATCGCTATTACTCATATTCTTTAGTGTTATGCATTAACGCATCGAAACTGGCTTTTATTTCTTCTTCTGGCAGATGAATACCAATAAAGACTAAGGTGCTTTGACGAGTTTCATTCTCTTGCCAAGGTCTATCCCAATCAGCGCTATATAATCGTTGCACTCCTTGGAATAACAACCGGTTAGGACTATCTTTAATATTTAATATCCCTTTATAACGTAATAGGTTATCGGCAAAGCTCAATAACAAAGACTCCATAACATCAGAGACTGCTTGTAACTCAACGGGATAATCAAAATTTAGTACAATAGACTGAATATCATCTTGTTTTTCTGGCTGAAAACGAAACAGGGGTTGCTTGACCTCTAAAGTATCATTCAACATAAAGCCTTTTACGTTAAATAATAGTGCTAAATCTATTTGCCCATTGATCACCGTATAGGTAGGCGCTCTAGCATTAATACGTCTTAAACGAGCAAGTAATTGTTGGCTCGCAGGTTGAATATCTGTTTTAGTTAATAGAATGCGATCCGCATAACCAATTTGAGATTGTGCAATAGCAAATTGATCTAACTGTTGCTGAGCATGGATTGTATCAACCAGTGTAATAATGCCATCTAATAAATAGCGTTGGCAGATCACTTCATGAGAAAAAAATGTTTGTGTGATAGGCCCCGGATCAGCCATCCCTGTACACTCAATCACTAGGCGATCAAACACAATGTCACCACGATCAAGACTATCGCAGAGATCGAGCAAAGTATCTTCAAGCTCATTCGATTTACTACAACAAATACAGCCATTGGTGAGTGTTTTTATTTGTGTTGCTCTATCACCAATAATTTCATCATCGATAGGCACTTCACCAAATTCATTTTCAATCACCGCAATTTTATAGCCATGCTCCTCATTGAGCATATGGCGTAAAAGCGTTGTTTTTCCCGATCCTAAAAAGCCAGTCAATATTGTTACTGCAATAGGTTCCATTATTTGTCTCCTTTACAGATTATTAGCAACAGCGGAAACCACCTTTACCATCACCGCCACCATAACGGGCTTCCTGACGTTCACGGAAAAACTCGTTATAGGTCATCACTGGTTTATCAGGATGGTTGTCCTTCATGTGCTGCACATAGTTATCATAATCAGGAATACCTATTAACATACGAGCGGCTTGTCCTAGATATTTTCCAGCTTGCCCTAAATTACCAAACATAAGTTTCTCCTAAGCCCCGCACTCATTAAGTGAGTGCGGGGGTTTTTAGCCTATTCGCCTAAGATTAATGACCTGAAGATATCTTCACATCTTTTGGCATAGGTACATATGGTGTTTCTTGTGCTGACTCTTTCGGATTTTTACGTGCTTTCATTGCGGTACGGATACCGTAGAAAATAATGCTGTAAACAACCACTAAGAACAGAATACTTAAACCTGCATTGGTGTAGTTATTAATCACAATGTGGTTCATATTGGTGATTTCTGCGGCAGTAAGATCTGCCCCACCGGCTAAGATTTTCGCTTTGTACTCATTAGCAAGATAGAAGAAACCTTCCATTTGCGGATCATTACTGAGCAGTTTTAATCCTAGCGCCCATGTTGTACAAATTAATAACCATACCGCAGGAATAACGGTTACCCAGATGTATTTCGTTCTCTTCATCTTGATTAAGATGACCGTACCTAAAACAAGTGCAACAGCCGCTAACATCTGATTGGAGATCCCAAACAGTGGCCATAAGCTCTTAACACCACCCAGTGGATCAACAACACCTTGGTACAATAGATAACCCCATAAACCGACACAACCTGCTGTACCGATAACACCAGCAATAAAAGAGTCTGTTTTCTTCAAGTATGGGATAAAATTACCTAACAAATCTTGCAGCATAAAACGACCAGAACGAGTTCCTGCATCTAATGCTGTTAAAATAAAGAGTGCTTCAAATAAGATCCCAAAGTGATACCAGAAGCCCATATCTGCCGCAGGTAAAATTTTATGGAACACCATAGCAATACCCACCGCTAACGTAGGTGCACCACCAGCACGATTAAGTACAGAAGGCTCACCTATATCTTTGGCAGTTTGTAAAATCTCATCAGGCGAGATAACAAAGCCCCATGAGCTAACTGTCGCAGCCGCGTGTACGGTGACATCTTTTAATTGATCCATAATCATTGCGGTGTTTTCACCCCCTAACTCATGCAGATTTGGCATTGTAATGCCTAATCCGGCAGGCGGTGTATTCATCGCAAAATAGAGACCTGGTTCAATAATAGAGGCAGCCACTAATGCCATGATCGCAACAAATGATTCCATTAACATTGCGCCATAACCAATAAAACGCGCATCCATTTCATTAGCGATCAATTTAGGTGTGGTACCTGATGCAATCAGTGCGTGGAAACCAGAAACTGCACCACAAGCAATAGTAATAAATAAGAATGGGAATAGAGCCCCTTTCCATAATGGTCCTGTACCATCAATATATTGGGTCATCGCGGGCATTTTTAACTCAGGATTTAGAATAACAATCCCGATAGCTAAACCAACAATTACACCAATTTTTAGGAAAGTCGCTAAATAATCACGAGGGGCTAAAATCAGCCATACTGGCAGTAAAGCAGAGATAAACGCATAACCAATCAACCCAAAAGTAATAGTGGTGTCTTTAAAGGTTAATGCAGGCCCCCAGTAAGGATCACTCGCGATAACGCCACCAAACCAAATAGCGGCAATCAGTAAAACAATACCAATAACAGAAACTTCACCCACACGACCTGGGCGAATATAGCGCATATAGATCCCCATAAATAGGGCAATAGGTACTGTTGAACAGACGGTGAATACTCCCCAAGGACTTTCTGCTAATGCTTTCACTACAATCAGAGCTAGCACCGCAAGAATGATGATCATGATAAGGAAACAGCCGAACAGCGCGATAGTTCCCGGTACAGGCCCCATCTCTTTCTTTATCATCTCACCGAGAGAGTTACCATTACGGCGCGTCGAAATAAACAGCACCATAAAGTCTTGTACGGCTCCAGCAAGTACCACCCCAGCTAATAACCACAGTGTACCGGGTAAATAACCCATTTGGGCAGCCAATACTGGCCCGACAAGTGGTCCAGCACCCGCAATAGCGGCAAAGTGGTGACCAAAGAGGACATAACGATTAGTTGGAACATAGTTCAAACCATCATTATTAATTACTGAAGGAGTGGCTCGAGTAGGATCGAGCTTCATTACTTTTTGAGCAATATAAAGACTGTAATAACGATAAGCGACTAAGTAGACCGCAACAGAAGCAACAACTATCCATAATGCACTGACGTGTTCACCACGGCGTAGTGCAACCACTGACAGACAAAAAGCACCAATAATCCCTAGGATCACCCAAGGTATGTGCTTAAGAAATGTATTTTTGTTCATGAGACACCTTTTTTTCAGGCAAGACCGAACAGCCAAAGAGTAGTACGGGACAATTGATAATAATTTGAGCGAATATGAAAATAATGACCCGCAGTGACATCATATGAAGAATGTCTGATGAATAGTGTTATTAAATCGCTAAACGGTTATATAGTGAGTTAAGCGGTCTATTTTCTCAGTTGAGTGGTTTTACTGATGTTAAAAGGTATTTTTTTTGTGATCGAGATAACAATTTTATGACTATCAATAAGTTAGAAAACTATTAATTACATAAAAAATCTTTTTTATTATACAAAAAAGGGAGATTTAGATCACAAATAAGCAACAAATAGTCATTATTAATATAATTGAGGCAATATTAACAATATCAGTCAAGGTGACAGTAAAATCAAAAAAAAGCACCTCATTATATTGATAACAAGGTGCTTTTTTATTAAATCTTTTGTGTATTAATAGTGGATCTTCTGGCGTCCCGCGATAGAGTGTGACAACGTGGTACCATCCACCATTTCTAATTCACCACCAACAGGCACGCCATGTGCTATTCTGCTAGCAGCAATATCATATTGAGCGCATATCTCAGCAATATAGTTTGCTGTAGCTTCACCTTCCACCGTAGGATTGGTGGCTAAAATCACTTCTGATATAGGCTCTTGGCTTAGACGCTCTTCAAGTCTATCTAAGCCAATATCCATGGGACCAATGCCATCTAGCGGAGATAGATGTCCCATTAACACAAAGTATCGACCTGCAAACTGCCCTGTCTGCTCGATAGCATGAATATCTGCCGGGCTTTCCACTACGCATATCTGACCATTTTGCTGACGTCGAGCATTAGCACAGATCGTACAACGCTCTTCTTCAGTAAATGTTCGACAATCACAACAGTGACCAATTTCAGACATTGCACGCGTTAATGCTTGTGCAAGTCGCATTCCTCCGCTTCTATCACGTTGAAGCAGATGAAAAGCCATTCGTTGCGCTGATTTTGGCCCGACGCCGGGTAAACAACGCAACGCTTCCATTAATGATTCAAGAAGAGGGCTAGTTTGCATTAGAATGGCATCTTAAAGCCTGGTGGCAATTGCATACCATTAGAGACTGATGCCATCTTCTCTTTTTGTGTCTCTTCAATGCGACGTGCAGCATCATTAAAGGCGGCAGCAATCAGATCTTCTAACATCTCTTTGTCATCTTCTAGCAGACTAGGATCTATTTCAACACGACGGCAATTATGAGCACCATTGATAGTGATCTTCACTAAGCCAGCACCAGATTCACCGGTGACTTCTAAGTTTGCGATCTCTTCTTGCATTTGCTGCATTTTTTCTTGCATCTGTTGGGCCTGTTTCATCAGATTGCCCAAACCACCTTTTCCGAACATAATTGTCTCTCTTTGTAAAAGCTACGCTGTATAGAAATATACAACATGTTGCGATTAAACAGGCCGGATACTCTCTTCATCCAATTCAGCATCAAAATAGTGCTGTAATGTCTGAATGGTTTTATCCGTAGTAATCGATTGACGCGCTAACGCCAACTTCTCTTCATAAATGGCTTGTCGCCATTCTAACGGCGTTTTAACCGTTAGATTATCATCTTCTATAATTGTGAGTGAAATTGCTTTTCCATGCAATTCACTTAGCGCATTTGTCAGTGTTCGTAGTGCATTTGCTGAATTTAAATGTTTCTGCTTACTGCGTAAATGCAAAATGATCGTTTCTTCACCGACCGTCTCTTTATAGGCATTTAACGCTAACTGCTGCACTAACTTCGGCAATGGCATTTTAGCTATTTCCGCCGCCCACTCGTCCCGCTGTTGCGACTCTTGCGCAATTTTAGCGGCTAATTCAGGCGTTTTTTCATACTCAAGAACTTCTTTGATCTCTTTCGGTGAAGAGACCACGGGCTCAGTTACTTGTGCCTGTGGATTTTGTGGCTTCCATTGATAAGCTTCTTTTTTCTTTTTCTCGACTGCAACAGATGACCGTTTTTCATTAACCCTTTGCTGGCGTTTTTCACTGACGGCTGCTAGCCGCTCTAATGCACTAGCAGCCGGCTTAGCCTGTTTAGGCGTCGCCGGTTGAGGCTTTTTTGGTGGCGTTTCTTGCTCAGCTCCCCTTATGGCTTGCCGTGCTCTTAACAGTTGTGCCGCAGGGCTATTTCCTAATGCAGCACTGTTTTCTGGCGACGGTGATACTTTGGGTGTCGCCGTTGCCATATTGCTTCTCACTTGAGGCGCCGATGTTTCAACTCGCTGTTGATTCGGCTGTGATGCTAAAGGCAATGTTTGCGCTAAAGGAGCCGTAGGGATTTCATCAATGACAGTTTTAGGATGAAAAGCAAGCGCCCTGAGAAGGGTCATTTCTACACCCATACGTCTGTCTGGCGCATAAGCCAGCTCTTTTCGCCCAACTAATAAAGTTTGATAATAAAGTTGTAAATCTTGTGGCGACACTGATTTGGCTAATAAACGTAAACGCTCTTGTGTAAATTGCTCTTGGGGATTATTTTCACTCGGCAAAAGTTGTAACATCGCAATTTGATGTAATAATGAGAGCGTTTCGACTAAAAAGTTTTCCCAATCCGTTCCTCTTAAAGCAACCTCATTAACCAACGACATCACTTGTTGACCATCTGCTTTTACTAAAGCTTCAATCAGTGCTAATGGTTGTGCATCATCGATCGTGCCTAGCATACGACTAACGACTTCTGTACTTACAATACCTTCGCCACTCGCAATTGCTTGGTCGGTTAAGCTTAATGCGTCACGCATACTTCCATCTGCTGCACGGGCAATTAATTGGCGTGCTCGCACATCATTTTCAATGTGTTCTGCGGATAGTACTTTCTCAAGCTGTGTCGCTATTTGGTCAACATCAAGTGCCCGCAGGTGAAATTGCAAACAACGAGATAAGATAGTAACAGGTAGTTTTTGAGGATCTGTGGTAGCCAACAGGAATTTAACGTGTTCAGGTGGCTCTTCTAACGTTTTAAGTAACGCATTAAAACTATGACGAGAAAGCATATGCACTTCGTCAATAAGATAGACTTTAAAACGACCACGAGCCGGCGCATATTGAACATTATCGAGTAGCTCTCGTGTATCTTCAACTTTCGTTCTTGATGCCGCATCGATTTCTATTAAATCAACAAAACGCCCTTGCTCTATCTCAAGGCAATTAGCACATTTACCACAAGGTTTACTGGTTATGCCTGTTTCGCAATTCAGCCCTTTAGCAAATAGACGGGCGATCGTCGTTTTTCCAACACCGCGAGTGCCAGAAAAAAGATAAGCATGATGCAACCTTTGGTGATCAAGACCATTAGCCAATGCGGTCAAAACATGACGTTGACCGACAACATCGTTAAAAGTTTGTGGGCGCCACTTTCGGGCAAGTACCTGATAGCTCATTGATTCCGCTAAATATGAACAAGATTTATCTCTATGCTAACACAGGGATAGCCTATTGAGCGAGATCTGTAGGAAACAAATGAGATATTGATGAAATTATCCGCACACTTTAAAGCGGTGACTATTGTGCGGGCCCAATGTATTGGGTCATACATTTTGATACACCCGCACGATGATAGGTATTTACCAGCAAATGCATTAAGCATCTGATTGACACTAAAAAAGCATTAATGCCCTGGGAAATTAACTAATGTGAAGCTATGGATCCCTTCTTTTTCTAGACGCTCAATACCGCCTAAATCAGGTAAACAGATAATAAATGCAGCTTCTGTTACAGTTCCACCTAAACGACGAATAAGACGAGCAGTCGCTTCGATAGTACCACCAGTTGCTAATAAGTCATCAACCATTAATACTTTATCTTTATCCGTAATGCTGTCTTTATGGATCTCTAATGTATCTGTACCGTACTCTAGATCATAAGTTTCACTAAGCGTCTCACGAGGCAATTTACCTTTTTTACGCACTGGCACAAAACCCACACCTAAACGTAAAGCAACTGGGGCACCAAATAAGAACCCGCGGGCTTCGGTACCTACAACTTTAGTGATACCCTGACCTTGATAGTGCTCAACTAATAAATCAATCGTTGCCTGATATGCCGCGGGATTATCCAGTAATGTCGTAATATCACGGAATAAGATCCCTTCTTTAGGGTAATCAGGAATGGTTTCAATGCTGTCTTTAATAAATTGCAGTTGTTGCGCGTTAGCAGTCATAATCAGTGCCATAATAAAAAACGAAACGATAGAATCTATGCAATATGCCGTTAAAATGCAACAGAAAGCCAGTGAACAACTCTTTTTTGTTGCTTTAAGTCAATTCATGTTTTTAGCAAAACAGGTACAAAGCCCAAATGAAAAAAACAGATCCATTGAGTTTGTTTAAAAAACAGATCGACAATCTCGCCGAAACCTTAGCGCCAATTGCAAACAAAAAAATTGCAGCACCTTGCTTCGACACAGCACTATTTCACCACCGTAGTGATTCTCTTGGTGGTTATATGCAACAGATCCGCGATAATTTTACTCAGTTAATAACTTGTGTTGAGGCACAACGTAGCCAGCAAGTTAAGTTTCTGGCAACACAAATCCTACAACAAATTGAAGCATTAACTCGTGAATTATCGACACAAACACTAAGAAAGCAAGAAAACCAGCTAAGTCAACGCAAAAAAAGTGTCGATTTATACCAAAAACTTGCCCAACATCAGGATTACGAGCGCCGATTACAGTCGATGATCCAAGATAGAGAGCTTGCTTTAACTCAAGCACAAGGCTTTGTACGCCAACAAGAATTACAAAAAGAGATTGCTGCTCTTGAAAATCGCCTAGCGCGTTGTAAAAGTGCCCTAGTTTCTATAGAAAAGAGTATTGAACGACAAGAAGATAAATATTAATCGGAGCCATAATGGAATTAAAAGATGCCCCTAAATCAGTTCAGTTAGCGGTTGATTTGATCTACTTATTTGAAACCAATCATATTGATCCCAACACCGTACTTGAGGCACTGGAAATTGTGCGAGTTGATTATGAGAAAAAACGAGATAATCAAACCGCTAACTAAACATCTTACTATTTAATTAAATGGCGTATTCGCTTCTGGTGTTGAACCATCAAGAGGGCCTTTTTTTATTTCTTGCACTTCTTCCCCTTGTTTATTATGCAGATACACTTCTAATTGGTTAAACGCGATATTGATATCATTTTCATTGCAAAGTTTATCAATAGCGCGGTTGACTTCGTCGATAGCAGTATTTCTATCCCCAAGCGTTCTAACATAAAAACGTAATTCATGATTTAACGTGCTAGCCCCAAATTCGGTAAACAGCACCACAGGCTCTGGCTCAGTCATCACTTTGGGATTATCTTTTGCTGCTTTCATTAAAATGGTTTTCACTTTATCCAGATCAGAACCATAAGCAACACCGACTTGAATGATAATACGTGTGACAGTATCAGATAATGTCCAGTTGATCAGTCGTTCGGTCACAAAGGCTTTATTCGGGATAATAACCTCTTTGCGATCAAAGTCCGTTACCGTGGTTGCTCGGATACGAATACGACTCACTGTTCCAGAATAAGAGCCAATTGTCACCGTATCACCAATTCTGACCGGTCTTTCAAATAAGATAATTATCCCTGAAACAAAGTTAGCGAATATTTCTTGTAAACCAAACCCTAAACCAACCGTTAAGGCTGCCGCCAACCATTGTAGTTTTTCCCATGCTACGCCTAATATCCCCAGCGAAACAATTGTACCTATCGCAATAATAATATAGGTCAGAATAGTCGTAATGGCATAAGAAGCGCCTTGCTGTAATTTAATTCTTGAAAGAATAAGAACTTCGAGTAAACCCGGTAGGTTTCTTATCATAAACCAAGAGATAGCCATAATGGCAAAAGAGAGGAGTAAGTCAGCAACCGTCACTGCTTTAACCACATTACCTAACTCTGTAGGCAAATTATAATGCCAAAGCGTAATACCATCTAAGTAAGTAAAGATTGTAATAAAGTCAGACCAAATACCATAAAAACTGGAAGCAAAGATAATAAATAAGATCATTGTGGTTAATCTTAATGATTGTTGGTTTATCTGCTCCATATCCATCGGTGGCTCTTGGATTGGCTCGAGAGTGTTATCGTCCCCCTCTTTTTTCTCTTTAAGCATCGCTTGTCGGCGCTCTAGCGCTCGACGATACGCCAGTCGTCTTGCAGCAACAGTAAGGCCGCGTAAACTCGCGTGGTAAGCAATAAACCACAACATAAGTAGATATAAACTATCAATCCAACGATTGGCTAAACGTAGTGCGGTGTAATAATAACCAAAAATAACTAACCCCATTAAAAGTAAAGGCGAGAAAGTTAATAAGGTGATAACCACCGTTCTCACAACATGATTACCCTTTTCTTGCCACATTTCACGACAAAAAGGTAATGCACACAGACTAATAAAAAAGAGTGAAATAATTGTCACTAATTGACCAATCACATCACCCACTAACAATAATGGGTTATTAATACCATAAGCGGAAAGTAAAATAATTGGCAACATGGGAAGCGATAAACGTAATAAACGTTTACGATTTTGTTGTACTCGCTCTAGGGGGATCTTAAAGTGATTAACGGCCACTCCATTATCCGACATTAAACGATAAGACCACTCAAACATCAGCCAAAATACCGCAAACTGCCAAGTAAAAGACCAGATAAACTCTTGTTGCACATTAAAGCTATTAATAAGCCAATATCCTATCGCTAACACAATACAAGAAAGGGGTAATGTTTTTAAGAAAACAATCCCTAAAGCTAATGGAGTATGTAACTGCGTATCTTTATTAAGCTTATTAATATCAGCACTTAATTTATCAAACTGCTTATCAAATTTTTTACGTTGCCAAACCAGTATGCTACTGAACAAAATTAGCGCAATCAGTACAGGATATGATTTTTTAGCCCCGGTCAACAGATTTTCATTTGACCAGTTGAGTTTAAAACTTTGAAATTCAGCCACTGCCTGATCTGGAAAGGTTGAGAACCAACTGAGGTTAATCGGTTTATTACTGCTTACCCAGAATATTTGTTGCGCTAAGGTGCTTTCTAATGAACTCACCACACTACGTAGCTGTTGCTGATCCATCTGTAAATTAATAGATTCAGAAATTTGGCTACCCAGTTGATTATTGAGCTTATCCAGTAGATCTCGTCGCGCATCAATCAGTTGTAATAATGCATTATGTAGCTCTTTTAGCTCATTTTTATCAGTAATTTCCGGATGTGCGGCTTGGTACTCTTGCATTAATTGGTCGATATAGAGATTCGGCTGAAAAATCTGATCTCTTTGTTTATTGATTTCAAACTGTTCTAAACGTAAGTCGGCAATTTTATCCGGTAACTTATTGATAAAGATATCATCAGGTAGCTCAATTTGCTCTTCAAACAGAATACGAGAGAGCAACAGACTCCCTTTCAATACATCAATTTGCTCTTTAAGATTGCGCTCTGATTGGATAGCTCTATCTAGGCGGTTTTTGACCATTAAGCTATGGCGATTTAACTCATTATTATTTTGTGTAGTAATAATCAGCTTATCGCTGAGTTTTTTATTAATATCAGCTTGAGCTAAATAAAAAGCGTTATTTTTAATCGCCTGATTACTCAGCTCTGCCGTCTGCGCCTCTTTGGCAACCTCTTCTGAACTGTCTAAACGTTTATCACTTAAGATCTCTTGCAGTAGTTGAGCATGCTCTTGAGAGAGGTCAATATAGGCTGAACTATAATCACGCTGTAATTGTAATAAGCTTTGTAGCTGTACATTAGATTGCAGTGTTCGTTTTTGAAAACTGTTTTGTTGTTGCAAATAATATTGTTCTAATTGTAAAAGTTGCACAGAAGAAGATCGCATTTGAGCTTTATCTGCACTGCTTTTATTTAATGCAATTCGTATTTGTTGCAATCTTTCTGAGTTATTAAATAAAACAGATTGCGCCCTTTCTGGTTGCGTTTGTAAAACAATAAGCTCATTACTGTAATTGGCTAAATCTTCCTGTGCTTTCGCTAAGGATTGTAAAACCTCTTCTAATTGCGACTCTAAAGTTGCAAGCGGTAGACTCTCTAAAGATTGACGGTAGTCATCAACTTCTTTGTTTGCTATTTTCTGTTTTAATTGACTTAATTGATTTTGAATACTGCGTAGCTTTTCTGGTAATTGCTCTACTGTCTTATTATAGTCGTCTGCTTTTTTCTCTAGTTGTTGAATATTATCAAGAAGTAGCAATGCCTGCTCTAGATCACCAATAGTGAGTTTATCTTCGGCACTTAAGTCACTACGTTTATTTAATAAATTAAGCTGGTTTTGAATACTTTCTTTGGTGGGTAAATTATTGCTGACTGTTTCTGCTTTAGCCGGGGTAAAAAGTATATTTCCTAACAAAACAAAGAGGATAGAGACAATAAATATTGTCGAAATAAAATGATTTAATCGAATAAAAACGTTAGATCCACGCATATTGAGCAACTTGTTCAATGAATATTGAAAAACTGCCTCTTAGTATAATCCAATTACTTGAAATTGGCAGTGTCATTAGAACAAGTCGCCTAGATGTTTCTCCCCTGAGAAAACAGAATATTGATCAGAAAGTCAAAATCTTATCCGCGTCGAGAGTCCATTGTGCTAAGTCCACCAATGTCCCAAGTTCAGCACCATCCACTAAAGGTAATTCACTGATACCACGAGTATCTGTACAGGTTTTGCATAACTTAACAGGGACGTTTTGTGCCGTTAAAATTTCTAACATTTGTTGGAGGTTGTAACCTTCTTTGGGTTGCTGATGAGCCAGTGCACCGGTTACCGCATCAGACATTAAAAAGATATTTAATTGCGTTTCTGGATGTTGCTCTTTTAAAGTAATAGATAAACGCAGTGCGTTAAATAATGATTCATTACCGTATGCTGCACCATTTGCAATCACTAATACTTTGCTCATGAACTTCTTCCTTATGTTTAAGAATAAATTAAGATAGCGCCGATATTCTCATATTTACGCTATGCTTAATCATATCAATAAAACTATCAACCAAATATTGACTTTCCTCTTTAATAGAAAAACTTTCTGGTGAAAATAACCAATTTTCAGCAAGCCCTGTCATCATAGCTCTTAACATAATCGCAGCTCTTCTTAAATCAAGGTTGGCAGGAAGTTGTCTTTTTTCGATACAGCGAGATAAAGATTGCTCTATTCTAGAGTAATCGGCTGCACATAATTCTCGGCGGATTTCAACAATTGGTGTCATTTCACCAACAAATTCGCACTTATGGAAATATATTTCTAGAAGTGCATTATGTTTCGGATCTTCGACAATTGATGTCAATATGTAAATAAGCAATTCTCTTAATACAAATAGTGGATCATCTGGATATTTTGATTGATACTCTAATTCTAATGATTCTATTTTTAAGTCGGTGAGTTCACACGCTTCAGTAAATAAATCCACTTTATTCTTAAAGTGCCAATATATTGCACCTCGAGTTACTCCGGCCTCGGTTGCAATATCTGAAAGTGATGTGGCAGAAACACCTTGCACAGTAAATAGCCTAAGTGCAGCATCAATAATCTGCTGTCTTGTCTCTTGTGCTTGGCGTTTAGTTTTTCGTGCCATTATTCCTCGATTTTGACTGAAGTTAATTTACATACATTCATGTATGTTTGTACTATACATCGCAATCATTCATCAACTTAATTATTTTTTATCCCGGGAAACAACTTTTGAATAGAGGTTTTCTTATGCGAAAAAACAGAGGGGTTTTGCCTCTGGCTCTGTTAGTGCTTTCAGGCAGCTTGGTTATTGCTGGATGTGGCGACAAAAATCAGTCTGCTGGAGGTCCACCTCCTGCTCCTGCTGTAGGTGTTGTTACATTAGATGCGAAACCACTGACTATCACAACAGACTTACCTGGTCGTACATCTGCTTATCGTATCGCAGAGGTTCGCCCTCAGGTTGGCGGCATCATCTTAAAACGCAATTACACCGAAGGTAGTTATGTAGAAGCAGGAACATCTTTGTACCAAATCGATCCTGCTATTTTTCAAGCTACATTAAACAGTGCTCAAGCTGATTTAGCAAAAGCGAAAGCGAATGCTGAAATTGCTCGCCTAACTGTAGAGCGCTATAAACCTCTACTCGGCACCAATTATGTCAGTAAACAAGATTTTGATACCGCAACATCTCAGTACGCTCAAGCTGTTGCTGCAGTAAAAGCAGCAGAAGCTACAGTGACTAATGCAAAAATTAATCTTGAATATACCAAAGTCACCGCACCAATTTCTGGCCGTTCAGGTAAATCAACGGTAACAGAAGGCGCATTAGTTGCACCTGGTCAGCAAGTGGCTTTAACAACCGTTCAGCAAATCGATCCGATTTATGTCGATGTGACACAATCGAGTGAAGATTATCTGAAATTAAAAAATGAAATTGAAAGTGGCATTGTTCGTCAAGAGCAAGGTAAACCTGTTGTTCACTTAACCTTAACTAATGGTCAATCCTATGCTCAAAAAGGTCATTTAGAATTTTCTGATGTGACTGTTGATGAATCCACAGGCTCTATCACTATGCGTGCAATCGTACCGAATCCAAATGGTGAATTACTGCCAGGTATGTTTGTTCGTACAAAATTAGAAAATGGTATTCGTCAAAATGCTATTTTGATCCCACAACAAGCTGTTATTCGTACTCCTCGTGGTGAAGCAACAACCATGGTCGTTAATAAAGACAACGTGGTTGAAGTGCGTACTATTGAAGTATCACAAGCAGTTGGTAATAAGTGGCTAGTGAATAGTGGTGTTCAGGTTGGTGACCGCGTTATCGTTTCGGGGCTACAAAAAGCAAAACCTGAAATGAAGGTTACGCCACAAGAAGAAAATTTAGATGCAACAGCATCAACTGAAAAATCTGAACCAGCGAAGGATCCTCAATAAGGAGTCGATGATCTATGCCTAAGTTTTTTATAGACAGACCAATATTTGCGTGGGTAATTGCCATAATTACCATGCTTGCTGGTCTTTTGGCACTCATCAAACTGCCTGTTGCACAATATCCAACGATTGCACCGCCAGCGATTTCCATCTCTGCGGTCTATCCAGGAGCTGATGCAACCACGGTACAGAATACTGTAACCCAAGTTATCGAACAGAATATGAATGGTATCGATAACATGGTTTATATGTCTTCAACCAGTGATTCTGCAGGTATGATGAATATCACGCTGACCTTTGAAGCTGGTACTGACCCTGATATTGCGCAAGTCCAAGTGCAAAATAAATTGCAATTGGCAATGCCTCTTTTACCTCAGGAAGTACAACAACAAGGGATTAGTGTCGATAAATCTTCTAGTTCATTCTTAATGGTTGCAGGTTTTATCTCTGGTGATGGCTCGATGTCACAAGATGACATCGCCGACTATGTAGGTGCAACAATTAAAGATCCATTAAGCCGTGTCACAGGGGTGGGTGAAACGCAGTTATTTGGTACACAATACGCGATGCGTATTTGGTTAGATCCAGATAAACTGGTGAAATATAACATGACCACACTTGATGTTATTAATGCGATTAAATCGCAAAATAACCAAGTGGCGGCAGGTCAATTAGGTGGTACGCCACCAGTGCCTGGTCAGCGTTTAAATGTATCTATCATTGCGCAAACTCGACTTAATACACCTGAGCAATTTGCTGATATTCTGATGAAAGTCAATCAAGACGGTTCACAGGTTAAGCTAAAAGATCTGGGTATTGTTGAGATGGGGGCTGAAAACTACAGCACGATTGCTCGCTTTAATGGCTTACCTGCAGCAAGTATTGGTATTAAACTGGCAACAGGTGCTAACGCCCTTGATACCGCAACAGCAGTACGTGCGGCACTTGCTGATATGGAGCCATTCTTCCCTTCTGGATTAGAGGTCGTTTATCCTTACGATACAACACCATTTGTTAAGATCTCTATTTTTGAAGTGGTTAAAACGCTCGTTGAAGCCATTATGCTGGTATTTGTAGTCATGTATCTGTTCTTACAGAACTTCCGTGCTACATTAATTCCAACCATTGCTGTGCCCGTCGTATTATTAGGGACTTTCGCCATATTGTCCGCGTTTGGCTATTCGATAAACACCTTGACGATGTTCGCGATGGTACTTGCCATCGGTCTACTGGTTGATGATGCTATCGTTGTAGTAGAAAACGTTGAACGTGTGATGCAAGAGGAAGGACTGTCACCTAAAGAAGCGACACGTAAGTCTATGGGACAAATCCAAGGTGCATTGGTGGGTATTGCCCTCGTGTTATCTGCGGTATTTATTCCAATGGCATTCTTTGGTGGTTCAACGGGTGCGATTTACCGACAGTTCTCAGTTACTATTGTATCAGCGATGGTGCTGTCTGTTTTCGTGGCATTGATTTTAACCCCTGCACTTTGTGCGACATTGTTAAAACCAATCCCGAAAGGCAGCCATGGTGTACAAACAGGTTTCTTTGGTTGGTTTAACCGCGTTTTTGAAAAAAGTAGTCACCACTATACAGACAGTGTTTCTCGTACACTGCGTGGTACAGGTCGTTACTTACTGATCTACGTCTTACTTGTTGCTGCTATGGCAATTATGTTTGTGCGTTTACCGGCGTCTTTCTTACCAGAAGAAGACCAAGGGGTCTTACTGACAATGGTTCAGTTGCCCGCTGGATCAACCCAAGAGCAAACTCAAGACGTATTAGCACAAGTCAATGACTACTTTAATACTAAAGAAAAAGATGTGGTTAAGTCGGTCTTTACCGTCAGCGGCTTTGGTTTTGGTGGTCAAGGTCAAAACATGGGGCTTGCTTTCGTCGTATTAAATGATTGGGATGAGCGTAAATCAGACCAAGACAAAGTCCCTGCTATTGTCGGTCGTGCTAACCAAGCTCTTTCTCAAATTAAAGAAGCCTTTGTTTACTCCTTTAATATTCCAGCGATTGTTGAGTTAGGCTCTGCAGGTGGTTTTGAATTCGAGTTAATCGATAATGCCAACCTGGGACACGAAAAACTCATGGAAGCAAGAAACCAATTGCTTGGAATGGCAGCACAAGAGCCACAAATGTTGACGGGTGTGCGTCCTAACGGTCAAGAAGATACCTCTCAGTATCGTCTTTATATCGACTTAGAAAAAGCACAAGCTCAAGGTGTTGCGGTCAGTGATATCTACTCAACATTAGGTACGATGTTTGGTGGTAGCTACGTTAACGACTTTATCGACCGTGGTCGTGTGAAGAAAGTTTACGTTCAAGCAGAATCACAATTCCGCATGTTGCCACAAGATATTGCTAATCTTTATGTTCGTAACAATGCGGGTCAGATGGTGCCTTTCTCATCCTTCATTGATACTAGTAAAGATCCTTGGTTATATGGCTCACCACGTTTAGAGCGTTATAATGGTTTACCAGCTGTCCAGATCCAAGGTAGTGCAACACCGGGACAAAGTAGTGGTGATGCAATGCTAATGATGGAACAACTCGCCAGCAAATTACCAAGTGGTATTGGCTACGAGTGGACGGGTATGTCATACCAAGAACGTCTATCAGGTAACCAAGCGCCAGCACTGTATACTATTTCATTAATTGTAGTATTCCTTTGTTTGGCGGCACTCTATGAGAGTTGGTCAGTGCCTTTCTCAGTTATGTTAGTCGTACCTTTAGGGGTCATTGGTGCATTGGCATTTACTACATTGAGAGGGCTTGAAAACGACGTTTACTTTAAGGTTGGGCTACTTACCACCATTGGGTTATCGGCGAAGAACGCCATATTGATTGTCGAATTCGCCAAAGACTTAATGGAAAAAGAGGGTAAAGGGCTAGTAGAAGCGACGTTAGACTCCGTTAGAATGCGTCTACGTCCAATTCTAATGACATCGTTAGCCTTTATGCTTGGGGTTATTCCTCTGGTATTAAGTAACGGTGCAGGCTCCGGTGCGCAAAACTCGGTAGGTACAGGGGTATTCGGTGGTATGATTGCCGCGACATCCCTTGCTATTTACTTTGTTCCTATTTTCTTCGTTGTGATCCGCAGAAGGTTTGCGAAGAAAAACGAAGACTTAGAGCACCCAAACTATCCGCACCAAACTAAGTAATCACTATGCTATACCACAGCCAACATAATTTGTTGGCTACCCATCAAAAAGGTCGCTTAGCGGCCTTTTTGTTTTATTTTAATTTTTCGTGTTAATCCCGCCCCTTTATATTGTTATCAATTAAAGAAAAACATATCCCTAATCAATAAATCAGTTTAATTTTTTTCTTATATATGACTTTTTGTCAAATTTAACGCACTATTTTTTATTAATATCAGCTTATCACCAAGACTATTTAGCGATATAAGACATTTTTAGCAAACAAATACTAGGATAATCATCAAGTTAATTATCCTTACTTTTACGCTTCTCAACTAAATTTTTACGAAAATAGACAAATTTCTATCGCTCAGATAGTGACTTATGCAATAATAGTGCTATATTAAGCGTACAGTACTTTTATTTTGTACACTTTTTCAACTTGCATTGAATGTAGTTTCGTATTTAAATACCTTTTTCAAATTACACCATTACTATGTAGAAATAATAAAAACAATTATTAAACATTATTGGTATATGAATAAAATATAAAGTTGCTGTTTATTTTAAGATTGTTTAATTAATTCATTACTGAATTAAGCCGCAAGCTTCATTAATAGCTAATTTATCAGTATTAATTATTAGTGTTTCTTTAGCATAATTCAGTCACAATAAGCTATGGACGAATATTCACCAGAAAAAATAGATTTAGCTGAATTGTCATTTTTATGTGAAGAGCTATTACAGCAAGCATTAAGCTCATTAGATAAAGGTACCGCAGTTTGGAACAATGATCTAAGTAGCACAAAAAGCGTTGACCTTAATGCCCTAATTGATCACATTATGGGCTTTAGTTGGCTGTTTAAGATAAAATATCCTGATAAACACGCTATTAACACTTTAATGGAAGAGTGCATAGAAGAGACTTATCGGTTATTCGGTAGTGACTCCATTTCCTACTCGGAATTGAATAATTGGAAAGAGTTAAACTATTCACTGTTAACGCTTATCGATAAAAATCCTAAAAGTTATATCAAGTAAATTAAATTACCTTTAGTTTTATTTAAATTATAGAGAAAAGACAACATGACTAAAACAGACTATCTAATGCGTTTAAGAAAATGCACCTCAATCGAAACCCTTGAAAGAGTGATTGAAAAGAACAAATATGAACTGACCGATGATGAGTTAGAGCTATTTTATTCAGCTGCAGACCATCGCTTAGCAGAGCTAACCATGAACAAACTTTATGACAAGATCCCAGCATCTGTTTGGAAATTTGTAAGATAATCGTATTAGCAAGTAACCATTAGTATCCTCTTATTTTTACTATCTCTTTATAGTAATTGGGTTAATAGTTCTTATTTTTAGGTATCGTTTTATTCATGCTTTTTTAATAAGTAAAATGATTACACACTATCATGCCGTGCTTATAACGGCATGACGGCATAATTCTTACAACTTCTCTTATTATTCATCTATAACGCGTAGGCGATAATAGGTGAAAGGCATTCTGTTTCTTATTAATTCACCAAACCCATATTGAGAGTAAATATAGTTAAAAAAACTATTAATTAAACAATATGTAAATAGAAATATGTTTAGATGCAAACGTTCAACGATACGATTACGATGAAGAAAGTAACTGGATAAAAAATAGCGGGATTGCAATGCAGAAATTGGGTGGGGCCTTGCCAGCGACATCCCGGCACACACGACACCTGCCATGGCTGCTTCCTTCCGGACCTGACCGAGTTAACAAGTTAGTGTTGCGGGAGAACCAACAAGACCCCATAGATTGTCTTATTGCTAAGACGATATGCATTATCTTTTAAAGCTATCCAAATAGCAAGGAAAGCCCAACCAAGTGCTGATAAATTACTCAATAAGGCCTTATTCTTTGCCAAATTCTTTCAATTTATACCCTCTATTAGCTAACATCGCGATTGATCCCCTATCAAATAAGGTGTTACGGCATTTTTAGCAAAATATAAACAGCAGATTATTTTTTTATCCGATAGCGGATTGTATATAATCAAAACTATAAAACATAATCTATCCGATGATATATAGGTAAACTATGAGCCAGGCATTAAAAAAACTTATCAACTTAATGGAGCTTGAAAAAATAGAAGAAGGCCTATTTAGAGGTCAAAGTGAAGATTTAGGTTTACCACAAGTCTTTGGTGGACAAGTTGTTGGCCAAGCTCTTTATGCGGCAAAACAAACAATTGCTGATAATCGCTATGTTAATTCATTTCACAGCTATTTTTTACGACCTGGTGATAGCCATAAGCCTATTGTTTACGATGTGGAATCTATCCGTGATGGTGGCTCATTTAGTACTCGTCGCGTCAGTGCTATTCAACAAGGTAAGCCTATTTTTTATATGACCGTCTCTTTCCAAGAGTTTGAAGAAGGCTTTGAACATCAAGATATGATGCCTGAAGTCCCTTTTCCAAATGACTTGATCTCTCAAGATGAGATATTGAAAAAACTTGCCCCAAAATTACCCGAACCTCTAAGAACACTCGCATTAAGAGAAACACCTTTTGAAGCACGCCCCGTGCAATATTTTAGCCCGTTTGGTTATGAGAAAGCACCTGCGGAACGTTATGTTTGGTATCGTAGTCGCGGAGAAATGCCATCTGATCCTTTCCTACACCAATACTTATTAGGTTATATCTCTGATTTTGATTTTTTACCCACCTCACTGCAACCTTATGGTTTAGGTTTTATGGATCCGAGTTTACAAGTGGCTACCATCGATCATTCCATGTGGTTCCATCGCCCATTTCGTGTTGATGACTGGTTACTTTATGCTATTGAAAGTCCATCAGCCTCAGGTGGTCGCGGATTTGTGAGAGGAAAAATGTTTAATATGAGTGGGCAACTAGTTGCCTCTTCTGTTCAAGAAGGTGTTATCCGTCAAAAACGAATAAAATCTAACAAATAACGCGGTGAGAATATTCCCCCCTCTGTTGAGGGGGAATAGACCATTACTGCTCGTACGCTCTTTCTCCATGAGTGGTTATATCTAATCCATCATGCTCTTCTTCTTGTGAGACACGCAATCCCACTAGCTTATCGGCAATTTTAAAGGCAATGTAAGCCACAACACTTGACCAAATAAGCGTAATCACAACACTAAATAATTGAGTTAGCACTTGCTTATCTAACGTCATATGTTCGCTATAACCAATGCCCCCTAAAAATGAAGCCGTAAATATGCCCGTTAATAAACAGCCCGCAATACCACAAGTACCATGAATACCAAAAACATCACAGACATCATCTGCTTTTAACCAACGTTTAAGAACCACAACCCCCCAAAGCCCGATGATGCCAGCAATAATACCAATAACCAAAGCACCAATAGGGCCTACGGTTCCCGCGGCTGGGGTAATAGCAACTAATCCCGCAATACATCCTGAACAACTACCTAACATAGAAGGTTTCCTTCTCACTAGCCATTCAGCAAATGTCCACGCAAGAACTGCACCTGCGGTAGCTACAACTGTATTTAAAAACGCCAATGCAGCAATACCATTAGCGCTCCCTGCAGAGCCTGCATTAAAACCAAACCAACCAATATAAAGTACCGCTGTACCAGTAAAGACCATAGGTAAATTATGTGGTTTAATCGCAGTATGTTGATAATCACCTCGTTTACCTAGTAAGTAAGCACCAACAAGCGCTGCTACAGCGGCATTAATATGGACAACCGTTCCTCCCGCAAAATCTAATGCTCCATCATCGATAAGCCAACCACCTTCTCCCCATACCATATGGGCAATGGGAATATATGAAAAAGTAAACCAAATAACAGTAAAGATAAGCAGTGCTGAAAAACGAATACGTTCACCTAATGCGCCAACAATCAGGGCCACGGTGATCACCGCAAAAGAGCCTTGAAATACAACATGCACATATTGATTAATTTCACCAGCAACAGAATCGACTGAAATATTATTGAGAAAAGTAAGTGACCACCCACCCCAAATCTTATTTCCAGCAGTAAACGCCAAACTATAGCCAAACATAATCCAAAGGATAATCACTACACTGAAAATCAACATCACTTGCGTCATTAGTGATAATACATTCTTACTGCGTAGTAACCCGCCATAAAAGAGTGCGATACCGGGAATAGTCATAAAAAACACCAATGCACTACAGATCAGCATAAAACTGTTGTCCGCTTTATCTATGTCTATTGTGGTGGCTCCGATAGCTAACTGAGGTAATAAAAAGTATGTAAGTGCTAACGTAAAAAAATAACTAATAAATCGTTTCATTTGTTAGCTCCTCTACAAGGCTTCTTCACCAGACTCTCCTGTACGAATACGGATCGCCTGCAATAACTCTAAAACAAAAATTTTGCCATCTCCTACTTTACCAGTATCAGTAACTTGGCTTATGGCTTGTAGCACAGGCTCTAATTGCCCATCACAAACCGCTAATTCTATTTTTACTTTAGGAAGAAAGTTAACTTCATACTCAGCTCCTCGATAAAGCTCGGCATGTCCTTTTTGTCGCCCATATCCTTTTACTTCACTGATTGTCATTCCATTAATCCCAAGCTCAGAGAGTGACTCTCTTACATCTTCTAATTTAAATGGTTTAATAATCGCGATGATATATTTCATATAATTGCTCCATACGGTTTTAGAAAGCGCCATACTGATAGAGCAAGAGATATGCCAATACTTATTTCATTGATAAATAAATAAAAAATAAATATCACTCACTAACTTAGTGCAATAAATGCTCTTATCATGTCCACAATGCTAAAAATTAGGGCAATAAAAAACCCAGCATTGGCTGGGTTAGGATAAATGGAATTTAGATTATATCACTCAACAACGGCTGGCTCTTGAACTTGTAATGACTCTTTAACTTGTTGTAATTGGTACATATTGTAATAGCGACCTTTTTGTGCCAATAGTTGTGCATGTTTACCTTGCTCAACAATCTCACCACGATGAAGCACTACAATTTCGTCAGCATCGATAATGGTTGAAAGGCGATGAGCGATAACAATTAATGTGGTTTTTTCTCTTATTTCCGTAAGGGCTTTTTGAACAGCTTGCTCTGTACCCGAGTCGATATTTGCCGTTGCCTCATCTAAGATAAGAATACGGGGTGGAAATAATAATACTCGAGCTAATGCTAATAACTGTTTTTGTCCCGCGGATAAGCGACTACCCTGTTCACCTAAGGGGGTTTCTAAACCATCAGGTAATGTTTTTACCCAGCTATTTAATTGTACAGTTGCTAATACTTGCCATAAGTGAGCTTCAGAGCAGTGACGCCCTAAAGTAATATTGTCACGCAAAGTGCCTGATAATAAAACAGGATCTTGCTGTACCATCGCAATACCGCTTCTTAATGCCTGATGGGAATAACTTTCTAATGGATGGTTATCTAAGTAGATATGTCCTTTCTGCCATGGATAATTTCCCATAAGCAAACTGGCTAAGGTACTTTTTCCACTGCCAGTATGCCCCACAAAAGCGACAAAGTGGCGAGCAGGTATATCAAGATTAATCTCTTTTAATACCCACTGCTGTTTTAGATACGCAAACCACAAGCCGTTAATGGCTATATCTCCTTGGTTAATGGTATAGCTTGCATTGCCATATTGCTGCATTGGGGCGTCCATTAATTCAAAGACTCGTTCACCGGAAACAACCGCTTGTTGTAATAAAGATTGTTGAGACGTCAGAGTAATAAGAGGTTCATTAAGACGACCTAAATAGCTGATAAAAGCATAAATTACTCCAACACCAATCACAGCACTACCTTGATATCCAAACAGTATCAATAAGCCACATAGCACCAATGCAGAGAGCATACTGAGTAACGGGCGCAATAATAACCCGTCAAGTTTTAGTGCTTTCATACGTGCTTGATAATGTTGCCAGCTATCATCTGACATTCTCTTACCGAAGCGAGCTTGTTGACGAAATTGCTGGATAACCGACATACCATTAATCACTTCATGAAAGCCATCATTAATATTGGCAAGATAATGACGCACATTGCGGACAATCGGTGTACTTAGCCGTTGATAAAGCATCATCACACCAATAACCGCAGGGAAAATCGTCATCGCCACTAATGCCATTTGCCATTCGAGTAGAAACATAGCGATTAACATCACAACCACCAATGCTATAGCACGAAATAGAGCAGGAAAGACGTTAACAAATAGATCTTTGATAGTTTCTGTATCATTGGTAACACGAGAAATCAGCTGTCCTACAGGCTGATTATCAAATGCACTTAATGGCTGTTTTAGCGCAGCACTCATCACATCTGCTCGTAACTGTTGTACCACCCCAACAGCGGCATAATTAAAGACGATTGTTTGGTAATAGTGCAATAGTGCCGCAATAATTTGTAATAGAATAAAAGCAGCAGCAAGACCTAATGCGCCTCGCCATTCAACTTGATGAGTCGCTACTTTAGCATCAATAAAATAACTAATAAGTAAAGGTCCACCCACTTCTGCAATCGCTGCCACCCATAACATCACCACACCTAATGTCATCGGTTTGCGATAGGTTTTGCCATAAGCTAATAATCTTTTTAAGGCCGGCAATAACGTTTTAATGGATTTATTATTATTTATCGTCATCTAATGCGGCCTCGAGTTGTTGATAATGGTACATATCTTGATACCAACCTGGCATTGCAATAAGTGTTTGATGAGTACCTTGCTCTATGATTTCGCCTTGTTTTAATACCAATATATTTGTTGCATCAACCAGTGCAGATAAACGGTGAGCACTAATAATAATGGTTTTCTCTTTACGCCATTGAGCCAGATTTTGTAAGATCTGGTATTCAGTTTGCCCATCAACGGCTGATAGCGCATCATCTAATAACAAGATTTCCGCATCTAACAGTAAAGCTCGAGCAATGGAAATGCGTTGCTTTTGTCCCCCCGAGAGCATGACCCCTTTTTCACCAACTTGAGTCAGATATCCTTCGGGTAAATTTAAAATATCATCGTGAATATTGGCGATTTTGGCTACTGCCTCTATCTCTTCTTTGGTAGCATCAGGGCGTCCTAAGGCTATATTTCCGGCAATCGTATCCGAAAAAAGAAACGGTGTTTGGTTGACAACAGCAAGTCTTCCCCGCCATTCATCCAATTTTAATTGGTAAAGGGGGACAGATTGAAAACGAATATCCCCTTCACTGACATCATATAAGCGCTGGATCAGCGCTAACAAAGTGCTTTTCCCCGCCCCAGTCATACCGCAAATACCCAACATCTCACCAGGAGAGAGTGTAAAATGAATGTTTTTTAGTACATCAACTTGCTGTTTGGGGTAATGAAACGCTTTAATATCTACCGCTAAAGTTCCTTTTTGATGCATTGGTGATAATTGACCATCAACCATAGCCGGTTGCTCATTGAGTAATGCATTGATCCTGCTATAAGCCGCACTACCACGCTCAACAATATTAAACATCCATGCCAGCGCTAACATAGGCCAAATCATTTGCCCTAAATACATTACAAAACTGGTTAATTCTCCCAATGTCATCGTGCCATTGAGAACAAAATAACTTCCTCCCGCCACAGCAAGTAAGTTAGCAAAACCAATTGCCATAAAAATCGTGGGGTCAAACAATGCATCGACTTTTGCCACTCGCATATTTTGTCGACCCGTCTCTTTTGCAACCGTTTCAAAACGTGAAGCATGTTGCTGTTCAAGACCGAAAGATTTGATCATACGAATGCTACTTAAACTTTCTTGCGCTTGATTATTCAATGAAGAAAATAGTGCTTGTGCACTTTTAAAGCGGTGATGTAGTTTATCGCCATAGCGTTTAATTAATATTGCCATTAATGGCATAGGTAACAATGAGATAAGTGTCAATTGCCAACTTAACTGAATACTCATCATCACTAACACCGCAAGTCCCATTACCATAGAGTCAACAAGGGTTAACACCCCTTCCCCTGCGGCAAAAACGACTTTATCAACATCATTAGTGGTACGTGCGATTAAATCACCCGTGCGATAGCGTTGATAAAAAGCCGATGATTGAAGGCTAAGTTGGCGATAGATTTGCATACGTAATTTCACCGCCAGTTGGTAAGAAGCACCAAATAACCACAGTCGCCAAATATAACGTAATAAATAGACAGCAAGGGCGATCAATACCATGATCCCGATCCACCCCATAATTTGCTGAAAAGACAGGCTATGGCTATCAACACCATCAACAATAATCCCGACGATTTTCGGAGGGATCACTTGTAGAACGGCGATAACCATCAATAAGAAAATAGCACCGACATAACGACGCCATTCGCTGATAAAATACCAACTGAGCTGTGAAAATAGAGCCACGCCTTAAATCCTAAGGTTGTACAAAAATAAAAGTGCCAGTTGGTAAAGAGGGATCTTATTCAGGTATCGGCATTGCCGTTGTGTATTTAATTTTTTCCATTGCAAAGTTAGAAGTTACGTCAATAAGCCCAGGAACGCCGTTAACCATGCGTTTGTAAAATTGGTCATAACTTTTCATGTCTACAACTTCAACATGCATTAGATAATCACACTCACCCGCCATTCGATAGAATGTCAGTACTTCTGGCATTTGCTTAACGAATGATACAAATTGTTCATACCACTCGCTATTATGTTGCTGTGTTCTTATCATAACAATAACTGTTAAGCCAAGCCCAATTTTTTCGCTGTCGAGTAATGCAACACGTTTACGAATATACCCTTCATCCTCGAGTCTTTTCAATCGTTTCCAGCAAGGTGTTGAGGTTAGGTTAACCGCCTCTGCCAAAGTATTCAGTGAGAGGCTTGAATCTTCCTGTAATAGCGTTAATAGTTTTCGGTCAATCTTATCTAACATAAATACTCCTTTAACATATGCCCCTACAAAAAATAGTAATAATCTACCCCTGCTATAAGAATAATCTCTTACTGATAATTTGGTGATAACTTGTCATAATATCTGCAATATTATGCGTATTAATCCTTAAAAAATATCAATATTCAGGAGTATTCTGATGAAAAAAACGGTCGTTGTCTTTAGTGGTGGACAAGATTCGACAACCTGCCTAATCCAAGCACTAGAGCAGTATGATGAAGTTCATTGTATTACATTTAATTATGGACAACGTCATAAAGAAGAAATTGAGGTAGCACAAAGAGTCAGTCAATTATTAGGTGCAACCGCACATAAAGTTTTGGATGTCAGTTTACTCAATGAACTCGCTATCAGCAGCTTAACACGTGACAATATTCCTGTGCCTGATTTTAAACAGAGTGAACAAAGCGATATTCCTAGTACCTTTGTACCTGGTAGAAATATTTTATTTCTTACATTAGCCTCCATTTATGCTTATCAGATTGGTGCTGAAAGCGTTATTACCGGCGTATGTGAAACTGATTTCTCAGGTTATCCAGATTGTCGCGATGAGTTTGTTAAGGCTCTAAATCATGCGGTAAATTTAGGTATTGCTCGTGATATTCAGTTTATCACTCCGTTGATGTGGTTAGATAAAGCGCAAACTTGGGCACTCGCTGACTATTACGGTAAGTTAGATTTTGTACGCCACAACACCTTAACTTGTTATAACGGTATTCAAGGTGATGGTTGTGGTCAATGTGCAGCTTGCCATTTAAGAGAGCGTGGACTTCATGGCTATTTACAAGACAAAAATGCCGTCATGGACGCCATGAAAAATAAAGTTGGCCTTAAATAATCTGTCAAAAATGTGTTAGCTTTGTTTTCTGTGCGTTTACACCCGTAGCAGTTATTTTTAATTCGCGGCCTGTTAGGTTGCTAATAAAGTCGTCGAAGCCGTGATAACTAATTAACCAGTTGTTTTACCCAGTTTTCCCCTGTGATTTTCTCCGCCCTGAAAACAACAGAGCGGGGAATTATTCTATACCAAAACCAATTGACCTCCTCCATGCCCTAAAGGACGTGGCTCCCTACAGCGGTTCAGACCACAGTCTGACTCGTCTCGGTGGGTTCCTGCTTCAGCGAGTGGGCTGACTACTCCCTCCCTTACACAGGTAAGTACGGTATATCCTGCCGCTAATATGTTACGATCACCGATAAAATTAGACGGTTAACTGGATAACATCAATGCTAATCAGCAGACTGGCGTACATACTCCAATTTTTCTCGTAACTGATCTGTAAGTGTTAATGCTTTTTTAGTATTGATATCAACGAGTACAAAAGTCACTAATGCATCTGAAATCAATGCACCATCTTGTTTTCTCACTATTTTTTGAGACAACACGCCACTTTTAATACCGACTTCTGCAATATCACAACTAATGATTAGTTCATCGCCTAAATTAGCGGGCAAACGATAGTTGATATTAATATTCGCGACAACGAGTGCTAGACCATGCCGTTTAAACCAAGCGAGATCTAAGTGTTGTTCAATCCAATCCCATCTCGCTTGTTCTAAAAATTCAAGGTAACGTGCATTATTCACATGCTCAAAAACATCTAAATGGAATCCATAAACTTTAATTAATGTACTCATATGACTTTATTACCTCTTGATATCCCTAACAAACTTTAGCTAAGAGAAATTTCTATGTAATATCTTAAATATAGTCAAAAATATCAAATAGGGTATATTTCATCCGATTATTTATTACCCAAATTAAAATACCATCTGATTATTAATATTATATAAAGGCAATTCTGTACCCCTTTTTGATCACAAAAAAGGGGTACAGTATTATCGAGTAATTAGTTGATAATAATTAGATCTTTATTTTGTTCAATAAGCTTCATACCAATACCAAAGACCTTGGCGAGATCATCAAAAGAAGCAAAACGCCCCACTTTTTCTCGATAATCGATAATGGCTTGCGCTTTTGCTTTTCCGATCCCTTTTAGCGTCATTAATTCATCAAGTGTTGCACTATTAATATCCAACTTTCCTTGTGCACTAGCGTTTACCTCACTGATAGCACTCTCTTTTTGATCCCCTTTTTCAATCAACATGGTTGATGTTGAAGGCGATATATCATCGGCATAAGAGAGTGGTGATAACCCTAAACCTAATGTTAAACATATTGATGCCATAAATGCTGATAGTGTTTTTTTATCCATTTTAATCATCTCCTTTTTGTAAAAATAACTGTATATTCAACAGCAAACAGCGATTACTGAATGCCATCAAATAATGCCAAGCCTTAAATAATTCAGCAATTAGCAACCATATGAATTACGAGAGAGTAAGAAAAATAAATTGAATAAAAAAATAGCGTTACAAAAAATGACGTGACTGCTCGCAAGTTCTAATCTTGAATATAATTTTAGCCATAAAAAAACCCAGTCGAAACTGGGTTTTTATTCAATCAATCTAAGATAGTTTATTGATAATCTTTATCAAAAATCTCGATTTTTGCTTTTTCTCTTAAATCGCTGAGCATAAGTTGTAAAGCTTCTTCTCCCATTTGGGCGCGATAGAGATTAGTCATAAATTCAAGCTGTTCTGCCGTTGGCTTACCATCAGTGACACTATCTAATTGGATTAAGACCACTTTTGAACCCGGTACATTAGACATACCGTACTCTTTTTTACCTTCTGCTGGTTTTGGCATAGCAAAAATAGCACTTTGTATCGGATCTGTGGCTGATGAATGAACCACGCTTTCTACCTCACCAAACGAGATATTTGCTTCTTTCAATGCCGCCTCTCCTTTACCTTCTTTTAAGGCTGCAAGGAGTTTCTGAGCTTGCGCATTCATCGCTTGAGAAGCTTTTTGCTGTTTGACCAGTGTAATAACCTTGTCACGTACTTTATCTAATGGTTGGGTTGATGCAGGTTTATATCCTTCGACACGAACAATATAAGCACTATCATTACCAAGGGTAACCATATCTGAGTTCATGCCTGTAGGGCCATTGTCATCAACCAGTGAACCACCAAAGATAAGCTGTGTTAACTTTTCGTTATTCAAGGCTGCTGGTACATTGTTTTCATCAAACCAATCTGTATTGATTACAGTGACGTTCCCTGCTTTTGCTGCTGTCGCTAGCGTGTCGTTATCATTTGAAGCGGCTTGACTCACTTTTTGCTGCAATGCGAAGAAATCATCAATGGCTTTGTTTTCACGCATTTTTACTAATAAGTCAGCTTTAATGTCATCAAAAGGTTTTACCACCGAAGGTTTAATATCATCAAGACGGAAAATAGCATAACCGTTGCTGATTTTAACTGGCTGTGAAATTTGCCCCTTCTCAGTCAAACTCGCATTTGCTAATTCTGGTAGCTCTTGACCAATAGTGATCCAGCCTAATGAACCATCTTGTTTAGCAGAAAAAGTATCAATGGATTTTTCTTTTACTAAGGTGACGAAGTCAGCGCCATTTTTCAACGCATCTTCAGCTTCTTTCGCAGCGGTTTCATCTGCTAAGACAAGTAGACTGTATTTTTTTTGTCCGGGAACAGTAAATTCACTGATATTACTATCGTAATAAGCTTTAACTTCATCATCTGAAATAGTGATGTTGCTTAAATCTTTTTGGGCTTCTAACTGAATATAGCTCACTTTAACTTGTGCTGGAGCGATAAACATAGAGGTATTTTGGTCATAAAAGGCTTTTAATTCTTCATCTGATACCGTCTCTTTTTCAAGGAATGGCTGAATATCTAATGAAGCGAGACGCACATTACGGCTTTGTAGCATTAAGCCGGCAAAGTCTTTAACTTCGCTCTCTAAAGCAAAGTCAGTGCCTTGAATAGAATAACGTAATTGTTGATTAATCAGATTTTGACGAATTCCTTCAGCAAAGGCATCCGCGTCAATATTATTCGCCGTTAATAACTCAACGTATTTTTTGTTATCAAATTTACCATCAGTTTGGAAATAAGGTAGCGCAAAAATCGCGTCTCTGATTTGCTGGTCGCCAGCAGAAATACCTAACTCTTGAGCAAATTGATCCAGCAAAGCTTGGTTAATCAGCACATTCAATGCTTGTTGGCGGATCATTTTTTGTCCCTCATCTGATGATGCGAGGGAAGCAAAATTGTCACCCATGTCTTTTTGTAGTTGTGCTCGGCGTTGTTGATAAGCTTGCTCTAACTGAGCACGACTTATTTTATAACCGTTAACTTCAGCGGCATCATTAACACCAGAACTAAAGAGATATCCGCCCACACCAGTTAGGACGAAAGAGAGGATGATCACAGCTAATAGTATCTTAATAAAAGGATTATTAGCAGTTGAACGAATGTTGTCCATCATAACGAGACTAGGCTCCGTTTGGTGAAAAAATTATTTTTTATTGGTGTTACACGACTATTTTGAGCACAGCTAATTTAACATGCTCATCGCTGGCTTAATATCAAAATGTCGCAACACGCGACAATCCTTAGAAATAGCCAATCCCGTATAAAATTTGAGTCTTAACACACATCTTACAGATACAAAATAAACAGCTCTAATTGACTCATTGGTCAGTTAAGTCTTTAGCTAACCATGAGATGCTTTCATGTTGTCTATTTCAGTTATAGAACAACGCGCTATTCTATCAAATGACTACTTTAGTTTCACGTCTTATCACCAGAGAATACTCGGTTTAATCCCCTTTTCTGTGGTAAAAAAGAAAAGCGCATCCTTTAAAGATGCGCTTTATTTCTTAATCGATTCGTTTTCTGTTTATCCATAACGTCAACCCAATAACACATTAGGCAGAAAAACGATTTACTCAATTATTGATTTACTGCGTCTTTTAGACCTTTACCCGCACGGAATGCAGGCACTTTGGCCGCAGCAATTTGAATTTCTTTACCTGTTTGTGGATTACGGCCAGTACGTGCTGCGCGATCACGTACGGTAAATGTACCGAAGCCCACTAATGCAACGTCATCACCTTTTTGTAAAGATTCAGTGATTGAAGCTACCATTGCATCTACAACACGACCCGCTGCCGCTTTAGTGATATCTGCATTCGCAGCAATTTTGTCGATCAGTTGAGTTTTATTCACGCTTTTCATCCCCATAATTTATGCGTTATTTTTTACCATTAATGGCAAATTTTGCAAACGTCGTTATATCAAGCCTTTTTATATATAGCAAGACTGATAAAACAGGACTATTAATTAATAAACCCCATTAAATTAACGACACAAAAAAAGACTGGCAAGCTTTTATTGCTTATCCAGCCTTTTTTTTAGTGAAATATTATGATTCACATCACGATTTAGTGTTATTTGTTAGTCACTACTTCGATGCCAAATGGCGATTTCTCTAGGGCTAACGTTAAAACTTCCTCAATTGTTTTCACTGGGTGAATATCCAGATCAGCAACAATGTTTTCAGGAATTTCTTCTAAATCACGTTTATTTTCATCAGGGATAAGAACTGTCTTAATTCCGCCACGATGTGCCGCAAGTAACTTTTCTTTTAATCCACCGATTGGCAATACTTGACCACGTAAGGTAATTTCTCCCGTCATTGCAACATCTGAACGAACTGGATTACCCGTTAAACTGGAAACCAACGCGGTACACATTGCAATACCCGCACTTGGACCATCTTTTGGCGTCGCGCCTTCTGGTACGTGTACATGAATATCACGTTTTTCATAGAAGTCGCCATTAATGCCCAGTTTGTCAGCTCGAGCACGAACCACAGTCATCGCTGCTTGAATCGACTCTTGCATAACTTCACCTAACGAGCCAGTGAAGGTCAGTTTACCTTTACCCGGTACACTTGCCGTTTCAATCGTCAGTAGGTCACCACCAACTTCTGTCCAAGCAAGCCCTGTTACCATACCAATACGATTTTCTGTATCAGCACGACCATAATCGACTTTACGTACACCTAAATAATCTTTCAGATTATTTTCATCGATTTCAATATGCTTGATAGTACTATCCATCAGCAGTTGTTTAACCGCTTTACGACATAATTTAGAAATTTCACGCTCTAAGCTACGTACACCCGCTTCACGCGTATAATAGCGAATAATGCCCATAATCGCGCTATCGTGGATTGTTAGCTCATTCTCTTTCAGTGCATTACGTTCAATCTGTTTTGGTAACAGATGCTGTTTTGCAATGTTGAGTTTTTCATCTTCGGTATAACCCGATAAGCGGATCACTTCCATACGATCGAGTAATGGCGCCGGAATGTTCATGGAGTTAGATGTCGCCACAAACATAACATCGGATAAGTCGTAGTCCACTTCAAGATAGTGGTCATTAAAGGCGATATTTTGTTCTGGATCTAACACCTCTAATAGTGCTGAAGCTGGATCACCGCGCATATCTGATGACATCTTGTCGATTTCATCTAATAAAAATAGCGGGTTTTTAACGCCAACTTTGGCCATTTTTTGGATTAACTTACCAGGCATCGACCCAATGTAAGTACGACGGTGACCACGGATTTCAGCTTCATCACGTACCCCACCTAATGCCATACGCACATATTTACGCCCTGTCGCTTTCGCGATAGATTGACCTAGCGACGTTTTACCTACCCCAGGAGGCCCTACCAAACACAGGATTGGCCCTTTAATTTTGCTGACACGAGACTGAACCGCGAGATATTCAAGAATACGCTCTTTCACACGTTCTAAGCCATAATGATCCGTATCAAGTACTTCCTGCGCTTTCACTAAGTCTTTTTTCACTTTGCTACGGCTATTCCAAGGAACTTGTACCATCCAATCAATATAGCTACGGACTACTGTTGCCTCAGCAGACATTGGCGACATCATTTTTAATTTCTGAAGTTCAGCTTCTGTCTTTTCTCTCGCCTCTTTGGGCATTTTCGCCGCTTCAATTTTGCGTTTTAACGACTCCATTTCATCAGGTGCATCATCCATCTCACCTAATTCTTTTTGGATCGCTTTCATCTGCTCATTGAGGTAGTACTCACGCTGGCTTTTTTCCATCTGCTTTTTAACGCGGTTACGAATGCGTTTTTCAACTTGCAGCAGATCGATTTCTGATTCCATCATCGCCATTAAATACTCTAGGCGTTCTGTTACATCAGACATTTCAAGCACAGCTTGCTTATCTTTTAATTTCAAAGGCATATGCGAAGCAATGGTATCAGCTAACTTCGCAGATTCTTCAATCGCATGCAATGAGGCTAATACCTCTGGCGGAATTTTTTTATTCAGCTTGATATAACCTTCAAACTGATTGATCGCCGTGCGATTTAGTACCTCTTGTTCACGCTCATCAACAACGGGCGTGTCTAGATATTCCGCTTTAGCTTGGAAATACTCACCATTATCAGATAATGTGGTAATTTTTGCGCGGCGAATACCTTCAACAAGCACTTTTACGGTTCCGTCAGGCAGTTTCAGCATCTGTAAAACAGAAGCCACTGTCCCCACAGAAAAAAGATCATTAACACCTGGTTCGTCAGTAGATGCATCTTTCTGCGCAACCAGCATAATTTGTTTGTTGTCGTTCATCGCAGCTTCTAAGCAATGAATAGATTTTTCACGACCAACAAACAACGGGATCACCATATGTGGATATACAACGACATCACGTAATGGCAATACAGGTATTTCAATACGTTCTGGACGCTCAGGATTCATAGAGCTCTCTCTTCGTTTTTAGCTTAACGCTTTTACAGGTAATTTTATTCGCATCTCACCAAATAAAATTAATTCTACGGATTGTCAAAATATATAAGGGCAGTTTTCCGACATTCAATAGCATTCCCTATTAAAAAAACAAAATGAGGGAAAATTCCCTCATTTTTATTGCGTTGGCACGCGTTATCCTATTTTTTTGCCCTAAAAGGGAGAAAATAGATAATATCAGACAAGAGGTATTGCTGATTTTCGCTATATTATTCACCCGATGCCTGATTTTCAGGTTGACTATATATAATCAGCGGTTCAGATTTCCCATTGATTACATTTTCATCAATAACCACTTTCTCTGCATTTTCAAATGAAGGAAGATCGTACATTGTATCAAGTAATGCAGCTTCTACAATGGAACGTAAACCACGCGCCCCTGTCTTACGCGACATCGCTTTTTTAGCAATCGCGGTTAAAGCATCTTTACGGAACTCTAAATCTACACCTTCTAATTTAAACAATGCTTGATACTGTTTAGTCAGGGCATTTTTAGGCTCTTGCAGAATTTGAATTAACGCATCTTCATTGAGCTCACCTAATGTTGCAACAACAGGCAAACGACCAATAAATTCAGGGATCAGACCAAATTTAATCAGATCTTCTGGTTCAACTTGCGCTAATAACTCCCCTTCACTCGCTTTCTCATTTTGGCTTTTCACTTCTGCACCAAAACCAATACCTGAATGGGTATTTAGACGTTGCGCAACTACTTTATCCAGTCCGGCAAAAGCACCACCACAAATAAAGAGGATCTTCGAAGTATCTACTTGTAAGAATTCTTGCTGTGGATGTTTACGCCCGCCTTGAGGAGGTACAGAAGCTACTGTCCCTTCAACTAATTTCAATAATGCTTGCTGTACACCTTCGCCAGAAACATCACGTGTAATTGATGGGTTTTCAGATTTACGAGTGATTTTGTCAATTTCATCAATATAAACAATACCACGTTGTGCTTTTTGCACATCGTAATCGCATTTTTGTAGTAGTTTTTGAATGATGTTTTCAACATCTTCCCCTACATAGCCCGCTTCTGTTAGCGTTGTCGCATCGGCCATGGTAAAAGGTACATCAAGATAACGTGCTAACGTTTCTGCTAATAATGTTTTACCACTACCTGTCGGGCCAATCAGCAGGATATTACTTTTCCCTAGCTCAACACCATCGGCTTTATCGCCATTACGCAGACGTTTATAGTGATTATAAACGGCAACTGCCAATACTTTTTTCGCCAGCTCCTGACCGATAACATAATCATCAAGATGTTTACGGATTTCATGTGGCGTTGGCAATTCACTGCGTTCATGATGAGGTGCTAATTCTTTTATTTCTTCACGAATAATATCAACACAAAGGTCGACACATTCATCACAAATATAAACCGACGGGCCAGCGATTAATTTCTTTACTTCATGCTGGCTTTTACCGCAGAAAGAGCAATACAGAAGCTTCCCAGAGCTATCTTTGCGCTTATCTGTCATCAGTTAACCTCACTTAGTTATTCCTCTTATCAGCGAATAAGAGGAAGAAAGACTTTTTTATCTAGAGATTAATAGCAGCTTTCTTTATATCAATCTATAACAAAGAAAACCTGTTAACTCCATAGCTATTACAACGGAATATGACTAGCTGCGTTGTGTATAAACTTTATCAACTAAACCATATTCTAACGCTTCGTTAGCGGATAAGAAACGATCACGCTCAGTATCTCTTTCTATTTCTTCAATAGATTTCCCCGTATGTTGAGCCATTAACTCATTCATACGCGATTTCACTTTCAAAATTTCTTGAGCGTGGATTTGAATATCTGTCGCTTGGCCTTGGTATCCACCTAAAGGTTGGTGGATCATGACACGTGAGTTAGGTAGACAAATACGTTTACCTTTTGCACCTGCAGATAATAAAAATGCACCCATGGAACAAGCTTGTCCCATACAAATAGTGCTAACATCCGCTTTGATATATTGCATTGTGTCATAAATCGACATACCTGCAGTGATCACTCCACCCGGTGAATTAATGTACAGGTTAATATCTTTTTCTGGGTTCTCAGCTTCTAAAAACAACATCTGAGCAACAATGAGATTGGCCATATGATCTTCAACTTGGCCAGTCAGGAAAATGATACGTTCTTTTAATAAACGTGAATAAATATCGTAAGAGCGCTCACCTCGTGAAGTCTGCTCTATAACCATCGGCACCAAAGCCATATTAGGTGCGAATTGTTCCTGGGTGTCGTTAAATGACATATCTGTCTCCTATTGCATTCTTATTGGTGCCAATGACAACAATTTTACTTGAGATAATTGATCATGACCATTGCAAATGATCCAATCTCTCACAAGACATTCAAGGCGCCTCGCGAGGAGTGATAAAATGACTATAGAATTATCTGGAGATAATCGCTCAAATTTCAAGACAAAATTTGATAAATATACACAAACTGAAAAAAACCCGTGGTTTTTACCACGGGTTTTTGCTTAAAACCGATATCGCGGTTAAAAATTAACCCATCTGAACTTCGTTCATTAGTTCAGTGAAGTTAGTTTCTTTTTCCGTTACTTTAGCAGTTGCTAAGATTTTTTCTACCGCTTGCTCTTCTAATGCTAAATTACGGATGTTATTCATCAGTTGTTCGTTCTTATTGTAGAACTCAACAACTTCTGATGGATCTTCATAAGCTGAAGCCATTTCGTCGATCAACGCTTTCACACGCTCGTCTTCTGCTTTCAGTTCATTACTATTGATCACTTCACCTAACAGTAATCCAACGATAACACGACGTTTTGCTTGTTCTTCGAACAATTCACGTGGTAATTGCAGAGCTTGTTTTTCATCACCACCGAAACGTTGTGCTGCTTGACGTTGCAGAACTTCAATTTCGCTATCTACCGCAGCTGCAGGTACGTCAACTTCGTTAGCTTTCACTAAGCCATCGATAACTTGTGATTTAACACGTGTACGGATCGCATTTTTCAGCTCACGTTCCATGTTTTTACGTACTTCGGCACGTAAACCATCAACTGAACCATCTGCAATACCGAAGCGTTTGATGAACTCTTCAGTTAATTCTGGCAGTTCACGCTCTTCCACTTTTTTCAGGTTGATAGCAAATTGTGCTTTTTTACCTTTTAGGTTTTCAGCGTGGTAATCTTCTGGGAAAGTCACATCGATAGTGAATTCTTCACCTGCTTTATGACCGATAAGACCTTCTTCAAAACCTGGGATCATACGGCCTTGGCCCATTGCTAGTACGAAATCTTCAGCTTTTCCGCCTTCAAATTCTTCACCGTCAATAGAACCATTAAAATCAACAGTTACACGATCTTCTGCCGCAACTTCACCTTCTTTATCTTTCCACTCGGCTTGTTGTTTACGCAGAGTTTCTAGCATGTTATCAACGTCTTCGTCTTTAACTGTCACGATAGGTTTTACCACTTCAATGCTTTCCAGATCTTTCAGTTCGATTTCTGGGAAAACTTCGAATTCTACAGAGTATACAAAGTCTTCACCTTCTTTGTATTGCTCTGGTTTGTAATCAGGTGCACCTACTGGGTTAACTTTGTTTTCGATGATAGCGTTGATGAAATTACGCTGCATCAGATCACCCAGAACATCATTCAGAACAGACATACCGTAACGTTGTTTAACCATAGACATTGGTACGTGTCCTTTACGGAAACCATCAATGCGAACAGTTTTAGCAGCTTTTTTCAGTTCGCTGTCTACAGCTTTTTGGATATCAGCGGCTGGTACGGTGATTGTGACACGACGCCCTAGGCCTTGAGTCGTTTCAACAGAAACTTGCATCTTGTTACCTCAAAATAAGTTTTAGTGCTCGGTCTACTTTAAAGGAAGCTAATCTACGGCAAGTAGTATTAGACTTAATACTCCTTTCAGAACCGGGGCCGCCACATTTAAAAAAACGAGGATCCCTGATATCAGAAGCATCCCGAAACCTTACTGAAAATTAGACGCGACATTATAACGATCTAGAGGGGTTGAGTCGAGAAAGAGCCGTTTTATTCCTCAATTTTTTCATAAAAACAAGGTTAACACTGCTTTTTAGCCCCATAAAGAACAAAAAATACGCATCTTAGTCATCATTTACTCACGATTAACAATCTTCTGATTAATCTTGTTGGCTTCCACCACGACATCCTGGAGAGTGTAATGCTTTATCTTGTTGTTCATCCCACTCGCTCAAGGTAAAAGTGTGCAGAGCTAAAGCATGAACGCCATTATCTAATTCATGAGATAACGTTTGATAAACATCACGATGACGTGACACACTGCGTTTATCATTAAATAAGTCACTCACAATAACGACTTTAAAATGGCTCTCCGAGCCTGCAGGTACATTATGACGATGGCTTTCGTTAATGACTTGCAAAAAATGGGGAGAAAAGCGTGAAATCAGCTTATTCTCAATATCATCACGGATCATCTCAGTCCTTATAACATAACAATCAAAAAAAGAAGTTATCTGTTAGTTAAGTGAATAAATAACTTTTCGTAATACAGATAAATGGCTTTCTTGTCTTAAACATTACCTATGATAATCGCTTATTTTTTCTCTTGAGTAAAATGCTCACCTTAACAAGAGAAATGGCGTGAGTTATAAATCTGTTCTTATCACAATAAAACGTATTGATAAAAATCAGATAATTTCGTTCATTAAAGGGATATTAGCTACGCTTTTGCAGTGGTATGATAGGCAAAATAGCCACCCTTATCTGCTGAGAAAACGGCAGAATTACTTAATCGAGACACTATCATGATAAAAAATTTACTTTGTGCCGTGTTTGCGCTGACACTGCTAGCAGGATGTGCAACACCAAGCAATAAATTATCGATTGAGCCAGTGATATCTGTACCACCATCAGATCCAACTATGCGCCCAATTACACTTAGTATCACCAGCCAAGATAAACGACCTTCGAAAAACTTAGCGGAAATGAGTCGTAATGGTAAGTTAGAGGTTTTAGTACCTACACGTGATTTAGCTTTTCTAATGCAAGAAATCGTTCAAAAACAGATGATGGCACGTGGCTATACTTTTGGCTCTCCAGCCGCAGCTGACGTAATTGTGGTGATAAATAAACTGAACGCAGATATTAGTGAAGGAAGTCTACGCCATAATATTAGTGCTAAAGCAGATATTTCCGTTGTTGTCAGCATGCCTAATGGCAGTACAAACACCAAAACCTATCGTACTAGCTACAATGTACAAGGCCCATTTGGCGCATCCAATGATAAAATAGCGGCAGCGATTAATAATGTTTTATCTGAGCTTGTCAGTGATATGGCAAAAGATCCTTCTGTCAGCCAATACATCAAATCTAACGCTCGTTAATTAATAAAAAACGGCTTGTAAAGATAGCAAGAAACAAGCCGTTAAAAGGAATTTTGCATGCTTCAAGCCGCCTTTAAACAGACCACTTGGTATAAATCTTTTATTTTACTGTTACTTGGTTTCACTTCGGGCTTACCCCTTGCATTAACAGCAGGAACCTTACAAGCATGGATGACAGTAGAAAATATCGATTTAAAAACGATTGGTTTTTTCTCATTGGTTGGCCAAGCTTACGTGTTTAAATTCCTCTGGTCGCCGTTTATGGATCGCTATACACCTTCATTCTTAGGTCGTCGCCGAGGATGGATGTTATTAACACAAATCGGTCTTGTGTTAGGTATTGCGGGTATGGGCTTTTTAAACCCTAGCCATCATTTATGGTGGTTAGCCTCGTTAGCCGTCATCGTCGCTTTCTGTTCTGCCTCACAAGACATCGTCTTTGATGCCTATAAAACCGATATCTTAAAAGCCGATGAACGAGGCACAGGTGCAGCAGTCTCTGTGCTGGGCTATCGAATAGCGATGCTGGTTTCTGGGGGCATGGCACTATGGCTTGCAGATAAATATATTGGCTGGCAAAACATGTACTGGCTAATGGCTGCCTTAATGGGTATTGGTATTATCGCCACGCTATTAGCTCAGGAGCCAGAAACCGCCGTCAAACCTCCACGTACACTCTATGAAGCCGTTATAGAGCCTTTATATGAGTTTTTCTCTCGTAATAATGCATGGTTAATTTTACTACTTATTGTGCTATACAAAATGGGAGATGCCTTTGCGTTAAGCTTAAGTACCACATTCCTTATTCGTGGCGCCGGATTTGATGCAGGTGAAGTGGGATTAGTCAATAAAACGCTTGGATTGGCAGCAACCATTGTCGGAGCCTTATTAGGCGGTTTATTAATGCGCCGTTGGACTTTATTCAAAGCGCTGATGATCTTTGGTATTTTGCAAGGGGGGTCAAATATCGGCTATTGGTATTTAGCTATCTCTGAGCAAAATATTTATAGCATGGGAGCGGTAATCGCTTTCGAAAATATTTGTGGTGGTATGGGAACGGCGGCTTTCGTTGCTCTACTAATGACACTATGCCATCAATCTTTTTCAGCAACACAATTCGCCCTTCTTTCCGCCTTAGCGGCTATCGGCCGAGTCTATGTCGGTCCTGTTGCAGGCTGGTATGTAGAATCCCATGGCTGGGAAGCGTTCTATCTTTTCTCTATTGTTGCCTCTGTTCCCGGTATTCTTTTGCTGATGATCGCTAAAAATACACTCACTTATACGCAAAAAACTGGCGAATTCTTACAACGAACATTATTTATTAAACAATACCGTTTAGCGATTTATGGTTTACTCTTTGCCGTATTACTATTTTTGTGTAGCTTAATATTACTTATTATTAATTCGCTACCAAATTTAGAGATGTTTCAGTCAGTTGATTTTATACAATCTATTAATAGTGAATTATTAAGCGAGCTTACTTCTACACTCTTCTTATATGGTGTCATTATTGGCGCCGTTAGCTTAATTATCGGGACTATTTTAGATTACTTGGCACTGAAAAAAACGGCTAATTAAGTTGCCTCAATCTATTATCTATTCAAGGACAGCCTAGGCTGTCCTTTTTCTATGTTATCTCTTTATGCTCAAACAGAAAATGATAGGTGATATAACAAATTATCTAAACAGTCTGACTTTTACTGATTTACCTTTAATTTTACCTTGTTGAAGGCTTTTCCATACCTGTTTAGCAATGGACTGTTTTACCGCTACATAGGCATGAGTTGGATGGATATTTATCTTACCAATATCTTCTCCACTAAACCCTAAATCTCCAGTTAATGCACCAAGGATGTCCCCTGGACGCATTTTTGCTTTTTTACCGCCATCAATACATAGTGTTGCCATTGTCGCAACCAATGGTGTGATTGATAAACCTGAAGGGGCTGATTGCCAATCCAGTTTTATATTCAACATTTCTTCCAGAGCATTGGCGCGAGGGATCTCTTCTGGTGCGCAAAAACTAATCGCTAAACCACTTTCTCCCGCTCTGGCTGTTCGTCCAATTCGATGTATATGAACTTCCGGATCGTGTGATAATTCATAATTAATCACCATTTCTAGCGCTTTGATATCTAAGCCTCGCGCAGCGACATCTGTGGCGACTAACACTCGACAGCTACCATTAGCAAAACGGATCAATGTTTGGTCGCGCTCTTTTTGCTCCATATCGCCATGTAACGCAAGGACACTTTGGTTGCTTTCGGTCAAAGCTTCATACACATCTTGGCAATCTCTTTTGGTATTACAAAATACCACACAAGAATTAGGTTGATGATGACTCAAAAGCTTTTGTAATAATCCCAATTTGCCATAACGGGAGATCTCATAAAATTGTTGTTCAACCGCTGGCAATTCATCCGGTGAATTAATCTCAATAGTGACAGGATCTTGTTGAATTTTTCGACTAATTTTAGCGATTTCATCCGGCCAAGTTGCAGAAAAGAGCAAAGTTTGACGTTGTGTCGACATTTGAGAAATGATGTCGCTAATATCATCAAAAAATCCCATATCCAGCATTCTATCTGCTTCATCAAGTACTAATGTTTTTACATCAGCAAGTGTGACAGTCTGCTTGTTTAAATGATCTAACAAACGCCCCGGAGTCGCGACAATAATATGAGCAGCATGAATTAATGAATCCCGTTGAATGCTAAAAGGCACCCCACCACACAGAGTCAGAATTTTAATGTTAGGCAGAAAACGAGCCAGTCGACGTAACTCATTAGCGACTTGGTCAGCTAATTCTCGTGTTGGACATAATACTAATGATTGAGTATTAAATTGTTTTGCATCAATACGTTGCAATAAACCTAAGCCAAAAGCTGCTGTTTTGCCACTTCCGGTTTTTGCTTGGGCTCGAACATCTTTCCCGGCAAGAATAGCAGGTAAAGACGCTTCTTGGACGGGAGTCATCGTTAAATAGCCAAGCTCATTAAGATTAGTAAGTTGCTCAGCAGGAAGTGCATGAAGATCAGCAAATGAGGTCACAATAAAATTCCGAATTAATAATAAAAAAACAGTTATCTGCCATGATACTATCCCTTTTTTATGGTGTCGTGAGATATTTCGCCTCACCTTCGTCATTTCTGTTAATTAAAACTTATTGCCATCATTATTCTTCTTCTCTCACTCTATATTCTTTTCATTAACATACCAAAATAATAAAAACAAACTAATCAATACTAAACTTCCGATAAAGAAAACCCAGATCAATATTCTAGAATGTGATCATATTTTAGATACAAAACACTATAAAAAAACACTTTATAAATTATAGTATCAAAACAAACAGTGAGAATAATTCACACCACAAACAATACAACAGAAAAACTAATTATACATTATGATAAGAAAATCAATTTTATTGTTTATTACAACAACATGCACTTTACCTGCACAGGCTAATTATCTCGGTGGATTTGCTAATATCAGTATCAATTATCTTGACTGGACGACACATACCACCCATAAAACAGGCCAAACTTCCCATAAAGATGATTTTGCTTATTTAGAACTTGAAGGGGGAGCCCACTTTTCATGGGGTGAGTTTTATGGCTTTTTTGACTTAGAAAATCCTTTTAATAATCGACAAACACAGCCCGGCGATAATCAGCGCTATACCGTCAAAGGAACTAGTCGTATTTATTTAGCTGACAGTGGATTAAACCTTTATGGCCATATATATGGTACTTGGTCACTGCCCGGAAAAGAATATGGCGGTAATTTCCATGAGGTTAATACACTTTATGGTATTGGGTATAACACACAATTAGCAGATATCTGGTTTAAACCTTTTATAGCTTTACATTATGTCGATCAAACTTATTATTCAGGAAATAATGGCTATGTGGTTGGTTGGGTTGCCGGTTACGATTTTAACCTGGTAAATCAAAATTTAGCATCACAAATTGGCATGAGATGGAGTTTGATCGTAATAAACGTTATGGCAATGGCGGAAAAAATGGCTTTAATGGAGCTGTCGCTATTTGGTGGCACCCCACGGCTTCCATTACTACAGGCATTCAATACCGCTATGCTTATAAAAAGTTAGGAGAAAACTTTTTACAAGATGGTGTGATCTATAGCTTAAAATATAACTTCTGATGGCTAATTGTTAATTTTTGTGGCAGCGAATCACTTTTTATTCGCTGTTTGTCATTTTTAGCAGTTAATAAAAAAATTTCTTCTATAATAGAAATATTCAACAAACAATCAATCTGCGATATAAAAAATCATATAGCGATTAAATAAAGATACGAAACATCAAGATAAAACGAAATTTGCTTTCTAATACTCCTCAGACCTGTATTGTGTTTACTTTTTAGACAAAAAACATTTTCTTACACTTTTTGCTGTAATTTTTTTTGTAAAAATATGTATTTATTTTAAAAACATGCTACTTTATGAAATTATAGTTAATTCACAATAATTAAATTAACATTTATTTAATAGTTTAATTACTTGTGATCACATTAACACAAAAGACTAACCAATCACTTACTTACCATTACAATTGTTTACACTGTCGCAACCTTACCGTAAAATGTCCTTACTGATACTGATGAAACAACAATAGAACCTTTATCATTTGGGTCGTTGGATGAGACTTATGAAATACATAAAAAGTATTGGGACACTCTCGCTATTAGCAGCCGCTGTTCTTTTAAGTGGTTGCGATATGGCGTTAATGAATCCCAAAGGCGCTATCGGCGCTGAGCAAAAAACATTAATCCTCATTGCGCTTGGTTTAATGTTGATTGTTGTGATACCGGTAATTCTGATGGTGATTGTTTTCGCTTATCGCTACCGTGAATCCAATACTAAAGCAACTTATCGCCCTAATTGGGCTCACTCAAATAAAATTGAGCTTGTCGTATGGACCGTGCCGATTATCATTATCGTGATATTGGCAACCATCACATGGAAAACAACCCATGAACTTGATCCCTATAAACCACTAGTTTCAGATGAGAAACCGGTTACCATTGAAGTGGTTTCAATGGACTGGAAATGGTTGTTTATCTATCCAGAACAAGGTATTGCAACCGTTAACGAACTGGCTTTCCCAACCAATGTTCCTGTTAATTTCAAAATTACCTCTGATTCTGTCATGAACTCATTCTTTATCCCGCGCTTAGGTGGACAAATCTATGCCATGGCTGGAATGCAAACCAAACTTCACTTAATTGCTAATGAACCAGGTGAATACCAAGGTATGTCAGCAAGTTATAGCGGACACGGTTTCTCTGACATGAAGTTTACCGCCATTGCGACACCTGATCGTGCAGGCTTTGATGCATGGGTTGCAAAAGTAAAACAGTCATCAGATACGTTAAATACCACCGCTGCATTTGATGAACTTGCTAAACCAAGCCAGAAAAATCCAGTGACCTACTATTCAAGCGTGAAGCCGATGTTATTCCAAGAGACCATCTCTAAATTTGGTCATACAGGTCATGGCGCTCACACCGGTAGCAATCAGACTGAACACTCTGATGCAACAATGAATATGAACATGAGCCACGCGGCACATGCAGGAGCAGAGGAATAAAGGCATGTTCGGAAAATTAACTCTCGATGCAATCCCGCTACAAGAACCCATTGTTGTCGTAACCCTAATCGGCATCATTCTTGGCGGTCTTGCTGTTGTTGGCGCTTTAACCTATTTCCGTAAGTGGAAATGGCTATGGAGCGAATGGTTAACTAGTGTTGACCATAAAAAAATTGGTATTATGTATATCATCGTTGCAATGGTCATGATGTTCCGTGGCTTTGCCGATGCCATTATGATGAGAAGCCAACAGGCACTCGCCTCAGCGGGTGAAGCCGGTTTCTTACCACCTCATCACTACGATCAGATTTTTACCGCACACGGCGTTATCATGATTTTCTTCATGGCAACACCTTTCGTTGTCGGTCTGATGAACCTTGTTGTACCTTTACAAATTGGTGCGCGTGATGTGGCATTCCCATTCCTAAACTCACTGAGTTTCTGGTTCTTTGTCGTCGGTGTACTGCTTATCAATATCTCTTTAGGTATTGGTGAATTCGCACAAACAGGTTGGTTAGCTTACCCACCACTTTCGGGCTTGGAGTACAATCCTGGGGTCGGGGTCGACTATTGGATATGGAGTTTACAGATATCCGGTATTGGTACGCTTCTGACGGGGGTTAACTTCTTCGCCACTATCCTGCGTATGCGTGCACCAGGCATGACAATGATGAAAATGCCAGTGTTCTCATGGGCTGCATTATGTACTAACGTACTGATTATCGCTGCATTCCCAATTTTAACTGTCACTATCACACTACTGACGTTAGACCGCTATCTTGGTACACACTTCTTTACCAATGATATGGGCGGTAACATGATGATGTACATCAACCTTGTTTGGGCTTGGGGTCATCCAGAAGTTTATATTCTTATTCTGCCAGTCTTTGGTGTGTTCTCTGAAGTTACCGCGACGTTCTCTAAAAAACGTCTATTCGGTTATACCTCTTTAGTCGGTGCGACCGTTGTTATCACCGTCTTATCATTTATCGTTTGGTTACACCACTTCTTTACCATGGGCTCAGGTGCCAACGTTAATGCCTTCTTCGGTATAGCCACCATGATCATCGCTATACCCACAGGGGTTAAAATCTTTAACTGGCTGTTTACCATGTATCAGGGCCGTATCGAGTATAAAAGCCCTATGCTATGGACAATCGGTTTCTTAGTCACCTTCTCAGTAGGGGGGATGACTGGGGTACTATTAGCGGTTCCTGGCGCAAACTTTGTATTACATAACAGCTTGTTCTTAATCGCTCACTTCCACAACGTCATTATCGGTGGTGTGGTGTTCGGTTGTTTTGCTGGTATGACTTACTGGTTCCCTAAAGCATTTGGCTTCACGCTTAATGAAAAATGGGGTATCCGCGCATTCTGGTTCTGGTTTATCGGTTTCTTTATGGCCTTTATGCCACTGTATATCCTTGGTTTTATGGGTATGACTCGCCGTTTAAGCCAAAATATCAACCCAGAATTCCACCCAATGCTGATGGTTGCTGCTGGTGGTGCCGCTCTGATTGCTCTTGGTATTGTTTGCCAAGTTATCCAAATTTACGTCAGTATCCGCGATCGTCACTTAAACCGTGATTTAACAGGTGATCCATGGGGTGGACGTACTCTGGAATGGTCAATTTCTTCTCCTGCACCTTTCTATAACTTTGCCGTTGAACCGCAAGTGAAAGCTCGTGATGAGTGGTGGGATCAGAAAGAAAAAGGTACTGCTTATCAGCGCCCTGCAAAATATGAACCTATCCATATGCCAAAAAATACCGCAGCAGGCGTCATTATCTCTGCATTTAGCTTAGTGTTTGGCTTTGCCATGATCTGGCATATCTGGTGGTTAGCTATTGTTGGGTTCGCAGGAATGATAGTCACTTGGATCGCGAAAAGCTTCGATACAGATGTTGATTACTATGTCCAAGTACCTGAAATTGAAGCCATCGAGAATAAGCATTATGAAGAACTGAAAAAAGCAGGTGTGAAATAATGTCAACTCAAACTTTAAATAACGCAAACGCCCATGAGCATCATGGGCACCACGATGCAGGAGCGACGAAAGTTTTCGGCTTCTGGATCTATCTAATGAGCGACCTTATCCTGTTTGCCAGCTTATTCGCCACTTATGCGGTGCTTGTTAACGGGATTGCTGATGGTCCTTCTGGTAAAGAAATCTTTAGCCTGCCTTTTGTTTTAGTTGAAACCTTCTTACTACTGTTTAGTAGTATCACTTTTGGTTTCGCCATGCTTAGCATGAATAAAGGTAGTGTTAGCCAAGTCAATCTGTGGCTATTCGTTACCTTCTTATTCGGTTTAGGCTTCGTGGTAATGGAAGTGTATGAGTTCCATGAACTTATCGCTGAAGGTTATGGCCCAGATCGCAGTGCATTCTTATCGGCATTCTTTGCCTTAGTATCAACACACGGTCTGCACGTAACTGCGGGATTAGTTTGGATTATTATTATGATGATCCAAGTATCACGCCGTGGTTTAACTGATGTTAATCGCACTCGTTTAAGTTGCTTAAGCCTGTTCTGGCACTTCCTTGATGTTGTCTGGATCTGTGTGTTCACCGTAGTTTATCTGATGGGAGCGATGTAATGAGTCATCCAAATACTTCTCCTTCAGGCGCAAGCCACGGCAGCATGAAGTCCTATCTGATTGGCTTTATTCTGTCCGTTATCCTCACCGTGATCCCATTTTGGATGGTGATGGAAGGAACAGCTACAACCTCAACTATCTTATGGACAGTCGTTGGTATGGCCGTCGTACAGATTGTTGTTCATTTAGTCTGTTTCTTACATATGAACACGTCCTCAGAAGAGCGCTGGAACGTTATCGCATTCCTATTCACCTTGTTGATTATCGGCATTGTTGTGATTGGCTCACTGTGGATTATGTACAACCTGAACATCAATATGATGATGGATTAAGAGTTGTCGCTATGATTAAGCAATACCTACAAGTCACCAAACCAGGAATTATTTTCGGAAATTTAATTTCTGTGATAGGTGGTTTCCTTCTCGCCTCAAAAGGCGAGATTGACTACCCCCTATTTTTCGCGACTCTACTTGGGGTGTCTCTGGTCGTTGCTTCTGGTTGTGTTTTTAACAACTATATTGACCGTGATATTGACCGTATCATGGAAAGAACGAAGAATCGTCCATTAGTTCAAGGATTAATCGACCCGCAAATTAGCCTTATTTATGCCTCAGTATTAGGTATTGCAGGTGTTGTGCTGCTCTATGTAGCAGCCAACCCACTTGCAATGTTTATCGCTGTATTCGGCTTTATTATTTATGTTGGGGTTTATAGCCTCTATATGAAACGTAAATCTGTTTATGGCACACTGATTGGTAGTTTATCAGGCTCTGCACCACCAGTAATCGGCTACTGTGCTGTTAGCGGTGAATTTGATGCGGGTGCAGCAATTTTATTACTTATCTTTAGTTTGTGGCAAATGCCTCACTCTTATGCCATTGCGATTTTCCGTTTTAAAGACTACCAAGCAGCCAATATCCCCGTATTACCTGTTATTAAAGGGATCTCAGTCGCTAAGCGCCATATTATTCTCTATATTCTGGCCTTTATGGTTGCAACGCTGATGCTGACTTTAGTGGGATATGCAGGGTATAAATACCTGATTGTTGCCTCTGCAGTCAGTATCTGGTGGTTGGGCATGGCATTATCTGGTTATAAAGCAACCAATGATAAAGTGTGGGCAAGAAAATTATTTATATTTTCTATCATTGCCATTACATCATTAAGTGTAATGATGTCTGTTGATCCCACCAGTTCAACAGAAACGGTTCTCGCTTATCTGAGATAATGTAATTTCAATTGCAAAAAATGCTAATGCCAGTCAATCATGACTGGCATTTTTAGTTTAAATATCATATTCAGCCTTATCAGTACAATTTCGTCTTTTTTTGTATCCCATTTATTGATTAACCTCGTGACAAAATACTATTACAATGAGGTATCAGTAATACGAGGTAATCCATGAATGATAATAAAATGACTCCATTAGAGCGCAAAGCGACATGGGGACTAGGAGCTGTTTTCTCTCTTCGCATGCTTGGCATGTTTATGGTACTTCCCGTTTTAACCACCTACGGACTGCAACTACAACATGCGACAGAATCGCTAATTGGATTAGCTATTGGTATTTATGGATTAACTCAAGCAATCTTCCAAATTCCTTTTGGATTTTTCTCAGACAAATTTGGCCGAAAATCAATGATTGTTTTCGGCTTAATTATTTTTATTGTTGGTAGCCTTATTGCTGCTTTAAGTGACAGCATTTATGGCATTATCATCGGGCGAGCATTACAAGGTGCTGGAGCTATATCTGCCGCAGTGATGGCTCTGTTATCTGATCTGACCCGCGAACAAAATAGAACCAAAGCAATGGCCTTTATTGGCATTAGCTTTGGTATTACGTTTGCCTTAGCCCTTGTTTTAGGGCCAATACTCACACATATTTTTGGCTTACAAGGTCTATTTTGGGGCATTGCCCTACTCGCTTTCGGCGGGATTATGATCACCCTCATTACCGTACCGAATAGCGAACATCATATACTTAATCGAGAATCAAGTTTTGTACGAGGAAGTGTCAAAAAAGTTTTATTTGATGCGCAATTATTAAAGCTTAATGTCGGGATTTTTTCACTACACACTTTATTGATGGCCGCTTTTGTCGCACTTCCTTTGATCATGCATAATGCCGGATTAGTTAATGAGAAACATTGGGTTGTCTATCTAGTCACTATGCTGATTGCCTTTATTTCAGTATTACCCTTTATTATCTATGCAGAAAAAAAACGTAAAATGAAACAAGTGTTCTTACTGTGTATCTTTCTGCTGATTATTGCTCAAGCTATTTTTATGATTTCAGGAACCAGCTTGTGGCTAATTATTTTAGGTATTCAGATATTCTTTATTGGTTTTAATATTATGGAGGCACTGCTACCTTCATTAATTAGTAAAGAAGCACCGGCAGGTTATAAAGGCACGGCAATGGGGATTTATTCCACCAGCCAATTTCTAGGTGTAGCATTAGGTGGTATTTTAGGTGGATGGCTCTACCAACATTACGATGCTCAAGCAGTCTTTGCAGGATGTTTATTGATTGGCTTAGTTTGGTTTGCCATTAGCTTAACATTACGTCAACCACCTTATGTTAGTAGCTTACGTATAGAATTGCCGGCACATTTATCAAATGCTCAACAACAACAATTAGAGCAGAAATTTAAGCAACAACCTGGTGTTAATGAAGTGGTAATTATGGCACACGAACAAAGTGCTTATATTAAAGTGGATACCAAGCAGACACCAAGAGCGACATTAGAATCGTTAGTGCTCGGCGTTTAAACCTCATATACCCTGTAAATGCGCTGAATAAACCAAACAGCGCATTTTTTTATACTTTCGTCATTAATCACGAAAATTGGTAAATTGGAAAGGCTGACCTAATTCACCCTCTCTAACTAATTTCATCACAGCTTGCAAATCATCACGTGATTTACCTGTTACTCGTACTTGCTCACCTTGGATCTGTGCTTGTACTTTTAATTTGCTGTCTTTGATCATTTTAACGATTTTTTTCGCTAAAGGAGTATCAATACCTTGTTTTAAGGTCGCTTCTACACTGTATGTTTTTCCGCTGTGAGTCATCTCTTCAGGGATATTTAAAACAGCACCATCAATCCCTCTTTTTGCCATTTTCTCACGCAGAATATCTAATAACTGCTGCACCTGAAATTCAGATACACTAGTTGTTTTTACTGACTCAGTTTTTTCGTTTAATTCAAAACTTGCTTCAACATTACGAAAATCCCAACGAGTAGTCAGTTCACGTTGTGCGTTCTCTACCGCATTGCGCACTTCATGTAAGTCAACTTCAGATACGATATCAAAAGATGGCATTCGTTCTTCCTCAATAAATAAAAACAACCTGAATAATAGCTGTTTTTCACTCAGCAAAAAAGCCATACTCATGTCATTACTCTTGACTTTCCATATAACAAAGCAGAGATAGCTTCAGCAAGTGAAGATAAACGATGTTATAATTTGATATAGCTCTCAATTTGCATTGATAAAATTACCGAACTGTTAATAATATTAGGTTAATGTTAGATGAATAATATGGAGCGCCTGTTTACCATTTAGCAGGAGAAAAATGATGAAAATAACCGTATTAGGATGTGGTTCAATTGGTAAACTTTGGATTGCAGGATTAACGCAACAAGCCCATGAAGTACAAGGATGGTTAAGAATACCTCAACCTGATTTTGACGTTAACGTTGACTCCATTAATGGTATCCCATTTCAACAACGCATTATAGCCAACCAAAAAACATGGCTACAACACAGTGAGTTACTGCTTGTTTGCTTAAAGTCTTGGCAAGTTTCAGACGCGGTTAATGCACTTATCCCTCACCTCTCTGCTGATTGCCCGATTTTACTGATCCATAATGGTATGGGAACACTAGATGAACTCACCCTACCTGAAACACCGACTAAAAGAGCGATATTACAAGGTATAATAACTCATGGTGCTTATCAACAAGATCAAAAAGTGCTCCATACAGCAGAAGGGATCACCCACATTGGCCCACTAAATACAACAGCACGTCAATACGGTTATTTAGCTGAAATTTTACATCAAGCTTTACCGGATGTAGCTTGGCACAATGATATTCATACTATTAGCTGGCTAAAATTAGCCGTAAATTGTGTTATCAACCCTTTAACGGTGTTTTATCAATGTCGCAATGGTGATTTATTAAAATACCCTGAGCATATCCAGAAAGTCTGTGATGAAGTTTATCAGGTAATGGAGCGAGAAGGTGTTATACCTACCTCTAGATCACATTTACATGGTTATATTATCGATACCATAGAGCAAACTGCTAATAATTACTCATCTATGTATCAAGATGTGAAATATCAACGCCATACCGAAATCGATTATATTACAGGCTATCTATTACGTAGGGCATCAGAGCAAGGACTCGTGTTACCCGAAAATAAGCGACTTTTTCAATTTATAAAACAGAAGGAAGGCAATTATGACCATATCCGCACTCATCTGTCTAGCTAATGGTAGTGAAGAAACAGAGGTTGTTACCACCGCTGATTTACTCGTTAGAGCTGGAATTAAGGTCATACTTGCTAGTGCTGAAGATGATGTTGATGACTTAGTGATCACCTGCTCACGAGGGATCAAATTAATTGCTGATGTCCCATTAGTTCGTGTTGTTGATCACCATTATGATGCCATTATTTTACCCGGAGGATTAATAGGTGCAGAAACCTTACGAGATAGTCCTCTTGTGGTTGAAAAAGTACGCCGCATGCACAGTGAAAATAGACTAGTTGCCGCTATTTGCGCAGCTCCTGCGATCATCTTAGAGTCTCATAACCTCTTTCCAATAGGCAATATGACAGGTTTCCCCGGCTTAAAAGATAAAATCGAACCTAAAAAATGGGTTGATTATCGGGTTTACTTTGACGAAAGAGTCAATCTGATTACTAGCCAAGCCCCTGCTACCACTATAGATTTCGCACTTAAAATTATTGAGCGCCTAAAAGGTAAAGCAGTTGCAGCTGATGTCGCTAAACAACTTGTATTACCACCAGGTATTTATAATTATCAAGATGAATTTACTGGGTTTGGGGATAGGTAAATACCATATATAGGATCTCTTACTTAACACCTAATCTTATTAATAAACATATTATTTAATAGTTATAAATCTATTTTTAAGACTTATTTCAATGTTTGTTTCTTGTTTTTGATTTCAAAAAACATACTAACAGGTTAAAATGTAAAATAACTTCTGGAGGATAAGGCATAATGAAAACTCTCCAATATCACAAGAACTTACCCAAACTTGTTACTTTAATTTCTATGGGATTAGCCTCAGTGCCAGCAGAAAGCTTCAAACATAACCAACTATCATTTACACCGGATATCCAATATTCTTTCAGTTCAGCGCAATTTAACCAATTCGTTGCTATCCCTATTGATGAAGCTACTGAAAAAATGAATATTTTAGCCGAATCAATTAATAAACATTTAATTCATTTAAAAGAGAAATGGATAAATCCTCCTCATTATTTTATTAATGAAGATGATTATTATCAAATAAACAAAAGTATAAAACGTTTAGATAATTCTTTAACTGATATCAAAAATATTCTTCTTTCATTACCAAAGAGTGATACACAAAAAAAACAAAGTGTACTCTTATTTGGTCGTTCTTTAGCTCATTATCGGAGTGTATTAACAGAGTTTATTTCATTTATAGAACAAACTCATCAACCATCAAAAACAACTAATAAGAAACCTAATATAATAAGTGCTGATATGCAAAGATTAATACAAACAGAGCATAAAAAGTTAGGTCTAAGTAAACCTAAATTTAATAACCATTAATAAATATGATCGAAATTTCAATACATCCTGATATTGAAAATAAAACTATTGCTAATGAATACGCTAAATTATTAAAACTTTGGAAAGAAAAAAAAGTATTATCTTGTTATTTAGGTGCTGATGGTAAATGGGAAAATAGTGCGAAATTATGTCAATCTCTCATTTCTAAAATACATATTAGAATACCTAATGAACCTAAGTGGCATGAAAATATGCCTCAAATACAAAGAAAATCAAATCATTACTTAGTTTATTGTCAACATTGGCTTTACCCAAATAGATATCAAATTATTGCTATTATGTCACCTAATGCACACGAGTTAGCAAAAACATCATTCCTAGCAGAGTTGGGAAAAAGGGCTGAAGAATTTCAAAATAATTTTTAATAAACACTGCATTTTAATATATCCCCCCAAAATCATATTAGCATCCTAATTATTGGGGGGTATCTCTATTATATTATTAATACGACTTTCATAAAAAATAACTATATTACTTCTTACGATACACTTTTACGTTATTAAAGCCTTGTTCACGTAAATATAGTGCTTGTAAACGACTCATCATACCTCGCTCACAATAGAGCAAATAAGTTTTGCTGTTATCTAAATCACCAAATTGTGTACTTAATTTATAAAATGGTAATTCTTTAACATCTACACCCTCTAATTTTAATGGTGAGTTTTCTTGCTCTTCTGGAGAGCGGATATCCAGTACAACGTCATTCGTTGCAAACTCAGAGACCATTTCAACTTCTGTTACTTGCTGTACCGTCTCTTCAGCAATACGGCGAATATCCATATTCTTAGCATTTTCAACAACACTATCGAGAATAGAAAAATCAAATTTTTCTTCTTCAGCTTCGATTTTGGCTTTAACCGCTTTTACTGTAGGATTCTTGGAGATAACACCACAAAACTCTGGCATAGTACGAGCAAAATCTTCCGTACCAATTTGGCGAGCGATATTAATGATATTTTCTTTATCGTGTGTGATAAGAGGACGCAGAATTAAGGTATCCGTCGCATTATCAATTAAACGTAGATTGGTTAATGTTTGGCTAGAAACCTGCCCTAATGCTTCACCTGTTACAATAGCTTGTACGCCATAACGTTCAGCAACACGAGATGCCGCACGCACCATCATACGTTTCAGAACAACCCCCATCTGGCCATCATCAATTTTCTCTAAAATTTCTGCCACAACGGGTTCAAAATCAACGGCAACAAAATGTACTTTATGAGAGCGTCCAAAGCGGTTCCAAAGATAATGTGCAACTTGTTTAACGCCAATTTCGTGGGCTGAACCACCAAGATTAAAAAAGCAGTAATGAACACGACTACCGCGGCGCATCAACATATAACTTGATACACCAGAATCATAACCACCAGAGATAAGTGATAATACATCTTCTTGTGTACCAATAGGGAAACCACCAATACCTTCATAGCGAGCATTAACTAGGATCAGCTTATCATCTTCAATTTCTAGATTAATGGTCACATCCGGACGAGTTAATTTTACTTTTGCACTTTCAACGTGTTGGTTAAAACCACCACCCACATAACGCTCTACTTCATTAGAAGTAAAACTGTGTTTACCACGGCGTTTAGCTCTTACGCAAAACGTTTTGTTTTCAACTAAATGACCAAAGGCAGCAAAGGTCTGTTCAAAAATATTATGTAAATCGGTATAGCTATGCTCTTCAACTTGTAAAAAGTGATGAATACCTGGGATACGAGTTAGCGCATCACACACCGCTTCGCTTTTACTTTCGTCTTTACTGACAACCACAATGTTGTCCCAGTGGCGAACAACCGTGATATCATCACCTAATGTACTTAATACATTGCGAATATTACTGGTCAGAATTTTGATAAAACGTATACGAACAGATTGGCTTTTGATCGTGATTTCGGGGAATAATTTAATAATAAACTTCATAGTCAATGGTCATAGGTTATTAAGTAGAGACATAAACTACAGTGATATTAATTGACTGGAGTTTATAAAAGTCACAAAGTATATCACCAATATTTAGGCCTCACCCGCAAAAATCGCTGACTGAATAAGAAATTTTCTTCTCAATTGTAGTAAGATGATCACTATTATTCAGCTAACATGCTTTATCATCAAAAATATTATGGCTAAAAAAACGACATCAATTAACCAAGACACCACGCAAACTCCAAGTTTTGAAGCTTCGATGCAAGAACTTGAGCAAATAGTTAACCGCTTAGAATCAGGTGAATTACCTTTAGAAGAGGCCCTTAATGAGTTCGAACATGGTGTTCGTTTAGCTCGTGTGGGACAAAAAACATTACAAGATGCTGAACAACGTGTTCGCATCTTACTCAAAGAGGATGATGACGCTACACCTGATGATTTTATCCAAGAGGCTGAATAATTGAGTAACGCAACTTTAAGTACGGATGCGTTCCGTCAAAAATTACATTCTGCACATCAGCGTGTTGATGAAGCACTCAACCAAGCGCTACAAACGTTGCCTTTTTCTGATATGCCACTCAGCCAAGCAATGCGCTACGGAGCACTCTTGGGGGGGAAACGTTTACGCCCATTTCTTGTTTATGCGGTAGGAGAAATGTTTAACGTACCTGTTGCTAATCTTGATGTGCCAGCAGCCGCTATTGAGTGCATTCATGCATATTCACTGATCCATGACGACTTACCGGCAATGGACAATGATGATTTACGTCGAGGAAAACCCACTTGTCATATTGAGTTTGGCGAAGCCAATGCCATTTTAGCGGGTGATGCATTACAAACCTTGGCCTTTGAAATTTTAGCCAAAAATGCGATGCCTGATGTCGCCATTGCCGATCGCGTAGCCATGATTGCTGAATTAGCCACAGCCAGTGGTTTAGCGGGTATGTGTGGTGGACAGGCACTTGATCTTGATGCCGAAGATAAATCAATTGATCTTGTCGCTCTTGAGAAAATTCATTTACATAAAACAGGTGCGTTAATTCGTGCAGCGGTTCGCCTAGGGGCACTTAGCGCAGGGCAAAAAGGGCACGATGTGTTACCTGCACTGGATAAATATGCCCACTCTATAGGCTTGGCTTTCCAAGTTCAGGATGACATTTTAGATGTTATTGGGAACACTGAAGAGACTGGAAAGCGACAGGGAAGTGATCAAGAAGCTGGAAAAAGTACTTATCCGGCTCTACTTGGTTTAGCACAAGCACAAAAGAAAGCACAGGAATTGTATAACGAAGCATTGGATGCCTTAGCGTTTCTTGAACAATACGAGTACGATACCTCTACGCTAAAACAATTAGCGAATTTTATCGTAGAACGGAAAAACTAATAAAAAATAAAAAGAGCAGCTTACCTGCTCTTTCCCTATTACAAGTCATTAATTAATAGGCATCACATGAGCATTGATATCGAAAAATATCCCACATTGGCGTTGGTTGAAACACCCGAAGATTTACGCCTATTACCAAAAGAGAGTTTACCTAAACTCTGTGATGAGCTAAGGCTATATCTTCTTAACAGTGTCAGCCGCTCAAGTGGTCACTTCGCCTCAGGTTTAGGTGCTATTGAGTTAACGGTTGCGCTTCATTACGTTTATAAAACTCCCTTTGACAATCTGATTTGGGATGTGGGCCATCAGGCTTATCCTCATAAAATATTAACGGGTCGTCGTGATCGCATTGATACTATTCGTCAAAAAAACGGCTTACATCCCTTCCCTTGGCGTGATGAGAGTGAATATGACAAACTCTGTGTTGGTCATTCATCCACCTCTATCAGTGCTGGACTGGGTATGGCTGTTGCTGCAGAGCAAGAAAAACTAGGCAGAAAGACTGTTTGTGTGATTGGTGACGGTGCAATTACGGCAGGAATGGCATTTGAAGCCATGAATCATGCCGGTGATATTAATCCAGATATGCTAGTGGTACTTAACGATAATGAAATGTCGATTTCAGAAAATGTCGGGGCACTAAATAACCACCTTGCACAACTTCTATCTGGCAAACTGTATACCACGCTACGTGAAGGTGGCAAAAAAGTCTTTTCTGGTATTCCCCCAATTAAAGAATTACTGAAAAAGACAGAAGAACATATTAAAGGCATGGTTGTGCCCGGCACCATGTTTGAAGAGTTAGGTTTTAACTATATTGGTCCAGTTGATGGTCACGATGTTATTGCTTTAGTACAAACGCTCACGAATATGCGCGATCTAAAAGGGCCGCAACTTTTACATATTATGACCAAAAAAGGTCGGGGTTACGCTCCCGCAGAGCAAGATCCAATCAGTTGGCATGCGGTACCTAAATTTGATCCAAAGACCGGTACTTTACCTAAAAGCCCGAATGCACGCCCGACGTTTTCAAAAATTTTTGGGGACTGGTTATGTGAAGAAGCCGCCACTGATGAAAAGTTAATGGCAATCACCCCTGCTATGCGTGAAGGCTCTGGTATGGTGCGCTTTTCTAAAGAGTACCCCGCACAATACTTTGATGTCGCAATTGCGGAGCAACACGCCGTCACCTTCGCTGCTGGATTAGCCATTGGTGGTTATAAACCGATCGTGGCTATTTACTCCACCTTCTTACAACGCGCTTATGATCAAGTGATCCACGATGTGGCTATCCAAAAACTCCCGGTACTCTTTGCTATCGATCGTGGTGGCATTGTTGGTGCGGATGGTCAGACCCACCAAGGAGCTTTTGATCTCTCTTTCTTACGCTGTATCCCTAATATGATTATTATGGCACCTAGCGATGAAAATGAGTGTCGCCAAATGTTGCACACAGGTTACCATTATCAAGAAGGGCCTGTCGCTGTACGTTATCCTAGAGGATCAGGGGTTGGTGCGCTATTACAACCGCTGAGCGAACTTCCTATAGGAAAAGGTATTATTCGTCGCCAAGGTAAAAGTATTGCAATTTTAAACTTCGGAACCTTATTACCCGAAGCCTTAGATGTTGCAGAAAAACTGGATGCAACAGTTGCAGACATGCGCTTTATCAAACCACTAGATAAAGAACTGATCCTTTCTCTTGCCAAACAACACGACATACTGGTCACCTTAGAAGAAAATGCCATTATGGGTGGCGCAGGTAGCGGCGTTAACGAGTTATTAATGCAAGAGCGTTGTTTAGTGCCCGTACTCAATTTAGGGTTACCTGATCTTTTTGTGCCACAAGGTGGACAAGAAGAGATCAGAGCCGATTTAGGACTTGATGCAACAGGCATTGAAAAATCGATTAAAGCTTATCAGGCTCATTCTTTGAGCTAATATTTCAAAAGTCTCTCTTGCTTGTAAAGCCGGAGAGACTATTGATAAGGTTAATAAATTCTGACTTTATTTTCTTGTAAAAACTGCCCTTATTTCTTTTCTTTTTTAATTATTTTCAAATCTTGTTAAAGATCACTTTTTAATGAAATTAACTGTAATTTATCAATTTTAAAATTGAATCCATTCAGCGTTAATTGATTCAATCAGTTAGATTTTTCCTTTTTTCTTTCCTTTAACGAAACGTTTCGATCACCTTCACAATATAAATAAATCCAACTTGTTTTCCTATTTTCATTTCCTACTATGTAGAACAGCGAAACGTTTCGCTGAGGAGGCAAAGATGAAAAAAGGTGTATTACTTAATAGTTCAATTTCTAGCGTAATTGCACGTTTAGGACATACTGACAAAATAACGATTGCAGATGCTGGATTACCCATACCCTCCTCTGTTGAGCGTATCGATCTTGCTTTAACTCAGGGGATCCCTGACTTTATGTCAGTGTTACAAACGATCACCCATGAAATGCAAGTCGAAGCCGTTATGCTTGCCATAGAAATTAAAAATATAAACCCACTTCTTTTTAGTGAGATAACCCGTTATTTGCATTTATTAGAACAACAACAAAAAAAACCTATCGAGATCATTTATGTCACTCATGAAGAATTTAAAACACAACTTCCAGATAATAAAGCGGTGATAAGAACAGGTGAATGCTCTCCTTATGCCAATATCGTGCTGTTTTCTGGTGTGACTTTCTGAGGCCAATATGGAAGCATTACTTGAATTAAAAAATATTGATAAATCATTTCCAGGCGTAAAAGCATTATCTGGTGCGACGTTACGAATTTATCCTGGCCGAGTGATGGCACTTGTTGGTGAAAATGGCGCAGGTAAATCCACACTAATGAAAGTGCTAACAGGTATCTACCAAAAAGACGCAGGTGAAATTATTTATCAAGGGGAACGTTGCTCTTTTAATGGTCCTAAGTCTTCTCAAGAAGCCGGAATAGGTATTATCCATCAAGAACTCAATCTTATCCCTGAATTAACCATTGCAGAAAATATCTTTTTAGGTCGCGAGTTTACCCGTGCATTTGGTGCCATTGATTGGAAAAAAATGTATGCAGAAGCGGATAAATTACTTGCTCGCTTAAACCTTCCTTATCGCAGTCATCGCTTAGTTTCTGAATTATCCATTGGTGATCAGCAAATGGTTGAAATTGCCAAAGTACTCAGTTTTGGCTCTAAAGTGATTATTATGGATGAACCGACAGATGCATTGACAGACACCGAAACTCGCTCTCTGTTTAGTGTGATAACTGAATTAAGAAATCAAGGTTGTGGCATTGTCTATATCTCACATCGATTAAAAGAAATTTTTGATATTTGTGATGATGTAACTGTGTTGCGCGATGGTCAATTTATTGGCGAAAAGCCCGTTTCTTCATTACAAGAAGAGACACTTATTGAAATGATGGTAGGCCGTAAATTAGAAGATCAATACCCTCGCATCCATATTCCTGCAGGAAAAACTAAACTTAATGTCTCTCACTTAAGTGGTGCAGATATACATGATGTCAGCTTCTCCCTACATGAAAATGAAATTTTAGGTATTTCAGGGTTAATGGGCGCAGGCCGTACTGAATTAATGAAAATGATTTACGGTGCATTGCCAAAAACACAAGGTAGCGTGGCGTTAGAAGGTAAAATTTGTCAGATCAAAAAGCCTGCAGATGCACTTGCCCAAGGTATTGTTTATATCTCTGAAGACAGAAAACGCGATGGTTTAGTGCTAGGTATGTCAGTAAAAGAGAATATGTCACTGACGGCGCTACCTTATTTTAGTCGCACTATGGGGATCTTAAATCATAAAGAAGAGCAATTAACTGTCAGTGACTTTATTAAATTGTTCAACATAAAAACCCCGTCCATTAATCAGATCATTGGTTTTTTATCAGGCGGTAATCAACAAAAAGTCGCTATTGCTCGCGGACTAATGACCCGTCCTAAAGTACTTATTCTTGATGAGCCTACCCGCGGTGTCGATGTGGGGGCGAAAAAAGAGATTTACCAATTAATTAATAAGTTTAAACAAGAGGGATTAAGCATCATTTTGATCTCTTCAGAAATGCCAGAGGTAATGGGAATGAGTGACCGCATTTTAGTTATGCATGAAGGTCGTATCAGCGGTGAGTTTTCTGCCAATAATGTCACACAAGAGATGCTAATGGCGGCGGCTGTTGGTAAACAATATGGTGCTACAGTAGGAGTTTGAGATGAGTACAAAATCAATACCAGCGTCAAAACGATGGTTCTCTAAGGCTTGGTTATTAGAACAAAAATCACTCATTGCCTTATTGTTGCTTATTGTCGTGGTTTCAACACTCAGCCCGAATTTTTTTACCTTAAATAATATTTTTAACATCCTACAACAAACCTCTGTTAACGCGATTATGGCTGTGGGTATGACATTAGTCATTTTAACTTCTGGTATCGATTTATCGGTAGGCTCATTACTCGCTTTAACCGGTGCTGTTGCTGCTTCTATGGTAGGGGCTGATGTTAATGCGTTAGTGGCTGTTGTCGGTGCTTTAGCATTAGGAGCCGCTATTGGTGGCGTTACAGGTGTCATTATCGCTAAAGGTAAAGTGCAGGCATTTATTGCCACATTAGTGATGATGCTGTTATTGCGTGGTGTCACGCGTGTTTATACTGATGGCAGTCCAATAAATACAGGATTTAGCGATAATGCCGACCTGTTTAGCTGGTTTGGTATTGGACGCCCCTTTGGGATCCCCACCCCTATTTGGCTGATGATGATTGTCTTTTTAAGCGCGTGGTATGTATTGCATCACACACGCTTGGGTCGCTATATCTATGCCCTTGGAGGAAACGAAGCAGCAACCCGTTTATCTGGTATTAGTGTCGATAAAATCAAAATTATTGTTTATGCGCTTTGCGGTTTATTAGCGGCCCTTGCCAGTGTCATTGAAGTTGCTCGTCTTTCTTCCGCCCAACCAATGGCAGGCAATGGTTATGAACTGGATGCTATCGCCGCTGTCGTCTTAGGTGGTACCAGTCTTGCTGGCGGTAAAGGACGCATAATGGGCACACTTATTGGTGCGTTAATTTTAGGCTTTCTCAATAATGCACTCAATTTATTAGGCATATCATCCAATTATCAAATGATAGTCAAAGCTGTTGTCATCTTACTTGCCGTGCTGGTTGATAACAAAAAATAATACGCTTTCTCTTAATCCGAACCCCGACAGGAATATATTATGAAACTAAAAAAAATAGCAACGCTTCTCTCAGTGGTTGCTCTAAGCGCTACCATAAGTGCCAATGCATTAGCAAAAGAGTCTATCGCCCTCGTTATTTCAACGCTCAATAATCCTTTCTTTGTCACCATGAAAGACAGTGCACAAAAAGAGGCGGATAAATTAGGTTATGACTTAGTCGTGCTTGATTCAATGGATAATCCAGCCAAAGAATTGGCAAATGTGCAGGACTTAACCGTAAAAGGCACCCGTTTAATGCTCATTAATCCAACGGATTCTGATGCTGTAGGTAATGCCGTGTTAATGGCAAATAAAGCTAAAATTCCTGTAGTAACCCTAGATAGAGTAGCCAATAAAGGTGAGGTTGTTAGCCATGTTGCTTCTGATAACCGTCTAGGAGGAAAAATGGCGGGAGATTATATTGCGGAAAAAGTGAGTAATGATGCCAAAGTGATCCAACTAGAAGGGATCGCCGGAACCTCCGCTTCTCGTGAGCGTGGAGAAGGCTTTAAACAAGCTGTTGATGCTCACAAACTTAATATATTAGCAAGCCAACCTGCTGACTTTGACCGTACTAAAGGCCTTAATGTTATGCAAAATCTATTAACCGCTAATCCTTCAGTGCAAGCGGTATTTGCTCAAAACGATGAAATGGCATTAGGGGCATTGCGTGCATTACAAACTGCAGGTCGTACCGATGTCTTAGTTGTTGGCTTCGATGGCACAAATGATGGCATTAAAGCGGTTAACCGAGGTGTTTTAGGTGCGACTATTGCACAACGCCCCGATCAAATTGGTATTATTGGTATTCAAACCGCTGATAAAATTCTGAAAGGGGAAAAAGTGGATCCCACTATTCCTGTTGAGCTTGAATTAGTCACTCAAAAATAATCACCCATCTAACCACGTAGTACTTTCACTGCGTGGTTAGTTTCGTTATAAACTAGGTTTTCAAAGGATAAAGGCTATGACAACTCCCCGCCTTGCTGTTTTAGGTAGCATCAACGTTGACCATATTATGAATATTGCACAATTTCCCAAGCCCGGAGAAACCGTGATTGGTCATGACTATAAAATAGCATTTGGTGGTAAAGGGGCAAATCAAGCCGTCGCTTGTGGACGTAGTGGTGCCGATATCACGTTTATAGCCTGTGTGGGAGATGATGCTATTGGTCGCGAAATCATCGCTCAATTAAAAACAGATAATATTGATACTGATGCAATTCGTATTATTCCCAAGACACCTACAGGTGTAGCAATGATCCTAGTTAATGAACAAGGCGAAAATGTCATTAGCATTGTTGCCGGAGCAAATAGTGCTCTCACTCCAAGCCATTTGCATCAGTATCGTCATATTATTGAACAAGCAGATGCTTTATTAATGCAATTAGAATCCCCTCTAGACACTGTCTTTGAGGCAGCAAAACAAGCCAAAGCACATCAAACAAAAGTGATTTTAAATCCCGCTCCTGCACAGCCGTTATCTGATGAATTTCTGAGTTTTATTGATATTATTACGCCAAATGAGACAGAAGCCGAAATATTAACCGGTATTTCTGTGCATGATGAAGTGGGTGCAGCTAAAGCGGCTAATATTTTGCACAGTAAAGGCATAAAACACGTTTTAATCACTTTAGGCAGTCGTGGCGTATGGTTTAGTGAACAAGGCACCGGTATGATCATTCCCGGTTTTCGTGTTGAAGCAGTTGATACTATTGCCGCAGGTGATACCTTTAACGGTGCATTTGTTACAGCGATATTAGAAGGTAAATCAGCTCATGATGCGATCCGTTCCGCCCATGCAGCCGCGGCAATTGCAGTGACACGTCATGGCGCGCAATCCTCCGTCCCTTGGCGTGATGAAATTAAGTCATTTTTAGCAGAGCGAGCATAATATTTTGGCAACAATGAAAGATGTCGCCCGTTTAGCGGGTGTTTCAACATCCACCGTTTCCCATGTTATCAATAACAATCGTTATGTGAGTGAAGGTATCCGCGCAAAGGTTAATCATGCAATAGCAACCTTAAATTACGCCCCTTCAGCATTAGCTCGTAGTTTAAAAATGAACTGCACACGTACCATAGGGATGTTAGTTACCGCCAGTAATAACCCCTTTTATGCTGAAGTCGTTCGAGGTGTTGAACGAAGTTGCTATGAACAAGGCTATAGCCTCATTTTATGCAACACCGAAGGCGACTATGAGCGCATGGATACTAGCCTTGAAACCTTGCTACAAAAGCGTGTCGATGGGCTGTTATTAATGTGTACTGAAGCCCGCGCACCATCAAGTGAAGTATTAAATCGTTATCCACGGTTACCCATGGTGATGATGGATTGGTCTCCATTTGAATACAGTAGCGATATTATTCAAGATAACTCCCTATTAGGGGGAGAATTAGCCACGAATTATTTAATTGAAAAAGGTTTTACTGACATCGCCTGTATTGCGGGTCCCCAAGATAAACTTCCCGCTAAACATCGCCTACAAGGCTACTATAATGCGATGCAACAAGCTGGGTTACCCATTCGTAAAGAGCTAGTTTTAACCAGTGATTTTGAGTTTGCAGGTGGCTTTAGTGCAATGCAAACACTGCTCTCACTCCCTATACAACCACAGGCCGTATTTACCTGTAATGATGCAATGGCGGTCGGTGCTTACCAAGCGATTTATCAAAAAGGACTACGTGTACCTGATGATATTTCTATCGTCGGTTATGATGACATCGATTTAGCCTCTTATATGATCCCCCCTTTAACGACTATTCATCAACCCAAAGATGAATTGGGCAAACTTGCTGTAAGCCAATTATTACGTCGTATGGAAGATATTGAAGCACAAGCCAATCTATTAGTGTTAACACCCAAACTGATTGAACGAGGCTCGGTGATAGCTCATAGGAAATAATCTTTTACATTAATAGGTTAATAGGTTGTGTATATATTTCACACAACCTATTTGGTATCCTATAAAAACTGCTATATGGCAGTTTTTATAGGAGCTATTACTATGATCCAGTATGGCAAAGTATTTATGAGCAATAGAACACAAAATGTTCGATTACCCGCTGAGACTCGATTTCCGGATGATGTAAAAGAAGTTTTTGTTCGCGTCAAAGGCAAAGAGAGAATAATCACACCTATACAAAATGCATGGGATAGCTTTTTCTTATCAGAAAAGTCTGTAACAGATGATTTCTTATCTGAAAGGCCTGATCAAGCCACAAGTGAAAGAGGATCCTTTTATGATTAAATATCTATTAGATACAAATTATTGTTATATTCACTATTAAACGCAAGCCTGAGTTTTTATTACCAAAATTCAACCAACATGCTGAACAATTAGCTATTTCTACAATTACACTCGCTGAGCTCATTTTTGGTGCTGAAAAAAGTGTAAATCCAGCCAAAAACTTAGCTACGGTTAACGACTTTGTTTCTCGACTGACTGTTTTATCTTACGATGACTTAGCAGCTTTTCATTATGGAGACATTAGAGCAACACTAGAAAAACAGGGAAAACACGTTGGTGATAACCACTTACATATAGCAGCACATACTAGAAGTAAGGGGCTAATAGTCGTTACCAATAATACTCGAGAATTTGAAAGAGTTGATGGTTTAAGAATTGAGGATTGGACCGTTATTAACTCAGACCCCCAAACTGATTGAACGAGGCTCGGTGATAAATTTTATAAAATAACAACAAGAAGATTAACACTATTATTACTGATACTCTCTTTTAAAGAGAGAGTAGTTATTTTATCTAAGTTAACAAAATAAATAATTATAAAATCAATAAGTTAATTTATGTTTTTAAATGATATTATTTCTTATTATTTTGTGTATTACCTTCTATATTTAACCTACTTTTTCTCATCTTTTATCTAATAATCCATGAAAGATGCAAAACTCTATCAGATCTATTATACTCTTATTCTTTCGCATTATCTGTGGCAATACTATTTTTGGTCATTTGGGTCATCATATTAGACTTTTTACGCTAAAACGATAATGTGTCCTTTTGTTTATCGGGCAAGTGTTATCCTCTTTGTGACGATTAATCACTTCCCATTTTGAAAAAATTTGAGAGTATTATTATGTCATTACCTTCTTGTCCTAAATGCAACTCAGAGTATACCTATGAAGATGGGGCAATGTATGTCTGCCCTGAATGTGCCCACGAATGGAACGATGCTGAGCCAACAACTGATAGCGATGAGCTGATTGTTAAAGATGCCCATGGTAATTTATTAGCCGATGGGGATTCAGTGACAGTCATTAAAGATCTAAAAGTAAAAGGTAGCTCAACGCCGCTCAAAATTGGTACAAAAGTTAAAGGGATACGTTTAGTGGAAGGCGATCATAATATTGATTGTAAAATTGACGGCTTTGGACAAATGAAATTAAAATCTGAATTTGTGAAGAAAAGCTAATCTTGAATTATCATTAAAATGATTAATAACATTATTTTGATTTTAGAGGCGCTCATTAAGCGCCTTTTGTTTATAGCGATATGATTTATTTATTATCACCAAAGTGATCAAACCCTTTCAGATTAGGGTGCACTTCTTTACCTTCACGTAAATAACGTATACCTTCTGCAATTGGCATAATTTGCCCTATGCAATGAAAGTCAGCTCCCGTATGGGCTAAAGCAATATCTAAAGCCCCACGATTTATTTCAGGCACGGTAAAGCATAGTTCATAGTCTTCGCCACCACTTAATGCCCAAATTTCAGCTTGCTCTTTACTCACCTGTGATTTCATTGCCGCAGAATAAGGCAACGCATCTAAGTTAATACGAGCACCACAACCACTTGCCGTTAAAATATGGTTTAGATCTGAAATAAAACCATCAGAAATATCAATAGCTGCACTTGCTAAAGATCTTAATGCTTGCCCCTGTAAAAGACGAGGCTGTGGACGCAAATGCCTAGTAATAAAATAGTCTCGGCTTTCTGGTTGACTAGGTTGTAATCTATTTTGTAAAACCGCGAGTCCTGCCGCGCTATCCCCTAAAAAGCCTGTAACATAGATCCAGTCACCAATTTTCGCCCCAGAGCGTAATAGTGCCATACCTTGAGGAACTAAACCTTGTATTGTGATGGTTAAGCTCAATGGCCCTTTGGTTGTATCCCCACCAATCAATTGAATAGAATAATACTCTGCTAATGCAAATAGAGAGCGACTAAAGGCCTCAAGCCAATCATTATCGACTTTTGGCAATGTTAAAGCTAATGAAGCCCAAGCAGGATCTGCCCCCACCGCGGCTAAATCACTAATATTGACCGCTAATGCTTTATACGCTAAATCTTCAGGGGAAATGGTTGGTAGGAAGTGTATTCCACTGACTAAGGTATCAGTACTAATTGCCACTTGTTGCTTTTCAGGTACAGTCAATATTGCACAGTCATCCCCAATTCCCGTACTCACATCTTTGCGTTTAACTGGCTGAGAAGTGAAATATTGTTTAATGAGGGAGAATTCACCACAAGGCATTATCAATTTCCTATGAAGCAATGCTTATTAAATAAAAGGCCGGAGTAACCGGCCTTGGATTATTAATTTACCATAGAGGAAACGTGAAGAACGTTATTTTTTACGTACAGTTGGTGCAGCTTTATCTAACACGCCATTGACAAATTTATGGCTGTCATCAGCACCAAACACCTTAGCCAATTCAATCGCTTCGTTAATGGCTACTTTATAAGGAACATCTTCACGGAAGCTGAGTTCAAACATAGCTAAACGTAAAATCGCTTTTTCAACTTGGCCTAGCTCTTCCAGTTGACGTGATAAATAAGGCTCCATCGCCTTATCTAAACGTGCTGCATTGATTGCAACACCCACTAAAAGCTCACGGAAATAAGCAATATCTACACCTTGGGTATCCTGCTCGGATAAAAACTCCAATTCCACATCCGCGATGTCATTTCCGGATAATTGCCATGAGTAGATAGCTTGTACAGCACACTCACGAGCACGACGACGAGCAGCAGGTTTCACAAAATTCCCCTTTAGTTAAAACAGATGATTAGCCTTTAATGGCTTTAAGTACATTGATCATTTCAAGTGCTGTCATTGCAGCTTCAGCACCTTTATTGCCCGCTTTAGTACCAGCTCGTTCAATTGCCTGCTCAATGCTTTCAGTGGTTAATACACCAAAAGTCACAGGGATCTCACTTTGCATTGCAACATGAGAAAGGCCAGAGCTGCATTCGCCAGCAACGTATTCAAAATGTGCGGTTCCACCACGGATAACAGTACCTAACGCGATAACTGCATCATATTTGTCGCTTTCTGCTAATGCTTTTACAGTTAATGGCAACTCATAAGCGCCAGGAACCCAAACGACGGTAATATTTTCTGAGGAAACTTGTCCGATACGCTCAAGTGCATCAACGGCACCTTCTAACAAGCTATCATTAATAAAATTATTAAAACGGGCAATTGCAATCGCTACACGTGCGTTTGGCGCCGCGACAACACCTTTGATTACGTTCATAGGTTACCTTTTTCTCCTATCCGCGGGGCGCGGATTTTATCACATTCTTTCCTTTACTGCGCTCAGTTTTATGATAACACAGCAAAGGAGCCAAAAATCCTTGATAAATCAAGGTAGTTAGTTGGCTGATAACAATGTCGTAACGACAGGGAATAACACACACGGCGCTATTTTACTACAAATAGCGCCATAGACACACATATTTGCATCTATTAATAACGAGGTTTTAAACAAACGCGGATATCAGGGCCGATTTGTTGAAGAGAATCTATTGTAAATTCAGGGGCTTCAGATAATGACGACAGTGGTGAAATGGATAATAAACCTCGAGCATCATCGCCTAAAATTTTCGGAGCAATATAAATGATAAGCTCATCAACAAGACCAAGCTCTAATAGTGCGCCAGCAAAATGTGCGCCACTTTCAACCCATACACTATTAATATTGCGTTTACCTAACTGCATCATTAATAACACTAAATCGACACTACTATTTTTGCCATTAGTAGGAAGCAAAATTTCTGAGACATCACCTTGCCAAGCTTCTTGCTGAGAGTGAGTCCGAGCAAGCAAGCACTCACCTGCAAGTTGTGTAATTTTATAGTCGGGAGTTACCCTATTTTGGCTATCGGTAATAATACGAATAGGCTGGCGCAATGACTCTAGTGGATAAATCGCTTTTATCTCATCGGATAATGCTTCCCAACGCACATTCATTGCAGGATCATCGGCTAAAACAGTGGCACTCGTTGTTAAAATAGCACTAGCTTGCGCGCGAAAGTTTTGCACATCTTGTCGCGAAGCTTTAGAGGTTATCCATTGACTTTCCCCTGATGCTAATGCCGTTTTACCGTCTAAAGAGGCGGCCAGTTTTAATTGGATATAAGGAAACCCTGTTCTCATACGTTTAAAAAAGCCGATATTCAATTTTTCAGCTTCTTGCATTAATACGCCATGAGAAACATCAATACCTGCAGCGACTAATTTATGTAAACCACGTCCTGCCACTTGAGGATTGGGATCTTGCATTGCAGCAACAACACGTTTTACCCCGGCGTTGATTAAAGCATCAGCACAAGGAGGCGTTTTACCAAAGTGGCTACATGGCTCAAGCGTAACATAGACGGTAGCACCTTTGGCATTTTCACCCGCCATATTTAATGCATTCACTTCGGCATGTGGACCACCTGCATGATGGTGATAACCTTCACCTATAATCTTCCCTTCTTTCACAATCACGCATCCCACATTTGGGTTAGGTGATGTTGTAAAACGTCCTAATGCAGCTAACTCTATCGCTCGACGCATATAGGTTTCATCATTAGCCGGCTCATTGCCCGTAGGATTGTTGCTGTTGTTAATTGTCATCATAGATTTATTATTTATCGTTATTTTCAAATAGTCGTGTGAAGCGAATGATTAATCTTGTAATTTTGCAATTTCTTCGCCAAAATCGCGCACATCTTCAAAACTGCGATAAACCGAAGCAAAACGGATATAAGCAACTTTATCCAGTTTCTTTAGTTGTTCCATAACAAAATTACCGATCTGTTTGGAAGGTATCTCTCTTTCGCCCGTTGCCCTTAATTGTGATTTGATATGATTAATGGCAGCTTCAACATCATCAGAACTCACAGGACGTTTTTCTAATGCTTTGAGCATTCCTCTACGTAGCTTTTCTTCATCAAAAGGCTCACGGATTTCATCACTTTTCACAACACGAGGCATCACAAGCTCTGCGACTTCAAAGGTAGTAAAGCGCTCATGGCAAACAAGGCATTGACGACGACGGCGCACTTGTGAGCCATCACCAACAAGTCTCGAATCAATTACTTTGGTATCTACGGCTGTGCAAAATGGACAATGCATAGTTATTCCTACTGTTGACAAAACTCCTAAACAGTGTACCTGTTCAGTGAACAAAAAACACCCTGTCAGTCATTAACTGGCAGGGTGTTTGCGATGTTTATGTCAGAAAAACGCTCTATTAAGGTAAGAGTGTTGTCTGATCTGCACCCTCTTTTTCCACTTTTTGAACAATCAGGTGTTCGCGTTTCATGCCCATTTTCAGTGCTAATGCAGAAGCCACATAAATAGATGAAACAGTACCGAATGAAACACCGATTAACATCACTAAAGAGAAGCCTTTAAGCATTGAACCACCAAAGATATAGAGCATCAACACAACTAATAATGTTGTTGCTGATGTCATGATGGTACGGCTTAATGTCTGTGTTAGTGAAACGTTCATGATCTCATAAGAGGTACCACGACGAATTTTACGGAAATTCTCACGAATACGATCTGATACCACGATACTATCGTTCAAGGAATAACCGATAACAGACATCAATGACGCGACAATGGTTAAATCAACCTCAATTTGGAAGAGTGATAAAATACCCAGAGTGATCACCACGTCATGGGCAAGTGAAATAACAGCCCCTAATGCTAGACGCCACTCAAAACGGAATCCAACATAGATCAGAATACAGATAAGTGCAGAAAGTAACGCCATTGCCCCTGTTTGAGCCAATTCACTCCCGACACTTGGCCCAACAAATTCAATACGTTTGACTGTTGCATCATTATCAATTTCAACATTGATAATATCGATGACTTTCTTACCTAATTCTTGACCAGCCTGTCCTTCAACAGGAGGCATACGCACCATAATATCGCGGCTGCTACCAAAGTTTTGTAACAGAGGATCTTTATAGCCGGCGGCTGCCAAGCTATCACGCATTTTATCTAGATCGGCCGGTTGACTGAGATTGATCTCAATAACCGTTCCTCCAGTAAAATCTAATCCCCAGTTAAATCCTTTCACGGAAATGATAGCGATAGATGCTACCAAAAGCAGAAACGAAATAGTAAAGGCGACGTTGTCCCAACGCATAAAGTCAATGACTTTACGACCATGGTTTAATTGTTCAACAGTATAATCCTGTGCCACAACGTGCTCCTTAAATAGACAGTTTCTTGATGCGTTTACCGCCATACAGCAGGTTTACAATCGCACGTGTACCCACAATAGCGGTAAACATGGATGTCGCAACCCCGATAGCAGTTGTGATAGCAAACCCTTTAATGGAGCCAGTACCGACTGCATAAAGGATCACGGCAGTAATTAACGTGGTTAAGTTCGCATCAATAATACTGGAGAAGGCACCTTTATAACCTTCATGGATAGCTTGTTGTACTGAGCGACCATTACGTAACTCTTCTTTAATACGCTCGTTGATCAGTACGTTAGCATCGACCGCAACCGCAAGGGTTAAGACAATACCCGCAATACCAGGCATGGTTAACGTTGCACCGGGTAATAATGACATGACCCCCACAATTAACACCAAGTTTGCTAATAGCGCCGTACTCGCGATCACACCAAATTTACGATAATAAATAATCATAAAGGCAACAGAGGCTATCAGACCCCATAAACAAGCTTCTAAACCTTGAGTTATGTTCTGAAGACCTAATGTTGGCCCAATGGTTCTCTCTTCAACGATTTGAATAGGTGCAATCAATGCCCCAGCACGTAATAACAGAGATAATTGACGTGCTTCATTCGCATTAGAGATACCAGTAATGCGGAAGTTATTACCTAAACGGGTTTGAATATTAGCCACGTTAATAACTTCTTCATTTTTTACCAAAATTGCGCGATCGTTTTCATCACGTTTACCGCTGTCTTTATACTCTACAAAAAGAGTAGCCATCGGTTTACCGACGTTATCTTTGGTAAAGTTAGACATAATAGAGCCACCAGCACTATCAAGTGAAATACTTACTTGAGGCTGGCCGTACTCATCGGCTTGTGACGTTGAATCGGTAATATGGTCACCGGTCAATACAACACGTTTATAAAGAATGGTTGGTCTACCATCACGAGTGTATTTCACTTCTGAGTCACCCGGGATGCGTCCTGTTTCTAAGGCTGAAGGATCAACGTTAGTATTCACTAAACGGAATTCTAATGTTGCTGTTGCACCTAGGATTTCTTTCGCACGAGCCGTATCTTGAATACCCGGTAATTCAACAACAATGCGGTCAGCACCTTGGCGTTGAACTAATGGCTCAGCAACCCCTAATTGGTTGACACGGTTACGTAGGATGGTGATATTTTGTTGTACCGCATAAGTACGCGCATCACGTAAACGCTCGTCGGTAAAAATAGCTTTTAACGAGTTATTATCCCCATTTCTAAAAATGAGATCTTGGTTACGACGCGCAAGATAATCTGATGCTTTAGAACGGTCATCAGCGTTGCGGAAACGGATTTCAACACCATAATTATCCGTTTTGCGGATAGAAGAATATGGAATGCCTTCGTCACGTAATAAAGTACGTAAACTATCAACATTTTGTTCTTGAAGTTTACCTAACGCGGTTTCCATATCAACTTCCATTAAGAAGTGAACACCACCACGTAAGTCTAACCCTAATTTCATCGGCTCACCGCCAATGGCTTCTAACCATTTTGGCGTAGCGGGTGCAAGGTTAAGTGCAACAACGAACTTGTCACCTAACGCAGGTAACAAGGCTTCACGGGCACGTAACTGAATATCAGGGTTACTGAAACGAGCCAAAATCGCACCATTTTCAAGGGCGATTGATTTCGCTTCAATTTTTTCTTTATCTAATAAAGATCGAACTTGATCCAGTGTTTGCTCATTGGCGGCGGTTCCCCGCGCGCCAGTGATTTGAACAGCCGGATCCTCACCATATAGGTTAGGAAGTGCGTAAAGCAGACCGATGAGGATAGCGAATATCAACATCAGATACTTCCACAAAGGATAACGGTTTAGCACGGCAGTTCCCTTTTCCCTTTGGGGAAATCAAATTAAATAGCTTTCATTGTGCCTTTTGGTAATACAGCGGCAACAAAGTCACGTTTGATAGTTACTTCAGTTGTTTCATTCAGAGCAACAACGATATAGCCGTTATCTGAAACTTTAACAACGCGGCCGATTAAACCACCAGTAGTTAACACTTCATCACCTTTACCGATAGATTCCATCAGTTTACGGTGTTCTTTAGTACGTTTTTGCTGAGGACGTAGGATCATAAAATAGAAAATTAAAATAAAGATCACTAACATCGGTAAAATAGACATAAAGCTTGCTTCAGGTGCTGCTTGTCCAGCAGAAGCAACAGCATCAGAAATGAAAAAACTCATTCACTTTTTCCTCATTGTTGTCGATATCGACGATACTCAAGTTATAAGCCCAATATCATACACAGAATTGGGCTTTCTCGTATACATTAATCGCACTTACTCGCACTGCTGTTTAGCGGTGGAACTGGTTTACCAATACGTTCGTAGAACTCATGCACGAAATCTTCGAAACGTGACTCATCAATTGCTTGACGAATTTCAGCCATTAGACGCTGATAATAGCGTAAATTATGGATGGTATTCAGCCTTGCACCTAAAATTTCGTTACAGCGATCAAGATGATGTAGGTAAGCGCGACTATAATTTTTACAGGTGTAGCAATCACAATGTTCATCCAGAGTTGATGTATCTGAACGATGTTTAGCATTACGAATTTTAATGACACCATTTGTTACAAACAGATGTCCATTACGTGCATTTCGTGTTGGCATCACACAGTCAAACATATCGATACCACGACGAACACCTTCAACTAAATCTTCAGGTTTACCTACACCCATTAAATAACGAGGTTTATCCGCAGGGATTTGTGGACAAACATGTTCTAAAATACGGTGCATATCTTCTTTAGGTTCACCAACAGCTAGGCCCCCAACAGCGTAACCGTCAAAGCCGATTTCCACTAGCCCTTTCACTGAGATATCACGTAAATCTTCGTAAACGCCGCCTTGAATAATACCGAATAATGCATTTTTGTTGTTTAATTCATCAAAGCGTTGACGACTACGTTTAGCCCAGCGTAATGACATCTCCATGGAATTTTTAGCATAATCCCAATCTGATGGATATGGCGTACACTCATCGAAGATCATCACAATATCTGATCCAAGATCGTACTGAATTTCCATTGATTTTTCTGGGCTTAAGAAAATCTTTTCACCATTAATTGGGTTACGGAAATGCACACCTTCTTCTTTAATTTTACGCATTGCGCCTAAACTAAAGACTTGGAAACCACCTGAATCGGTTAGAATTGGCCCTTTCCACTGCATAAAGTCATGCAAATCACCGTGTAATTTCATGATCTCTTGACCAGGACGTAACCATAAATGGAAAGTATTGCCTAAAAGGATTTGTGCACCTGTGGCTTCAACTTCTTCAGGTGTCATCCCTTTAACTGTACCGTATGTCCCTACAGGCATAAATGCAGGTGTTTCAACGACACCGCGTTCAAACTTAAGACGACCACGACGGGCATGACCATCTGTTTTATCTAATTCGTATTTCACTCATCCTCCAAGCATCAGAAAAACAGTCCAATGCATAATAAAAACAGCACATTCTAATCATTTGTTAGACGGCTGTATATGTTACATCAACAAAAGCTGTGCTTAGTCAAAGAGATCAAGCAGCAAAATTGACATAACCGGTCATAAAATGAAAAAAAACGTTAAAAAATAGAATAAAGCCCTACTCTTCACCCACTTTTTCATTGATAGCTAAAGGATTACGCGTAATAAACATCGCATCACCATAACTGAAAAAACGATACTTTTGCTCAACCGCTACGTTATAAGCATTCATGGTATTTTTATAACCAGCAAATGCGGAAACCAGCATAATTAAGGTTGATTCTGGCAAATGGAAGTTAGTTATCAAAGCATCAATAACTTGATATTGGTAACCTGGATAAATAAAAATTTGCGTATCATCAAAAAAAGGAGCAATTAATGCATCTTTGGCAGCTTTAGCCGCACTCTCTAAAGAGCGAACAGACGTTGTACCCACGGCAATCACCCGATTACCTCGTGCCTTACAAGCGAGCACGGCATCTACCACCTCTTGAGGGACTTCAGCATACTCGGAATGCATAGTGTGTTCTTCGATATTATCCACACGAACAGGCTGGAAAGTGCCAGCACCAACATGCAAAGTGACAAAGGCCATCTCAACGCCTTTGTTACGTAGTGCTTCTAATAACGGCTCATCAAAATGCAATCCGGCTGTGGGTGCAGCTACTGCACCGGGACGCTCATTATAGACCGTTTGATAAAGCTCTTTATCGGATCCTTCATCTGGACGATCAATATAAGGAGGAAGAGGCATATGACCGATACTATTTAAAATAGTCAGCACATCTCTTTCATCATCAAAACGGATTTCAAATAGTGTATCATGGCGTGCAATCATGGTTGCTTGTACACTTTCGTCTTCCCCTAAAATCAGTGATGCGCCCTCTTTGGGTGACTTTGATGCACGAACATGGGCTAACACACGATGTTCATCTAGCATACGCTCCACTAATACTTCTATCTTGCCACCGGAGGCTTTACGACCATAAATACGCGCGGGGATCACTCTAGTATTATTAAATACAAGTAAATCACCGGCATTGAGTTTATCTAATACATCCGTAAAGACACCGTGAGATAAATTGCCCGTTTTCCCCTCTAGGGATAATAATCGGCACCCACTACGTTGGGGGTGAGGATAATGAGCAATTAAGGACTCAGGCAGGTCAAATCTAAAATCGGATACACGCATAATTAAACGACTACTTTCATAAAAAACAGGCGCACTAGTCTAGTGCTGCATGTTAATCAGTGCAACAAAGAAGCACTTTTTTATTTAAAAAGCGCTATGATAGTACAATGAACTATCTTGCTCACTTACACCTCGCCTTTAGAGCGAAAAGCTCCTTATTAGGCAATATGATGGCGGACTATGTAAAAGGTACGCCGAGTAACGATTACAGCCAAGCGGTAATTGACGGCATTCACATGCATAGGCGTATTGATGTGCTGACTGATACTCATCCATTAGTTAAACAAGCTCGACAACTTTTTCCGAATGAATACCGCCGCGTTGCACCCATTACTTTGGATATATTTTGGGATCATTTTCTCTCACTACATTGGGATAAATTTGAACCTGACATACCGCTCTTGGAATTTGTTACTTATGTGCGCAATACCATTGAACCGGATTTATGGCGAACTCCGGAAAAATTTCAAGAGCTCAATGAATATTTATGGCCCCAAGCGTGGTTGACTCGTTATGCTGATAAAACTTATATAGCACAGACGTTAAAAGGCATGGCAAAAAGAAGACCGCGTTTAAGTGCGCTTGCAGGCTCTTATATTGCACTAGAAACGCATTATAAAGAGTTAAGTGAGATTTTTTGGCAATTTTATCCACAATTGTTAGAAAGAGCACAACATCATCAGCTGGATGACTGATACATTAAGGCTCTTTTTATTCATCTGTTTGTCATGATTAAGCATTACATTGAATCGAGCAAACAGAGACTACGTCAATTTATCTTTTTATTGGTAACGATCCGTTAACAAGCGTAGTATTCATTTATAAAGTTGATTAGAATAGATAGTTATACAAGGAGTCATAAATAAGTCATTTTTGTTGTATAAAATTCATCGTTATAACCTATCAAATAGATTGTTCTGTATGATTTTATCAATAACGATTGATTATTTATGCTGTATGCATCATTTAAAAACAGGGCATCACCCTAAATTTAAAAACAGGGCATCCCCTTAAATTACTCTAAATAGTTCGAGATGTAGCTAGATGGCAAGTGAATGAGTCACTAGGGGCATACAAAGGTATGTGACTAGTGCGAATGAACGCAGTCAACAACGCGACAACTTGAAATATGACGAGTATAAACTCTTTCAATTTACAGGAGTACATTATGGTTCTGGTTACTCGCAAAGCCCCAGATTTCACAGCAGCTGCTGTTTTAGGTAACGGTGAAATTGTTAATGATTTCAACCTGCATTCATTTATCAAAGGCAAACCTGCGGTTATTTTCTTCTGGCCAATGGACTTCACTTTTGTTTGCCCTTCAGAACTGATTGCATTTGATCACCGTTTTGAAGAGTTCCAAAAACGTGGTGTTGAAATCATCGGCGTTTCTATGGACTCAGAATTCGTACATAACGCATGGCGTAAAACAGCTATCGATGATGGCGGTATTGGTGAAGTAAGATACCCAATGGTTGCTGATATCAAACACGATATCATTAAAGCATACGGTATCGAACATCCAGAAGCGGGTGTTGCACTACGTGGTTCATTCCTGATCGACAAAGAAGGTGTCGTTCGTCACCAAGTGGTAAACGACCTGCCATTAGGCCGTAATATTGACGAAATGATCCGTATGGTTGATGCACTACAATTCCACGAAGAGCATGGTGATGTTTGCCCTGCACAATGGGAAAAAGGCCAAGAAGGTATGGGCGCATCTCCAGACGGTGTTGCTAAATATCTGAAAGCGAACTCAGGCAAACTGTAATATTCCAGTAAGCTAAACAAATATTTGCTAAAAGCCTGTGAAAACAGGCTTTTTTATTAATACTCCATCTATTCTTTTGCCTTTCAACTCAATTTATTAAGATTACTATTTGTACATAACATTATTATTTATTCACTTAAAGATGATTTTGTGATCATCTCTTCAAAAAAAATTCTCGTCATTAATAACTTCTCTCTATACTTATTGTTACGTAATTGTTAACCACATTAATACTAGCGTATACACACCTACTTTCACTTATCTCTATTGAAACTAACCCACTGTTATTAATGGATATAATCATGATTACTATAAAAAAAATGCACCTGCTGTTACTTACCACACTTTTTTCACCTGCACTCTATGCCGCCTATGAGCCAGCGGTTGAAGCACAACAAGGTATGGTGGTCTCTTCACAACATTTAGCCTCACAAGTAGGGAAAGATATTTTACAAAAAGGAGGGAATGCCATTGATGCAGCTGTTGCTGTTGGCTATGCACAAGCTGTGGTAAATGCTTGTTGTGGAAATATTGGCGGTGGTGGTTTTATGACCATACACCTTGCTGATGGCACCAATACCTTTATTAATTTTCGTGAAACGGCGCCTACGGCAGCGTCTAAAAATATGTATTTAGATAAAGACGGTAACTTGATTAAAGAGGCAAGCCTATACGGCTATCTTGCCTCAGGGGTGCCGGGTACAGTGAAAGGACTTGATGCTGCATTAGAAAAATATGGCACACTTTCACGCCAAGAAGTGATGGCTCCCGCTATTAAACTAGCCAGAGAAGGCTATATTTTAACCCGTGCTGATACTGACGTATTAGACACCACCACAGAGCGATTTAAACAAGATCCTGAATCAGCAAAAATTTTCTTAAAGCCTGATGGAACACCATGGCAGCCTGGCGATCGCCTCATTCAAACGGACTTAGCCAATACGCTTGAACTTATCGCCAACCAAGGTGCTGATACTTTCTATCAAGGGGAAATCCCTAAAAAAGTAGAACAAGCTTCAAAACAGCATAATGGGTTATTAACCAAAGAAGATTTTGCGAACTTCACTATTACCGAAACACCTCCCATTACCTGTACTTATCGAGGTTATGAATTTATCTCTGCTCCTCCTCCCAGTTCAGGGGGCGTCACTATTTGCCAAACACTGAATATTTTAGAAGGCTACGATCTAAAATCGATGGGTTTTAACTCTGCCGAATATGTTCACACGCTCACAGAAGCTATGCGTCATGCTTATATGGATAGAAACACCTTTCTAGGCGATCCGCAATTTATAAACAATCCAACAGAAAAGTTATTAAGTAAAACCTACGCCGCAGAGCTTCGCCAACAAATTACACCGAATAAAGCCACCCCATCAGAAAAGGTACAACCCGGAATTGCACCTCATGAAAGCCCTGAAACCACACATTATTCGGTGATTGATAAAGATGGTAATGCCGTTTCAACCACTTACACCATCAATGGTCGTTTTGGTGCTGTCGTTATCGCCCCGGGGACTGGCTTTTTCCTCAATAATGAGATGGATGATTTTACAACTAAAGTTGGCGAGAAAAATCTTTATGGCTTAGTACAAGGTGAACGAAATAGTATTGCCCCATTAAAACGTCCACTGTCCTCAATGAGTCCAACCATTGTGACTAAAGATGGCAAACCCTTTCTTGTATTAGGCTCACCGGGAGGCTCTCGTATTATCTCAATCACCTTACAAACAGCACTTAATATTATTGAGTTTGGTATGTCCCCCCAAGAAGCCGTCAATAGCCCTCGAATTCATCATCAATGGCTACCTGATGAGGTTTATTATGAACAACGAGGATTATCAAAAGATACCTTAGAAAAACTTTCTGCCATGGGATATAAAATGGTCGAACAAACGCCATGGGGCGCGGCTGAATTGATTATGGTCGGCCTTCCAGGAGAACAAGGAGTGATCCCTGCTTCGTCAGGTAATGATTCTGCTGTTTCAGGGGCGATACGCGAAGGTTATCTTTATGGTTCAAATGATGTTCGACGTCCAGCAGGTAAAGCCGTGGGCTACTAACCATAAAATCATATAATACCATTGGCAAAAGAAACCTTCTCTTTATTAGACAAGGTTTCTTTTTTTATAAAAATGATCTCGTCACTGTTTTACAATTTATTAATATCTTTTTTTATTAATAATAATCAAGATTCATTTTTCATTAAATAAATAATTAATATTAAATATCAATTTACCATTAAAATAATAATTTCAAACGTAATATAAGAACAAATGTCTTTATATTCTATTTAAATAATAGAATATATATAAACAATATTAATTATCCTTCGTAATTACAGATAAGAACAATAATCACTTAATTTAATTTTTTAACTAACGATAATTAATTTTATTTCTATGATTGCAGTCACAGAATAAATTTTTTAATAACCACAATATCATAATGGTTAATGAAAAATACGTAAAAACCGAATGTAACATATTGTAAATACAAATATTTAACAATTCACCACAAGCTATTTTCAGTAATAAAAAGTGTTGATAACTATTATATCTATTCTAAATCAATCGTTATTATATTTTATATACAACGAAAAACAAGTAGAGAAAAGAACACATTTATCATCACAACTTATTTCTTATTTAAATTAGTTAAGCGGAGATAAATATTAATGTCTGATACACATCATCGTCCTATATTAGATATTGGACTATCAAGACTAGAGTTTCTGCGAATATCCGGTAAAGGGCTGGCAGGGATCACCATAGCACCCGCACTACTTTCTCTTTTAGGTTGTAAGCAAGAAGAAATAGACAGTGGCGTTATTCAACTGACAACCACACCTAAAGGTGTATTAGTGACTAATCGTGCCCGTTGCACTGGCTGTCATCGTTGTGAAACAGCATGTACAACATGGAATGATGGTAGCGTTGGCTCTTTCTTCTCCCGTACTAAAATCCATCGTCATTTCTATTTTGGTGATAAAGGTATTGGCTCTGGAGGGGGCTTATATGGCGACTTAAACTTTACCACTGATACTTGTCGCCAATGCAAAACACCCGAGTGTATGAACGTCTGCCCAGTAAAAGCTATCCGTTATCAAGAAGAGTTTGGCTGTATTGTCGTTGATACTCGTCGTTGTATCGGCTGTGCCGCTTGTACAACAGCTTGCCCGTGGATGATGGCAACCGTCAATCCACAAACGAAAAAATCCGGTAAATGTAATTTATGTGGTGAATGCGCTTCAGCATGCCCAACAGGGGCATTGCACATTATTGAATGGAAAGAAATTACCGTTTGATTTTTCTTAGCATTCACCTCATTGACCCCTCTTTAGATTAGGAAGCAATATTATGATTAACGGCTGGACTGGCAATATACTAAGAATTAATTTAACTACTGGTGCCATCTCTCGCGAAAGCTCAAGCCAATACAAATCCTTAATTGGTGGTATGGGCTTTGGCTACAAAATTATGTATGAAGAAGTTGCACCCGGTGTAAAACCTTTTGATGAAGAAAACAAAGTGGTATTTGCGGTAGGCCCGCTAACAGGATCAGGCGCACCCTGTAGCTCTCGCGTCAATATCACCTCTCTTTCAACCTTTACTCGCGGTAATTTAGTGGTTGATGCCCATATGGGAGGCTTTTTTGCCGCATGGATGAAATTTGCCGGCTATGATGCGTTGATCATTGAAGGTCAAGCAGATAAACCCGTGTGGATCCATATTGATGATGACCAAGTTTCCATTGAAGATGCCTCTTTTTTATGGGGAAAAGGAACTCGTCAAACAACAGAAGAACTTTGTGCTCAAACAAGCCCTGAAGCGTGTGTTGCTGCTATTGGCCCTGCGGGTGAAAACCTTGTCCCTCTTTCAGGACTTATCAATAGTCGTAACCACAGTGGTGGTGCTGGAATTGGTGCCGTACTTGGTGCTAAAAAATTAAAAGCGATTGTGGTTGAAGGAAGCCGTGGCGTTAATGTTGCCGATCGTAAAGCATTAAAAGAGCTTAACGACTATATGATGACACAACTTATTGGCGCAAATAATAATCACGTCGTACCAAGTACCCCGCAATCTTGGGCAGAGTATTCACATCCGGGTTCACGCTGGACTGCACGTAAAGGGCTTTATTGGGGAGCGGCTGAAGGTGGCCCCATTGAAACAGGGGAGATCCCACCGGGCAATGCCAATACTGTCGGCTTTAGAACCATGAAATCAACCTTCGATCTTGGCCCAGAAGCAGAACAATACACGGTAAAAATGGGGGGATGCCACTCATGCCCTATTCGCTGTATGTCACAACTTAATGTCCCGCAAGCGAAAAAATTTGGCGTACCTCAAACAGGCGGAAACACTTGTGTCGCCAACTTTGTTCATACCACCATTTTCCCTAATGGCCCGAAAGATATTGAGAAAAAAGGCGATGCCAATGTTGTTGGTAATCTTGTCGGCCTCAATATTTTTGATGATATGGGCTTATGGTGCAACTACGGTCAGCTTCATCGTGACTTTACTTATTGCTATACCCACGGCGTTTTTAAACGCGTTCTTTCTGAAGAAGAGTATAACGATATTCCTTGGGATAAACTTGAAGAAGGTGATCCCGCATTTATCAAAGATTTCTATTACCGCTTAGCCCATCGTAAAGGTGAATTTAGTCACCTTGCTGATGGCTCTTATTTAATTGCACAACGCTGGAATTTAGGTGAGGAATATTGGGGTAATAAGAAAAATAAACTTTGGTCACCGATGGGTTTCCCTATTCACCATGCAAATGAAGCTTCTGCTCAAGTAGGCTCCATCGTCAACTGTATGTTTAACCGCGATGCGATGACACATACTCATATCAACTATATCGGTAGTGGTTTACCGCTAAAATTACAAAAAGAGATTGCAGGTGAACTATTTGGCTCTGGTGATGCTTTTGATGAAACCAAAAACTACACGCCGATTAATAAAGCAAAAATTGCCTATACCAAATGGACCATTTTGCGTAGTTGCCTACATGATGCCGTGACATTATGTAACTGGGTATGGCCAATGACCGTATCACCTCATAAAAGCCGCAACTATCGTGGCGATTTAGATATGGAAGCAAAATTTTTCACTGCCATTACCGGTGAACCAACTACTTCTCAAGATCTTGATTTAGCCTCAGAACGCATCTTCACTTTACATCGTGCTTACACGGTTAAGTTAATGAACACAATGGATATGCGTAATGAGCATGACCAAATCTGTTCATGGGTATTTGATAAAGATCCTGATATTCCTGTCTTTACGGAAGGGACAGACAAAATGGATAGAGAAGATATGCAACTCTCTCTCACCCTATTTTATGAAGAAATGGGCTGGGATCCACAATTAGGCTGTCCAACAAAAGCAACTTTAGTACGCCTTGGATTACAAGATGTTGCTGACGATTTAGCATCACGTGGCTTATTACCCAATTAATAGGTAAAGGAGATCATGATGAATAAACAGAATGCATCAGCCTCTATACCACCTGATATTGCTCATGATGCTGATATTATTTTAGAACAACCGGATATTTCTCTTCGTCGTTGGCTATTGCCGTTATCAGAGAGAGGTATTGGGCATGGTACTCACACCTTAACGGATACTACAGAAGAACAAATTGAAGATATCGCGCAATTATCGGCTGAACAACATCTAGCCAATGCAATCCGTCAATGTTCAAAAGAAGGTGAACTATTAGCTATTTCCACGCTGTATGATGCGCCTTATTCACTCTCTGAAGAAGAGGTAATGCAATTAAGAGTCGCGTTGAACGAGGACGCTTTCGTTGATATTACTTATTTAACACATAATGGTGAAGATTATTTCTATTCTGACACTGTTATGTCAGATAACTATGCACAATTACAGCTTCTCAATAGATATACCGATATTTGCACTGCCATTGCAGGTTTAGTTCGCTTTGAATGCGAAACCTACCCTCGTCCATTGAAGCAAAGCATGTTGATGTCGGAGCCTTTTTATTACACCGCTGCAGAAATAGACGATGCATTGACGCTGATGAAAACTCACCCTGATTTTCAAGATATTCAGCAAATATTCGCCTCTAACAATGCCCCTTACCTATTTAGTAGCACCCTAATGAGTTATGGCAAGGCGAGAGGGTTAACAGAATGGCTGGAGGTAGAACAATATGAAAATCCTTAATGCTCTACCCTGTCGACGAAATGTTCTGTGGGTATTACAACAGCATCAGATTGAGGAGCAAAAATAATGCGTGTTTCTCGCCGTAAATTTGTAGCAGGTATAGGTTCTGTGATCTTTTTCAGTGCGCCACTGGGGAGTACCTTAGCGGCAGCCACAGATAAAAAACCGATACGCTATGCCATGATCCATGACGAAACACGCTGTAATGGCTGTAATATTTGTGCCACAGCGTGCCGTCGATTAAATAAAGTACCAACCGGAATGGCGCGAATGGATATTGCACACATTCCATTAAGCTTAAAAGAAGATAACGATAAGTACCATTTTTTTAGACACTCATGTCAGCAGTGTGAAGATGCTCCTTGTATCTCGGTTTGTCCTACGGGCGCATCTTGGCGCGATGAAAGCAATGGTATTGTTCGCGTTAATAAAGAGAAATGTATTGGCTGTAGTTATTGCATATCAGCCTGTCCTTACCAAGTTCGTTATCTTAATCCCGTAACACATGTTGCTGATAAATGTGACTTTTGTCTTGAGTCTCGATTACAAAAAGGGTTCCCACCGATTTGTGTCAGCGCTTGCCCACAAAACGCCCTACTCTTTGGTAGAGAAGATAGCCCACAAATTCAGCAATGGCTAAAAACACATGACTACTATCTCTATCAACTTGATGGAGTAGGAAAACCGCATCTTTATCGACGTGTTGGACCTCATGTACAAGGGGGAGATAACGTATGAGTGCAATAAATATCATGCCAAATGCAGCACAATTTCAAGCCTCACTCAAACAGTATGTCTTAATCTATACACCGGACTATTTGCCACTTTGGTTAATTGTTGCCGGCGTATTATTTGTCGGCATGCTACTTGTACTCGCACTTCATGGTTTTTTACGTTACCGCTTTGCCACACCCCATGGAGAGCATCATCAAGAAGAGAAACTCTATCTTTACTCAAAAGCGGTACGTTTATGGCATTGGAGTAATGCAACTTTATTTATCTTACTCCTTCTCAGTGGCGGGATTAACCATTTCGCCCTACTCTCGGCACATGACACGGCGTTACTCGTCAATGTGCATGAAATTTGTGGTTATCTACTCTTAGTATGCTGGTTGTCCTTTGTGTTAATTAATCTTGTTGGTGGCAATGGTAAATTTTACCGTATTGACAGTAAAAACTGGTTGCAACGAGTATTAATGCAAACGCGTTTTTATCTTTACGGCATTATTAAGGGGGAAGATCATCCTTTTCCAGCCACTCCCAAGGTTAAATTTAATCCACTGCAACAAATGGCTTATTTAGGTGTGATGTATGCATTAGTACCATTACTTTTAATCACTGGGATCTTACTGCAAAATCCCATGTTTATCCCTGCTGATGCTGTGCTATTTAAAGCTTGGTTATTAATAATTCACCAAATACTAGCCGTGTGTAGTGTCTTTTTTATCTTTGGTCACCTTTACCTGTGTACCACCGGAAGAACGCCATTCCAAACCTTTCGCAGTATGGTTGACGGCTACCATAGACACTAATAAATAGATGGATCAAGGAGCTTATATGTCAGTCCCTTCACAGGAAAATATCACACTAACCAAAGAAGACTTACGCCAACTGCATGTTTCAAGTTCACTTTATCGTTGGTTTTTGCGTTATTTTCCCCATGGAGGTACTTACCGTGCTATCCATAATGAATTGATAAAACAACGTCAAACACAATGGATAGAAAGCTTAATTCAATATATTTATCTGCGTCATTTTAGTCAGTCCTCTTTTGCCAAACAGGAACAAGAAGTGATAGAAAACATCTTGTCCCTGTTAGGCAATGAAAAACAAACCGGTGTGACATTACAACGTTTACCCTATCACCAACCGCAATCTAGCGACGAAAACATTCAGTTTTCTACCGAATGGCATCAACTGATTGTCAAAAGCCAGCAATTTAATACCGCCCTCGCATTATGTGGTCGTGATAATATTGTCGCCTTTTCCGGTGATGAAAACAGTATTGCTAACACTGGTTATAGTAACCAATTAATCAACAGCGGATTTGCTGGAAAGATCAGTAATACGGCAGATCAATGTCGTATTGGTAGCTTAGGAGGACGCTCTCGTATTTGTAATAGTGGCAACGATGTTAAAATTTACGCTTCTGGTCAAGGGGCGCATATTGCCAATAGTGGTATAAGAAACTTTATTAATGCGACTCAATCCCGTACAAAAGTCACCAATACTGGTGATTTAGCACATATTACTGTTACTGGCGATAACGCCATTGCTATCAACACAGGTGATAACTGCACACTCTCTGTATCTGGGGATAACAGCGTGTGTATCTCAACAGGGCATCTTCAGCAATTTTGCTTAGGAAAAGGCGGTAGCGCTGTGATTGCCTATCACGATGGAAAACGCACCCGCTTTAACGTTTTCTATGAAGGTGAAGATAATATTGAGGCCGGCATTCACTACTACTTAGATGAAAAACAGCGCCCTGTTGCAATGGATAATATTACTTAACTCAATAATTAATAAAAAATTCTCATAGAAGCTATTGGGCAAACATGGAGACGAAACACGATAACTTCGCATTGTTTCACAAAGATTTAGCGTTATATTTTTAATATAAACAGCAAAATATATTTTTAAGCATAAAATGTGAATAAGCTATTATCACCACTTGTGACCAAGTTATGCATTAGGGACTACTGTGATAGTTGTATTAGTATCCTTGTCTTTCTTTATAAAAGAACCATTTTTATCTTTAATATATTCAGAATTACCTATCCTAATTTCCTCTTCATTTAAAGAATACATTATTGACATCACTTTATCTTTTTCTATACATTTTTTGTTACTTTTAATTTCAGTAAAACATAATCGATCGTATTTTCCTTCTTCTAAATATCCATCACCATAATTCCATATATAAATATAGAAGGAGCTATCTTTAGCTTTAAATAAATCATACTTTTTATCTAAAACATCTT